>NZ_JAFCTQ010000105.1:0-501 GCF_049896105.1 Janthinobacterium sp. PSPC3-1 | reverse complement strand
GTGGCAGCACCGGCGGCAGCTGTGCGCCGCCGCCGAGCATGCAGGTCGACTGGATCTTCGGCTCGACGGGCGTCGACTTCACCGGCTACGCCGTCACCGGCACCGGCAACGCCTCCGACCACGCGATGGTCAGCTCCACCGCGACCCTCACCGCCTCCACCGACCCCGAGCAGGTGGCGGCCGACGCCGACGTCGTCGTGCTGGGTGCGCCGTTCGACGGCGGCACCTCCCACCGGCCGGGCACCCGATTCGGGCCGCAGGCGATCCGGATGACCGACTACCTCCCGCACGACGGCTCGCGGCCGAGCCTGGCGCTGCGCACCGACGGGCTGCAGGACCTGCGCGTCGTCGACGCCGGTGACGTCGAGCTCCCGCCCGGCGACATCGAGACGACCCTCGGCCGGCTCGAGGCCGCGGTGGAGAAGGTCGCCCGGTCGGGCGCCATCCCGGTCGTCCTCGGCGGCGACCACATCAACATCATCGACACCCCGGGCCACGTTG
>NZ_JAFCTQ010000104.1:0-502 GCF_049896105.1 Janthinobacterium sp. PSPC3-1 | reverse complement strand
ATGGACCGCGGGTCCCTCCAAGAGCGACGCAAACGCGCCTTTCAAACTGAAACCATGTGGTTTCAGTTGTTATCCGGTATTATCATCCGTTTCCAGATGCTATCCCAGACTCAAGGGCAGGTTACCCACGTGTTACTCACCCATCCGCCGCTCACTCGAATGTAGAATCATTTGATGCAGAGCATCAAAATCATCTACGGGAGTGCGCGCGACTTGCATGTATTAGGCACACCGCCAGCGTTCATCCTGAGCCAGGATGAACGCTGGCGGTGTTGCTTCATCAGGCTTTCGCCCATTGTGAAAGATTCCCTACTGCTGCCTCCCGTAGGAGTCTGGACCGTGTCTCAGTTCCAATGTGGCCGATTAACCTCTCAGTTCGGCTATCCATCATCGTCTTGGTAGGCCTTTATCTTACCAACTAACTAATGGACCGCGGGTCCCTCCAAGAGCGACGCAAACGCGCCTTTCAAACTGAAACCATGTGGTTTCAGTTGTTATCCGG
>NZ_JAFCTQ010000103.1:0-520 GCF_049896105.1 Janthinobacterium sp. PSPC3-1 | reverse complement strand
AGGTCGGTGCCGCGCCGCTGGTCCCAGGACCGGACCGGGCCGAGCATGGTGTCGACGAACGTCGCGACGTGCGCGGGGCTGTTGTCGCCGAGCAGCAGCCGGGCCACGCCGAGGCCGGACGGGGCACTGACCTCGCCGGTGCGGCCCAGGCGCACGAGCGTGTCGAGGCAGCGGCGGGCCTCGTCGTGCGCGGCCACCAGCCGGTCCTCGCGCAGCACGTCGCTGGCCGCCGTGACACCCACCGTGGCCGTGCCGTCGAGGGCCGCGACCGCGGCCTGGAGGTCGGCGCCGACCCGCTCGGGGTCCTCGCCCGGCACCACCACGACGATCGCCCCGCGGTGCTCGCCCGCCAGCCCCGAGCCGCGGCGCGCGAGGGCCACCGCGGCACGGCCCGCCCGGTGGCGCTCGACGCCCTCGACCCCGACCGCGGCGACGACGACCGGGCCGTCGAGGCTGGCTCCGTGGCGCCGCACCCGCTCGCGCAGCCGGTCGCGGGAGCCGGCCGGTGCCTCGAGGAGGT
>NZ_JAFCTQ010000102.1:0-558 GCF_049896105.1 Janthinobacterium sp. PSPC3-1 | reverse complement strand
ACACCCATGTCGCGCAATGTTTGCTGTTCAGCCGGTTGTAGTATCAGTAGTTTCATCACATCAACTCCTGCGTCGTTACCTATCAGGCTTTGACAGCAAAAATTGACGAATTACTTAGCGCCAATTGACGAATTTACATCGGCGCGCCCTATTCCTAAAGTTTTAGCGCGCATCCAGCCGCCTGCCACCATGTCAGGGTCATGTAGTGCTGCAAGCTTACCCATCACTGCTTCAGTACGAATAATCCCTTCTTTCTTTGCATCGGCTGCACTCATACCTTTCTTGCGTAAACTCTTAATAATATTCATCCTGATATTCGCGGTAGCTTGGTTTCTGACCTCCGCTTGTGCCATGTCCGCAACTGGATTACGATTCACGGCCTTGAAGGCATCCCTAGCATCCTTGTATTGGCTGGCAGTTAAGCTATTGATTGCATCCTCCTGCCGCTTGAGCTGCTTGGCCATTTCCTTTAAATATGCCTTTTGATCGGACTGGCTCATCCGCATGAATTTCTTCTTGTCGAATGGATGGAAGCACGGGACTTTATGCTCTCGGGTC
>NZ_JAFCTQ010000101.1:0-570 GCF_049896105.1 Janthinobacterium sp. PSPC3-1 | reverse complement strand
GTTGTTGAGCGTGTCATAAGTTCTCCAGTTGGTGAAGTTTACCAAACTAGAGTGTCCGAAAAAGTCAGGGTACCTCATGATGCGCGCTAAAAAGCCTGGCAAAACTACGCGGCGAAACCTTCGCGAAGCGCAACGCAGCGCAAATCAGGATTTGCGGACTCAATCAAAAAAGCGCGCTCCAAAGCGGGCGCGATGCAGCGCGTTAGTTGTGCGCCAACGCAACACCCATCCGCGCCGGTCTGTGATTTTTTAGGCTACACTTCCTCAGCAGGCGGCTGGGGACGCCCATAACTTACTCACTCACTCGCAACGGAGACGTAATGGCCAACACTGGGAAATCCGAGCTGACTCCCGCAGCGAAAGCGGAATACCTTCATCTCGTCCGCTCGTTGACGGCCTTGAGCGCCGAGGAACGGGAGGTTTTCATGCTGTCCCCAAACGAAACTGCGGCGCTGCTCAATGTCTCGATCGGGACGCTGGACAGGGCTCGCCTCTGTGGTGGTCAAGTAATTTCGGACACAACGATAGGTTCACGTGCTGCCATTTTCCGTTCGTAGACGGTGGGCGGCA
>NZ_JAFCTQ010000100.1:0-606 GCF_049896105.1 Janthinobacterium sp. PSPC3-1 | reverse complement strand
GTTTGCGGTACGGGCGGTTAATCACTAGCTAGAAACTTTTCTTGACAGCGTGACGTCAGTAACTTCCTTACTAAACTTCAGTCCTCGTCACTGCTCACGTGAACGGGAACAAGCATTTGACTCATTCCCTGGCTCGCAGCTTGAACATGCACAACCAGCGGCATGCATTACTTAGCCTTCTGTGTCTTTCCTTCGCTTAAAACGCAATTAACCGGTACAGGAATCTCAACCTGTTATCCATCGCCTATGCCTTTCGGCCTCGGCTTAGGTCCCGACTAACCCTGGTCGGACGAACCTTCCCCAGGAAACCTTAGTCATCCGGTGAACTAGATTCTCACTAGTTTCTCGTTACTCATACCGGCATTCTCACTTCTAAGCGCTCCACAGGTCCTCACGGTCCTGCTTCAGTGCCCTTAGAACGCTCTCCTATCACGCGCACCTGACGGTGCGTGTCCACGATTTCGGTAATGTGCTTAGCCCCGGTAAATTTTCGGCGCAAAACCACTCGGCTAGTGAGCTATTACGCACTCTTTAAATGATGGCTGCTTCTGAGCCAACATCCTAGCTGTCTATGCAATTTCACTTCCTTTTCCATCGTGCAGGCCC
>NZ_JAFCTQ010000099.1:0-607 GCF_049896105.1 Janthinobacterium sp. PSPC3-1 | reverse complement strand
TTGCGCACGACCATCTCGCCGCCCCACAGCCGCGCGGTCTCGCGGGCGAGCACCTCGGCTCCCGGGAGCGCGCCGTTGGCCCCGCCGAGCAGCTCGCCGCGTCCGTGCAGCAGGGCCGCGAGGTCACGGGCCGCCGCCGGCGGCATCGGCAGCGAGAACGTCGGGTGCGGGGCGAAGGGCGCCGTGCGCATCGCCGCGCTGACGGCCGCGCCGGTCGCGTCGCGCACCACCAGCCACCACCGCTCGAAGGGGGCGCCCACCTCGGACCAGGAGTCGTGCCCCGCCGCGACCTCGCGGGCGATCCGCTCGGAGACGCTCGCGATCACGCTGCCTATGACCGGGTCGGCGGCCAGCAGCGCAGCGGCCTGCTCGAGGAACGGCGTCGAGGTGGCCGAGCTCGCCGCGCGCCAGCGCGCGCATGCCCTCGAGGTAGACGGTGAGCTTGCTGCCGCGCCGCAGGAAGCGGATGCCGTCGACGGTCTCGTCCGGGGGAGCGGCGGCGTGGGCGGCGCTCAGAATGGTCACCCGCGCGCCGCGCCGGACCAGGCCGGCGGCCATCTGCTCGAGGTAGCGCTCAGCGCCCCCGCCCTCGGGGTTGTGGGTGTCG
>NZ_JAFCTQ010000098.1:0-697 GCF_049896105.1 Janthinobacterium sp. PSPC3-1 | reverse complement strand
ACCAAGACCGACAAGGTCGACGCGCAGTTGATTGCCGACTTTGCCCATGAGCGCCAACCGCAGCCGTGGACAGCGCCATCGCCCGCTGCACAAGCACTGCGCGCCATGGTGCTGCGCCTGGAGGCGCTGCAAGCGATGCGACTGCAGGAGACGAACCGTCTCGATGTCGCGCGTGAAGCGGTACGCCAAGGTATCGAAGACCACATTGCGTGGCTCGATAGGCAAATCAAGGAACTCATTCGCGCCATCAAGCGCCATATCGACGATGATCCGGATTTACGCGACAAGCGCGAGCTGCTTGACAGCATTCCTGGCCTGGGAGAGCGTACGATTCCCGTCCTGCTGTCGTACTACGCCGACACGGAACGCTTCGATAACGCCAAGCAAGCCGTGGCGTTTGCCGGCCTCGATCCACGCCAGCACGAGTCAGGATCGAGCGTTCGTGGCAAGCCGCGCATGTCGAAGATCGGCCATAGCTTCCTGCGCAAAGCCCTGTATATGCCGGCTATGGTGGCCGTACACAGAACCGAGTGGGGTAAGCGTTTCGGTCAACGGCTTAACGCAGCTGGGAAGGCGCCGAAGCTGATCATCGGCGCCATGATGCGCAAGCTGGTGCATGTGGCATTCGGTGTGCTCAGGTCTGGAAAAATATTTGATCCGACCTTGCACAACGCTTGACGGGGATAACAGTATCTAC
>NZ_JAFCTQ010000097.1:0-734 GCF_049896105.1 Janthinobacterium sp. PSPC3-1 | reverse complement strand
TGTTGAGCGTGTCATAAGTTCTCCAGTTGGTGAAGTTTACCAAACTAGAGTGTCCGAAAAAGTCAGGGTACCTCAGTTTGCTGTTCAGCCGGTTGTAGTATCAGTAGTTTCATCACATCAACTCCTGCGTCGTTACCTATTAGGCTTTGACAGCAAAAATTGACGAATTACTTAGGAGCTTCGGAAAAAAAGCCCGCGCGGCGGGCTGGACACTATTCTTTTTGGTAAGCAGCTAGAGCAAGTTGTGCAAATGACAATGGTAAGGACTTATCCCTTACCTTGCCCTCGATATAAGTTTGCAACTTCCCCTCGCCAACATAAGTCTCGCGAAACCATCGACGAAATTCGCCGAGAGCAATTTCCGGGTAGCACCATGGCTCTTGTGGATTGGATGCCGCTTGCGGAAAATAATCTGGGTAGTTGTGCTCAAATTTAATTCGCTCACCGTATATTCCACCTAGCGTTCCCTTTTTCCAATGTGCGGCCCACGCCTGCCCGACACTAATGTCCGGCACAAAGCCCGAGTCAATGTGCAGCCCAGCTTGTCCCAGGGTAACAATCAGGTCAGCAATTTCTTTGAAAATCCCGAAATACCCATTGGGAACTGAGTTGTATGTCAATGACACTCGATCATGAAATTGACGCCATTTTTCAGTGCTAAGTAATTCGTCAATTTTTGCTGTCAAAGCCTGATAGGCAACGACGCAGGAGTTGATGTGATGAAACTACTGATA
>NZ_JAFCTQ010000096.1:0-746 GCF_049896105.1 Janthinobacterium sp. PSPC3-1 | reverse complement strand
GCCGCCCACCGTCTACGAACGGAAAATGGCAGCACGTGAACCTATCGTTGTGTCCGAAATTACTTGACCACCACAGTTCCGCGCCCACGCGGGACAGTGCCATCGGGGGAGCCGGTGGAAGGGCAATTGACCGTCCAGGTCAAATTGAAGCGCCCCGAGCGCTGACCGTCCACCGGGGGGCGAGAGCCCCCGGCCCCGACTGCGGTCGGGTTACCTGGTTTCAAGGTCGACCGCATTCCGAAGGATAAGGTCGAGTCCCTCGGGACCGCCCACAGCGTAAGCTTTGGGCGCCGCAGAAAGCGGGTAACCCGAGCGCAGCTCGGGGCCGCAGGGCATCGGGCGCCAGCCCGAAGTATTTGGTAGGGCGTCCAGCCCGTGAAGCCAAATACGCTGCCCCCGCAAGGAGTTTTCAACTCCGCGCAGCCCAACGGGCGGAGAAAAGGCGCTTACCAACACTATCGAACACCGTAGATATGATGTTTCCACCTGAAGAGCTATCAGCAGAAACAACGAAAGAGAGCGTCCTGAACGACAAGGTTCCAGAAGTTGAATGTACCTGACTGCCACCTCCACCAAATACGCTATACAAGATAACAACGTGGAGGATTTTTTGAATGAAAAGCAAACAACAGATCGGGCACGAGTATCGTGCGAAGACCCTTAAATTCTGTAAGCGTAAAGCCAGCGCCGTCTTGAACTGGGTGTTGATTTGCTAGATGATGGCCTCACACCGCTGGGAAGCGGCG
>NZ_JAFCTQ010000095.1:0-826 GCF_049896105.1 Janthinobacterium sp. PSPC3-1 | reverse complement strand
CGCGTGGGGCAGTTGCGTTATCGCGAACATCGCTCTTGTCCCGAGATCTTCCAGCAGTTGCGCCAGGAAGGTGTCGACCTGGCCGAACGCAGCGTCTCGAACCTGCTGACGCAGTACGATATTCTGCTCAGCCTGGCACTCGATACCTTGCCCGAACGCGCCGCGCAACTGGCTGCCCAGGGACGCGCGATCCTTGCCATTGACGGCCTGCAGCCCGATGTCGGCCATGAGGTCTTGTGGGTGGTACGCGACACGCTGTCCGGGCAAGTGCTGTGCGCGCGCAGCCTGCTGTCATCGGCGCGTGCCGAGCTGCAATGCCTGCTGGCCGACGTGACGGCCGCCCTGCCGGTGCCCGTGGTGGCGGTCGTGTCCGACGGCCAGCACAGTATCCGCCAAGCGGTCGCTGCCGCCCTGCCCGGGGTGCCGCATCAGCTGTGCCAATTTCACTACTTGAAGGAAGCGGCGCGTCCCTTGTGGGAGGCGGACCGGCATGCCAAGAAAGAACTCAAGAAACTGGTGCGTGGTGTGCGCCCGCTGGAACGCGTTGTCGAACAACGGCCCGGGCCGACCGGCGAAGTCGCCCTGGGATACTGCGCGGCGGTGCGCAGCGCGCTGACCGATGACGCGCGCGCACCGCTGGTCTTTGGCGGCTTGCGCTTGCACGAACAGCTCTCCGGCATCCATGCCAGCGCGCGGCGCGCCGCGCAAAAAAGGGGGCGCCCACGGAAGTGAAGCGCCTGGCCGGCATGCTCGGGCGCGCCCTGAGCAGTACCGCACGATGGTGGCCGCAGGTGGCGCAAGGCGCGGCCTGGGTGCAGGGCGCGAG
>NZ_JAFCTQ010000094.1:0-830 GCF_049896105.1 Janthinobacterium sp. PSPC3-1 | reverse complement strand
CCTGACTCGTGCTGGCGTGGATCGAGGCCGGCAAACGCCACGGCTTGCTTGGCGTTATCGAAGCGTTCCGTGTCGGCATAGTAAGACAGCAGGACGGGAATCGTACGCTCTCCCAGGCCAGGAATGCTATCGAGCAGATCACGCTTGTCGTGTAAGTCCGGGTCGTCATCGATATGGCGTTTGATCGCCTCGATGAGTTCCTTGATTTGTCTATCGAGCCACGCAATGTGCTCTTCGATACCTTGGCGTACCGCTTCACGCGCGACATCGAGCCGGTTCGTCTCCTGCAATCGCATCGCCTGCAACGCCTCCAGGCGCAGCACCATGGCGCGCAGTGCTTGTGCAGCTGGCGATGGTGCGATCCAGGGCTCAGGCTGGCGTTCATGGGAGAAGTCAGCAATCAACTGAGCATCAACTTTATCGGTCTTGGTGCGTACCAGACGCGAGGCGCCAAAGGCCTTGATCTGCGCAGGGTTGATAACGCTCACCACCATACCAAGTCCTGCCAGATATTCTGCAACACCTTCCCAATAGGTGCCAGTCGCCTCCATGCACACTCTCGGGTTGCTGGCATCATGCTTGAGCAGCCATTCTTTCAGTACAACAAATCCTTTGTAGTTATTCTCTACTACCTTGTTACGGTGCTTGCCATTGGGCAGGCGCAGCGCGCAGTCAAGCTTTGCCTTGGCAACGTCGATTCCTAAATTAAACATGCTGTGGTCCTCTTGCGATCTACCTTGTGAATGCGGGCTAACCGGCGTGCCGGTGCCAAAGATACTGTCCGATCTTGACATGGAGGGTGGGTAACTGGTGCGAGATCTACATCGCTG
>NZ_JAFCTQ010000093.1:0-875 GCF_049896105.1 Janthinobacterium sp. PSPC3-1 | reverse complement strand
GCCGCTTCCCAGCGGTGTGAGGCCATCATCTAGCAAATCAACACCCAGTTCAAGACGGCGCTGGCTTTACGCTTACCAAAAAACTATCACTTAAGATGAAGCAAAGTACATGGCAAATCTGCAGCAGAAAGGCTCAGCCCTCGGTAATTTACCTGCGTCTGCCGTTTGACGGAGCACCTCAGGGCGCGAAGTGGCCCTTCAATTTCTAATCTTTGGGCTATAGCTACTTACGTCTAGAAGGAGTTCACCAAGATTGTACTGCCAACGCTGAAAGTAGAAGAGAATTTGAGGCTCGCTAGCAGCGGTGATCAGTTTATTAATCTAGCGATAACTTCACTTTTCCTTGACCACGCCGTCTGGAAACTCGGCAAAAAAATGCTCTACCGCCCTCATGATAAACTTGGCCGAGATGTACGACCCGTAAAAGTGCAGCTTATCGTCCTTATCTTCCAATCCAAGATCTACTACGGTTTTGGCACAAATACAAGCTGGCTTGCGCGGGGATAATTCTGCGGCGCGCTGAACCGCGTAAATTTCCATGTCCAGAGCATGTACTTTGCGGTGATGGGACGCTACTTGCTCCATAAATTTCTCTTGGGCTATCACCGCTGAGCCACTGGTGAAGACTCCAGGCAAAACTTCGCTGCGTGTCGATGCACGATAAGCACCATCAAAATCTGTTTCTAGCGCAGCTAAGAATCCCGGCTCATCAGCCATAGCTTTTAACATCGTATCCACCAGATGGTCGATCTTTACCTGATATGGCTCTTGTCGAAACCCGTCGTTTGCCCATTTCCCTGACTGATACTCATACGCCATCGTCGAAAACACTAGCTGGCCTAACTGGGCTCGGTCTTTAAACCCTCCACATATCC
>NZ_JAFCTQ010000092.1:0-897 GCF_049896105.1 Janthinobacterium sp. PSPC3-1 | reverse complement strand
AGCAAGGGCAGCAATCCTGCCCACGGCACTGTGGTAGTCAACAGCAACGGCACCTACACCTATACGCCGGTGGCCAACTACAACGGCGCCGACAGCTTTACCTATACCGTCAGCGATGGCAATGGCGGCAGCAATACCTACACGGTGGCGATTACCGTCAGCCCGGTCAACGATGCACCGACCGCCTCCGGCACCGCGATTTCCACCGCCGAAGACACGGCCAAATCGGGCAGCCTGCCAGCGGCTACCGACGTCGATGGCGATACCGTCACCTATAGCAAGGGCAGCAATCCTGCCCACGGCACTGTGGTAGTCAACAGCAACGGCACCTACACCTATACGCCGGTGGCCAACTACAACGGCGCCGACAGCTTTACCTATACCGTCAGCGATGGCAATGGCGGCAGCAATACCTACACGGTGGCGATTACCGTCAGCCCGGTCAACGATGCACCGACCGCCTCCGGCACCGCGATTACCACCGCCGAAGACACGGCCAAATCGGGCAGCCTGCCGGCCGCCACCGATGTCGATGGCGACACCGTCACCTATGGCAAAGGCAGCGACCCGGCCCATGGCACAGTGGTGGTGAATGCCAACGGCACCTACACCTATACGCCGGTGGCCAACTACAACGGCGCCGACAGCTTTACCTACACGGTGAGCGACGGCAATGGCGGCAGCAATACCTACACGGTGGCGATTATCGTCAGCCCGGTCAACGATGCGCCAACCGCTTCCGGCACAGCGATTACGACGGCAGAAGATGCCGTCAAGACCGGTAGCCTGCCAGCTGCCACGGATATCGATGGCGATACCGTCACCTACGGCAAAGGCAGCGACCCGGCGCACGGCACGGTGGTGGTGAATGCCAACGGCACCTACACCTATACGCCG
>NZ_JAFCTQ010000091.1:0-976 GCF_049896105.1 Janthinobacterium sp. PSPC3-1 | reverse complement strand
TTCGCGTTTGACCATCGCACGCAGTTTTTCGAACTGTCGCAGCAGGCCGGCGCGACCGAAGCGGCCATTTCAAAGCTGAAACAGCTGATGGTGCGGGCCGTGGCGCAAACGCAGGAGGCCCTGCAGTTGTCGGGCAAGACCGGCGTGCTGATCGATGGCCGCTATGGCGTCGATGCCCTCAACGATGCCACCGGACGCGGCTGGTGGATAGGCCGTCCGGTGGAACTGCCGGGTTCGAATCCGCTGCAGTTCGACTGGGGCCGCTCGATCGGCTCGCACCTGGTCAGCTGGCCGAAGGAACATGTGATCAAGTGTCTGGTACAACTGCATCCGGACGATGCCCCGGAAAACCGCCTGGAACAGGAAGCGCAGATCAAGGCCCTGTACGATGCGGCGCAAGTGAGCGGTCACGAACTGCTGCTGGAAATTATCCCGTCCGATGCCTTCCCGCAAGACGAGCACACCGTGCTGCGCGCCGTCAAGCGCCTGTACAACCTGGGCATCTATCCGGAATGGTGGAAGCTGGAAAGCCTTTCCGCGCAACAGTGGCAGGCCATCGACGCGCTGGTCCACGAGCGCGATCCGTATTGCCGTGGCGTCGTGCTGCTGGGCCTGAACGCACCGATTTCCGAGCTGGCCGCCAGCTTCGACGAAGCGAGAGAGAGCACCACCTGCCGCGGCTTTATGGTCGGGCGTACGATCTTCCAGGAACCGAGCCGCCGCTGGCTGGCCGGCCAGATCGATGACGCCACCCTGATCGCGCAGGTGCGCGCCAACTTCGAGCAATTGATAGTTCTGTGGCAACGCACCCGCAACCATCTGGAGCGTGCGGCATGAGTAATAAAACCATCCGTTTGACCATGGCGCAGGCGCTGGTGCGCTACCTGGCGGCACTGCGCGTCGAGAGTGGCGAACCCCTGTTCGGCGGCGCGTTTGCCATCTTTGGCCACGGCAATGTGGCGGGCCTGGGCGAAGC
>NZ_JAFCTQ010000090.1:0-1262 GCF_049896105.1 Janthinobacterium sp. PSPC3-1 | reverse complement strand
CAGGGCGATTGCATGAAGCATCAGATCGGCAAGCCCAAGACCTTGGCAAGGTAGTCAGCACTCCAGCCGGCTTTTAAGCGTTTGGTGGCGATGCCTACCTTGGTCGACTTCTCATTTTTCAGCAAGTTCAGGGCGATTCGGCGTAGGATGGCGAAGTTTTGTGCTCCTTCGCCGACCCTGATACGGCAATCGTCTTCGCGGAACGCGACGTCGAGAACCCAGTGCATGTTGTTTTCGATACCCCAATGGGCCCGGACGATGTGCGCAAGATGAGCCGCTTTGGCTGCTAGGCTGCTGAGGTAATAGCGCCGCTCGACGCTGGCGGCACCGCTGCTGTTTCTGCCGATGATTTCGCGCCTAGATTCAATCATGATCAGGCTTTGGACGCCGGCCCAGTGCTGGTTTTGCTGGCCCAGCCAGGCAACGTCGTTGGTGACCAGGCAGCGCCGGGTTTCAATGCGCCCGTGGTCCTTTTCAGTGTGGTTGTGATCCCAGAACGGACGATCCAAGGTACCCGCCTCGGCGGCATCGAACCACAACCGTATCGCTTCGGCCAGACTGGGTTGGTTATCCTTTACCCCCAGCACATAGTCGGCGCCGCCAGCGACAATCTTGGCGGCGACATCATGCTGGCACCCCATCGCATCTATCGTGATGACGGCGCCCTTGATGTCCAGCGTGGCCAGCAATTGAGGGATCGCGGTGATCTCGTTGCTCTTGTCGGCGGTCCTCACTTGCCCCAGCGTCAAGCCACTGGCGCTGCTCCATGCCGACACCAGATGAATCGCGCTGTGTTTGCCATCATGGGAGCCGCGCACGCACTTGCCGTCGATGGCAATGTGCTGCCCCGGCAGCGCCGGGCACATCGTCCCCATCCATCTGACGAAACATGCCTCGAACTGCGTCGCATCGAGCAGCGAAAACACCCGCCCGAAGGTGTCGTGCGAGGCGATGCCGTTGGCAAAGGGCAGCTGTTGGCGCAGCCAGTCGAGCTTTGTTTCGCTCCATTCGACAACCGCCGTCCAACTCTCCGCGCCGCTGATGACTGCGCAGATCGCCGCCAGCAGCAACTCGTCGAGTCGATACGGACATTGACGCCCACGCGGGTCGCTCAAGTCATCGAATGCCGCCACCAACGAGATTGGTTCATTTGCCATTTGTCCGTCCAAATATCGAAAGTAAACGCCTTTCTCAATGCGTTTACAAGCAATATTTTCGACCTACGGCCACACCAAGCACTGATGCTTCATGCAATCGCCCTG
>NZ_JAFCTQ010000089.1:0-1333 GCF_049896105.1 Janthinobacterium sp. PSPC3-1 | reverse complement strand
GGTTCTTCGCGGGGAATGGGGGAAGACGGGGTTGACGATCTGAGCGGGAGGTGGCGGCGGTGGCCTGATGTTGGTAGATTGATAGTCGCCAAACAAATCAGTCTATCAAACCACCGCCATGCTCAATGCTATGTCGTCCAGCCCATTTTGGGAAGGTCATATTGTCGAATCCGTCCACGAACAAGAAGACGGCTCCTTGTTAATCGCTCTTGATACCTGCCCGGCAAGCGAGGCCCTATGCGGAGCATGCCGACAGCCCTGCGCCCTGGTGCATGAGCGCCGAAGGCGCAAAGTGCGCGATCGCGACATTCTCGACAGGCGCGTCTGGCTCGATGTACCGGTGCGGCGGCTGGACTGCCATCATTGCAACGCACGAGTTGCTGAACACATTGCCTGGCTCGACCGGCGCGCACGCATCACGCATCGCGTACGCCTGTGGGTCGAGGCGCTGGCGCAGCTGCTTCCCATTGCCCATATAGCCCGGTTGACCGGGCTGCACTGGCATACCATCAAGGACATCGATCATCAGCGCTTGAAGTACCTGCATGGTGACTTCTCGGCAGAGGGCGTACGGCGCCTGGTCATGGACGAATTCGCCCTGCACAAGGGGCACCGGTATGCCACTGTCGCCCTTGATGCCGAGCGCATGCGGGTGCTGTGGGTTGGTGAAGGTAACAGCCGAGAGGCGATCCGGCCGTTCTTCGAGCTGCTGGGAGAGCAAGGCTGTCAGCGGATTGAAGCCGTCGCCATGGACATGAACACGGCCATGGACCTCGAAGTTCGCCAGCAATGCCCGAACGCGGAAGTCGTCTACGACTTGTTTCACGTAGTGGCGCGCTTTGGCCGCGAAGTGGTCGACCGGGTTCGCGTCGACCAAGCCAATACCTTACGTGCCGAACCAAAGGCCCGCCAGGTCATCAAGCGTAGCCGCTGGCTTTTGCTGCGCAACCGAGACAACCTGAAAGCTGAACAGGCCGTCAAGCTGGAGGAACTGTTGGCTGCCAACCAGCCCTTGGCTACCGTCTATCTGCTCAAGACCGAGCTGAAGGAGATCTGGTACGCACCATCGGTTTGGGAAGGTGCTCGACGATGGAAATCATGGTTCAAACTCGCCTTGCAAAGCCAGATCGCACCGGTGATCCAGTTTGCCAAGCGCCTGGCCAAGTACCGGCGCGGCATCCTGGCTTCGGCCATTTATCCAATGAGCTCATCGATCCTGGAAGGCGTCAACAACCGCATCAAGGTCATCAAGCGCATGGCTTACGGATTTCGGGACGCATCCTACTTCTTTCTGAAAATCAAGGATGCGTTCCCCGGTAAAGTGCGATGAACC
>NZ_JAFCTQ010000088.1:0-1339 GCF_049896105.1 Janthinobacterium sp. PSPC3-1 | reverse complement strand
ATGCTGGGCGAGTCCGATGTCAGGACGGCACGCCAGCGTTCGGAAGCGGGGCGCTTCGACGTGCTGCCGTCGAATCGGTCAAAACCTTGATCTTAATTTCTCGAGCAGCCCCTTCCAATTGCGGAGTAATTTGACGCCAGCAAAACGCAATAATCAGGTCATTCAATAGTTCATCACTATTTGTGATACGAAGCTGTGCGATCAACGTCTTTATGTTTTCCTTGGTAAAACTGTCTCCAGCGTTCAATTCTGAGTCGAAAAGAGGTGTTGGCCCGTCGAACTGGAGCTTATCGTGCCGAAGCCGATTAATAATATCCTGATATGCTTGTAACCAGCTTTCGACATTGCGCTTCATGCCCGGCGAGCCGAGTAAAATGCTGTAAGCATCATTCTTTAGCACGGCAACCACGGGGGCAGTTGTGACACCTTCCAGTGTATTGTGTCGAATCCGACGACCCAAATACGACTCGATACCAAACTCATTGTTTGTGCAGAACTGGTAGAACGCATCCTTCGCAATCTGAAGAACAAGGTACTCATCCTCCTCCTTCAACTCCAGCGACGATGGCTCTGTTAGATCGTTCCTAGCCTGTCTGCGCTGGTCCTTCGCTGCCATGGTCTTATACTCTTCCGTCGACACAGATGGATTACTGTCGAGCCATTTCTTGAGGGCAATGCTATCGACATACATGCGGCTGCTGTCGAAGTATTTTTGCAACTTTGCGAATTTCGATCTTGTATGAATGCTGTCTGCTTCAATAAAGAATTCAACTCGCTTGAGCTTCGTCCCTACGGTCCTCAAAATTTCACTGCGGATTTCAGAGGCTTGGGTAGCGTTTTTCACCAACAAATACATTTTCTCAAGGGTCACTTCATCCAATGAGTTGACCATATAATTTGCTACTTGCGGGGATTCCTCGACGAGGAAATCGATAAACTTTTTAATTGATCCATCGTATTCATCGCAGATCATGGCGACGAAATCATCGCGAAATTCGAAGTCAACGTCCGGGTCGATCGACTTCGCTCGATAAAGAGCCAACGATAAAACCGCGATGAGCGCACGTGCCCGTGACTCTGCGCTCAAAGAAAAGGCATCTAATTCTTTTTCTGTCAACAATGAGTCAAGGCTCATTGTATTTTCGAATATGAACCGGATTTCCTCATCGCTGAGAGTGCCAAAATTTAGTCTATTCGAAACGAATTCCAGAAAGAGCGCGGTGCGCATGAATGTATCAATTCGTATGCAGGGGACTTTGCTAAAGGGGATCGAAGGCGCGGTGGTGATGGCGCCGGCCAGCAAGGACGCAAGCTATCCGCTGAAGGAATGGGATGTGAT
>NZ_JAFCTQ010000087.1:0-1598 GCF_049896105.1 Janthinobacterium sp. PSPC3-1 | reverse complement strand
GTAAGCGTCGTCCCACCGCCGTCTACCCTTGAGCATCGCACGATGCCATGATTGAATTTGGGACACAAATTGGTTGTGTCCACAAATTTATTTATGGACACAATCATTCAACCAGTTGCAATTAGGGCGAAACGCGGGCCGTATCGCCGTCACAGCGATGAATTCAAGCGTGCCGCTGTCGCACGTACGCAGGTCGATGGCGCCTCTGTCTCGCTGATCGCCCGCGAACTCAAGATCAACACCAATCAGTTGTTCAGTTGGCGCAAGCGTTTCGGTGACCAGGCGCTTGCCGGCGGCAATGCGCCAAGCCAGCTGGTGGCCGTCACAGTGCTCGACACCTTGCCCGCAAGTGCACCGGTCGCCAGCGTCCCGCCCGGCGTGATCGTGCTCAGCGTGGGCCAGGCCCAGCTGCGTCTGGAAGGCCAGGTCGACGCGACCACGCTGACGCTGTTGCTGGCGCGGCTACTGCCATGATCGGTTTGCCAGCAGGCACGAAGATATGGCTGGCCGCCGGCGTCACCGACATGCGTGCAGGCATGAACGGGCTGGCCGTCAAGGTGCAGGCGGCGCTGGCCGAAGACCCGTTCAGCGGCCACGTGTTCGTGTTTCGGGGGCGGCGCGGCGACATGCTCAAGGTGCTATGGTGGAGTGGTGATGGCCTGTGCCTGCTGTCCAAGCGGCTTGAGCGCGGGCGCTTCGTCTGGCCGCAGGCCGCCGACGGCAGTGTCGCCCTGACGCAGGCACAGCTGTCGATGCTGCTCGAGGGCATAGACTGGCGTCGGCCAGAGCGTACCTGGCGCCCGACAGCGGCCTTGTAAACGTCACGAACCTCGCGTAAACTCGGCCCATGCTCAACCCTGCCGACCTGCCCAACGACATCGATGCCCTGAAGGCATTGCTGTGGGCACGCGAGGTCGAAGTGGCGGGTTTGAAAGCGCAGTTGAATACCCGCGCCGCCGAGATCGAGCATCTGAAACTGCAGATCGCCAAGCTGCGGCGCATGCAGTTTGGCCGCAAGTCCGAAAAACTCGACCACCAGATCGAACAACTGGAGTTGCAGCTTGAAGACTTGCAGGCCGACGACGCCGAGGCCGAACGGGAGATGCCGGCAGCGGACCAGGCGCCGCGCAAACGGGCGGCACGCAAGCCTTTGCCCGAGCATCTGCCGCGTGATGAACAGCGCTACCTGCCTCCCGATGAAGCCTGCCCGTCCTGCGGCGGCAAGCTGCATCAACTGGGCGAGGACGTGGCCGAGCAACTCGAGTTCGTGCCGGCCAGCTTCCGCGTGATCCGTCACGTGCGCCCGAAACTGGCCTGCGGCGGCTGCGACGCCATCGTGCAGGCGCCGGCGCCAAGCCGGCCGATCGCCCGCGGTATCGCCGGTCCGGGCCTGCTGGCGCATGTGCTGGTGGCCAAGTTCGCGGATCACCTGCCGTTGTACCGGCAGTCGGTGATCTACGCACGCGAGGGTGTCGAGCTGGACCGGGCCCTGCTGGCCAGCTGGGTCGGCGCTGCCAGTGCGCTGCTGCGCCCGCTGGTCGAAGCGATCCGTCAACACGTACTGGCTGGCACCAAACTGCATGCCGATGACACGCCGG
>NZ_JAFCTQ010000086.1:0-1685 GCF_049896105.1 Janthinobacterium sp. PSPC3-1 | reverse complement strand
CCCCCTCTGTCAAAATAGTTGTCGCCTCCAACAATTGGAGTTCTAATCTGCCCTGGGGCGATGGATTTTACGATGACGAAATACACCAACGAGAAGAAAGAGCACGCGCTCAGCCAAATGAGCGCGCCGCATAACAAGCCTGTGGCCGCAGTGGCGCAGCTCACCGGCGTGCCGGAAGCCACGCTGTACCTGTGGCGCAAGCAGGCACGCGAACAAGGCCGCGCGGTGCCCGGCGATGGACAAAATCCCGAGCAATGGAGCTCCGCCGACAAGTTTGCGGTGGTGCTGGAGGCGGCCCCGCTGAACGCGGCTGAATTGGCGGCGTACTGCCGTCGCAAGGGATTGCTGGTGGAACAGCTGGAACGCTGGCGCACTGAAGTCCACACGGCCTTGACGGCTGGACAGAACCGAGCTGGCGCCACCGAACGCGCGACGGACAAGAAGCGCATCCGGGAGCTGGAAAGGGATTTGCGCCGCAAGGAGAAGGCATTGGCCGAGACGGCGGCACTGCTGGTGTTGTCCCGAAAGTACGAAGCGCTGTGGACCGACGGCGAGGACGCATGATTGCGTTGCCGCAGCGCCAGGAGTTGGTCGCCGATATTGAGCAAGCCTGCCAGGATGGCGCCCCTCTTGGTTTGGCTTGTGCCGAACTGGGCTTGAGTGCGCGCACCGTCGAGCGCTGGCGTCGCACGGGCAAGGTCCGAGCCGATGCGAGACCGATGGCGGCCCGTCCGGCGCCGGCGCACAAGCTGAGCGAGCAAGAACGCCAGCGCGTGCTCGACGTCTGCCACGAGGCGCGCTTCGCCGACTGGCCACCGGCGCAAATCGTGCCGCGTCTGGCCGACGAGGGAACCTATCTGGCATCCGAATCGTCGTTCTATCGCATACTGCGCGCGGCGCAAGAGCAGCAGCATCGCGGCCGCGCCAAGGCGCCGCAGGCCACCGAGCCGCAGCGCCATGTGGCCCACGGCCCCAACGAGGTGTGGAGCTGGGACGTGACCTATTTGCCCAGCCAGGTGCGCGGCATGTTCTTTTATCTGTACGCCGTCATCGACCTGTTCAGCCGCAAGCTGGTCGCATGGGAGGTGCATGCGCGCGAGGGTGGCGACGAGGCGGCCGCGTTGATGGAGCGGGCTTGCTGGCGCGAACACCGTCCCCACAACAAGCCGCTGGTGCTGCACGCCGACAATGGCGCGGCGCAAAAGGCGCATACGCTCAAGTCCAAGCTGGAGACGCTGGGCATCACACCGTCGCACAGCCGCCCCGGCGTCTCGGACGACAACGCCCATATCGAATCCTGGTTCCGCACCTGCAAGTACGCGCCAGGCTACCCGCCGAATGGATTCGAGGACATCGAGCTGGCGCGGCAATGGGTGCTGAAATTCGTCACCTGGTACAACGGCGAGCATTTGCATAGCGGCCTATCCTTCGTCACACCGGAACAGCGCCACAGCGGCCTCGCGGACGACGTCCTGCGGCAGCGGCGGGAGGTCTACGCGCAGGCGCGGGAGCGCCATCCGTTGCGCTGGAAACGACCACCACGCGCATGGCAGATAGCTGATGAGGTTTGGCTTAACCCGCCGTCCAAACTTGACCAGCGTCGCGCCGCGTGACGCGCTGAGGAAAGAACAAAATCGACGCATTCTAAAACCGGAATTATGCGACAACTATCTTGACACGTACCG
>NZ_JAFCTQ010000085.1:0-1717 GCF_049896105.1 Janthinobacterium sp. PSPC3-1 | reverse complement strand
TTCCATGTGTTCATTTTGCTTGTCCTTGGCGATCAAGTTCATAACGGGCGCGTGCCGCTTGCACGCCGGGCTGGGTCGAGACCTCGGGTACGGCCACTTCCCACCAGCAACCGCCCTCTTCGGTGGTGCGCGTGTCGTCGGTATCGATGCAGATCAGATAAGTGCGGCTGGCGGCACGGGCACGCACCAGGGCCTGTTCCAGGCCGGCAATGCCGTCCACATGTTCGGACAGCGCACCCAAGGATTTCGCATGCAGCGCGAAATCGATCTGTGGCGCGCCCTCGCCTGCCTGCAGGCAATCGGCCAGCATATTGTTGAACGGCGCATTGCCGCAGGCCTGCTGCAGGCGGTTGATGCAGCCATAGCCCCGGTTGTCGAGCACCACGATGATCAGCTTTTTGTCCAGCATGACCGAGGTGGCGATTTCCGAATTCATCATCAGATAGCTGCCGTCGCCCACCATCACGATCACGTCGGACGCGGGCTTGGCCATCTTGACGCCGAGGCCGCCGGCGATTTCATAGCCCATGCACGAGTAGCCGTATTCCATATGGTAGCCACCGGGGGTGCTGGTGCGCCACAGTTTATGGAGTTCGGCCGGCAGGGTGCCCGCCGCGCAGACGACGATATCGTTGGCGGTCGAATGGTTTGACGAGCGCTGCACGGCGCCGATCACTTCGCCGTCATATGGCAGGCCGGCCACCTCGCGCTTGCCCGTGATGGCGGTCACCGTTTCGCGCCAGCCGGCCGCTTCGCGTTTGGCCAGCTCCGTCCAGGCACTGCTGGCGGACCAGTCAGGCAACAAGGCCGACAGACCCTGCAGGCCCAGGGTGGCGTCCGCCTGCACACCGAGGCCGCGGCGCTTCAGCGCATCAAAACTGTTGACGTTCAGGCTGACCAGCTCGGCTTTGGCAAACAGCGAATTCGATCCCGTCGTAAAGTCCTGCAGCCGCGTGCCGACCGCCAGTACCAGATCGGCCTGGCTGGCCAGCGCATTGGCGGACGGCGCACCGGTGACGCCGATGGCGCCCAGCTGCAGCGGGTGATCCCAAGGCAAGGAACTCTTGCCGGCATGGGTTTCCGCCACCGGAATACCATGACGTTCGGCAAAGGCGCGCAAGGCGGCGCCAGCCTGGCCATACAGCACGCCGCCACCGGCCACGATCAGCGGCTGTTTTGCCTTCGCGAGCAAGGCGGCCGCTTCTTCCAGTTCGGACGGCACCGGCGGGATGGCGCGGAAACGCACCACGCGTGGCGTAAAAAATTCTTCCGGATAGTCATACGCCATGGTCTGCACATCCTGCGGCAGCGACAGGGTGACGGGGCCGCAGGCGGCCGGGTCGGTCAGCGCGGCGATGGCGCGCGGCAAGGCGCTCAAGAGTTGTTCCGGATAGATAATGCGGTCGAAATAGCGCGACAACGGTTTGAAGGCGTCGTTGACCGACACGCTGCCATCGCCGCCATCTTCCAGCTGCTGCAAGACCGGGTCCGGCGCGCGCGAGACGAATACGTCGCCCGGCAACAGCAGCACCGGCAGCCGGTTCACATGGGCCAAGGCCGCCGCCGTCAGCAAATTGGTGGCGCCGGGACCGATCGAGCTGGTCACCGCCATCATGCGCCGGCGCATGTTGGCCTTGGCGTAGGCGATGGCCGCATGCGCCATCGCCTGTTCGTTATGGGCGCGGTAAGTGGGGAAACTGTCCTTGTATTGATACAG
>NZ_JAFCTQ010000084.1:0-2162 GCF_049896105.1 Janthinobacterium sp. PSPC3-1 | reverse complement strand
GAAGTGTATGAAAACACGGGCAGCTACGGCTTTAAAAATATCGACGATGGCGAACTGCTGGCCAGGCGGCGCATGGAGGAGATCGACGCCCAGGGCCAGTTGTACCAGGCGCAAGGCAACGACCGCACGGCCCAACCGGGCCGCTGGTTCACCCTCAGCGGCCATTTCGATGGCGGCGCGGGCAAGGCGGCCACCGAATACCTGATCATTTCCGTGCACCATCACGCCAGCAATAACTACCAGCAGGGCCGCAACGCCACCTCGCACTACAGCAACAGTTTTACCTGCCTGCCGCGCGATACGCCCTGGCGCCCGGGCCGCCATTTCCACAGCCACGAGGTGCGCATGGCCGGCGTGCAAACGGCCACCGTGGTCGGCCCGCCCGGCGAGGAGATCCATACCGACGGCTATGGCCGGGTCAAAGTGCAGTTCCACTGGGACCGCCTGGGCACCTTCGACGACAAGAGTTCGCCCTGGATCAGGGTCGTCTCGAGCTGGGCCGGCGCCAACTTCGGCCATATCAGCCTGCCCCGGGTCGGCATGGAAGTGGTGGTGCAGTTTTTGGACGGCAATGTGTCCATGCCCATCATCATCGGCTGCGTCTACAACGCCCGCAATATGCCGCCCTGGGACCTGCCCGCCAACAAGACCCAGAGCGGCATGCTGAGCCGCTCATCGAAAAGCGGCACCACCTCGCACGCCAACGCGCTACGCTTCGAGGACCGCAAAGGGGCGGAAGAACTCTGGCTGCACGCCGAAAAAGACCAGCGCATCGAGGTCGAACACGATGAATCGCACTGGGTCGGCAACGACCGCCGCAAGACCGTCGACCGCGATGAAACCGTGCAGGTCAGGCGCGACCGGACCGAGACCGTGGGGCGGGATGAGACCATTTCGATACACAACAACCGTACCGAGCAGGTCGACCGGCACGAGACGATCACCATTGGCGGCAACCGCTCGAAAACCGTCTACAAGAATGCCAAGGATTACATTCAGAAAAACTGGTCGGTACGCGTCAGCAAGACGAAGACCGAGACGATCGACATGGCCTATCTGCAGAATGTCGGCATGGGCCGCATGGAAAATGTCGGTCTCGGCTACAGCTTGAATATCGGACTGGGCATGCACACCGTGGTCGGCCTGAACCAGACCACCCGTGTCGGCAAGAAAGTGCATCTGATCGCTGGCGAGGAACTGGAAATCACGGTAGGAAGCGCCGCATTGCTGATGAAGTCGGACGGCAAGATCTTTCTGAACGGTACCCAGATCAGTATCGAGGCGAGCGGGCCATTGCAGATTCTCGGCCATGACGTGGATGTCAACTAGACCGGGGCCGTCATGGAATTTCGCAACCTGACACCCTTCCCCGCCGTGGCCTTCGATGCGCTGGACCAGCGCGATATCCGTTTTCACACGGTCGTGATACGCCTGACCTTCACCTTGCAGCCGGACGGTACGCTGGCGTTCGCGCAAGAACAAACGCCGCTGCTGGCCAGCGACGTGTATTACGGCGAGGCCAATCTTTCCAGCGTGCGCCAGGAGTCCGATTTTGCGCCCTACAAGCCTTGTACCGACGTGATCGTCAATGCCCATGCCTATGCGCCAGGAGGCCGGGCATTGGAACAGTTCCTGGCCGGCATCGAAATTCAACGCGCGTCCATCGTCCCCGACCTGCCGCCACCGCCGCATGGAATGAACCAGTTCATGCCGCCATCTGCGGCACAACTGGCCGATTGGTCACGGCGGTGCGACGCAGCCCAGCGCCAAGCACAGACAGACGCGGTGGTGCTGTCGAAAAACCTGCTGGTCAGCGGACCGCGTGTGTGGCGCTATCGCCCCCGTCTGTTGCGGCTATTGAGCGGCTTCACACTGCATGCATGGCGTCTGACGCGAGCGAGGCCGATTCAGGCCCTGCCCTTGCGTTATGAACTCAGCTACGGCGGCGAGAACAAGGTTAACGCGGACAGCAGCGATGCAAAACGGGTGCCGAAGCGACATCGCCTGCCTGCGGCTGCGACCCAAGCCGGTGCGCCGCTCGCGCATAGCGTGCACCTCGGCAATCCCGTCGGCCGCGGCTGGATGGAGCGCTGGTATCTGAATGCCATCCGCGGCAAGCGGATCGTCGCACCGCAGCTGACTTATCCGCACGACCGGATGCG
>NZ_JAFCTQ010000083.1:0-2450 GCF_049896105.1 Janthinobacterium sp. PSPC3-1 | reverse complement strand
GTAAGCGCTCCACGAACCCCAGCCTGTTCAGCTAGGCAGATCGCTGGTTAAATCGGGGGTATGCAAATCCTTCACATTCCACGGCAGCAGCGCCTCGACCTGATCCACGGTGTTCGCCGCCGGCAGGTCACGCAGCACACGCCGCAGCCATGTGTAAGGCTCCACTCCGTTCGCCTTGGCCGTCTCCAGCACCGAGTAGATGACCGCGCTGGCGTTGGCGCCGGCCACCGTGTCGCTGAACAGCCAGGCCTTGCGGCCGACGACGAACGGGCGGATCGCGTTCTCGGCGCGGTTGTTGTCGATCGGCAGGTCGCCGCGCTCCGTATAGCGTGTCAGACGCGGCCAGTAATCGCGCAGGTACGACAGCGCCGTGCCGAGCGCGCTTTTCGGCGTTACGCCCGGCAGCGTCTGGTCGAGCCAGGTCCGCAGCGCCGCCAGCGCCGGTATGCTGTGGGTTTGCCGTGCCAGCAGGCGCGTGGCGTCATCGGCGTCCTGGTGGGCGCGCTCGACGCCGTACAGCTTGCCGATCATGGCAACGGCCTCGTCGGCCAGTCCGCGCTTGCCCTTGGGCTGCACCTTGACGGCCTCGACGAACCGGCGGCGCACGTGTGCCCAGCAGACCAGTTGTTCGATGCCGTCGGTGCGCATCAGCTCGTTATAGCCGCTGTAGCCGTCGGTCATCACATAGCCCCGATAGTCGTGCAACAGGCGCACCGGCACCTGCCCGCTTCGGCTGGCATCGTAGTCGAACACGACCACCGATCGCCCCGGCGGCCCGCCCGTCTGCACCCACATGTAGCTGTTCGAGGTTGGCGCCTTGCCGGCTTCCTTAAGCACTTGCACCACCGTCTCGTCGACGTGCAGGAACGCGCCTTCGAGCAAGGCGTCGCGCATCAGGTTCAGCAGCGGCTGCAGCACGCCGGCCGCGCCGATGACCCAGCGCGCCAGCGTCTGGCGCGGCACCGTCACGCCGTGGCGAGCCAGCACGTATTCGAAGCGCGCCAGCGGCAAGCCATCGATGAACTTGACCACCAGCAGCATAGCCAGCAGGTCGGCGCTGGCGTTGCTCTTGGGCAGGGGTTGCGGCGGCAACGCCGCCGTCACCGGCGCGTGCACGCTGCCCGGGCAGCCGTAGCGCTTGCGGATATGGCGCAGCACGCGCACCTGCATCGGCACCAGGTCGAGCTGCTCGCTGACGTCCTCGCCGATCTCCACCATCGGCGTGCCGCACGGGCAGGTGCGTTCGGACTCGGGAACATCGTGCACGACGTCGACGCGTTTTAACTCGGCCGGCAACGGGCTGCGCTTGCCGCGCGCCGGTTTGGTGCCGGCTTTGCTGTCAGCATTGGTATCGGGCGGCAGTGCCGCCACGTCCTGCGTCGCGTCACTGCCGGCGGCCAGCACCTCGGCCTCGTCGAACAAACGGCCCTGGGCTGATGACTGTTCCGAGCTGGCGCCGAACATGCGGTGACGCGCCAGGATGAACTGCTCCAGCATGTGCTGCATGTGGTTCATCGCCTGCGTCTTGACGTCGTTGTGCGCCGCGATGACCGAGTGCAGCAACGCCGTCAGCGCCGCCGCGTCGGTCGGCAACACGGCCGGCAGCACCAGTTCGGGCAGGCTGTAGCGCGGCGGCAGGTTGGACGGTTTGGCGGTGGTGGCAGGCATGCCGTAGTTTACCAAATTCCCCTATGAAACGGTGCTGAAATGCAGGGTTTTATGGGGCGGTTTCTGCCAGACATCGAAGCCTTCCAGCAGCCATTCGAACTGCTGCAGCGTGACGCCTTGCGTGGCGCCGTTGGCGTCGCGCGGCCACGCGAATTTCTCCGCCTCGAGCCGCTTGAGCCACAGGCAGAAACCATTGCGGTGCCAGTAGAGCACCTTGATCTTGTTGCGGTCACGGTTGATGAACACGTACAGCGCGCTGCCGAACGGATCGAGTCCCAGCGCCTGCTCGACCAGCACCGACAGACCGCCAATGGACTTGCGGAAGTCGACCGGGTCGCGGCATAAAAACACCTGATCGATGCGGCAGCCCGGGTGCATCAGCGCACTCCCGCGTGGACCTGGTCGAGGACCAGCAGCCAGGCTGGCGGTGGTAGCGCGGCCAGCTCCAGGCGCAGACCGGAGCGCAGCACCAGGGTGCAAGTGCCGGTTGCGGCGCCAACTGCCGTATCAACCACCCGCAGGGCGACAAATTGGTTCGCCGCGCCATCGGCGCCGGTTGCTGAGTCCCGCGTCAACTTGCGCCGCCAGTAGTACAGCGACGCCAGCGTCAGGCCATGCTGCCGTGCATATACGCTCGCCGCCATGCCTTCACGACGGCAGGCCTCAATGTGTGAAGTCCAGAATTCGGTGTCGCCTTCCATGCTTGCTCCCGTTCAAATTGAAACGGCAAGCATGCGGAAATCGGGATTACGCCACAAGGCTGTGGTTTATGGAGCGCTTAC
>NZ_JAFCTQ010000082.1:0-3245 GCF_049896105.1 Janthinobacterium sp. PSPC3-1 | reverse complement strand
GAGCGCTGGTATCTGAATGCCATCCGCGGCAAGCGGATCGTCGCACCGCAGCTGACTTATCCGCACGACCGGATGCGTCCGCATGCACCGTTCCATGCTCACGTGCCTGCCGGCTTCGGCGCGCTAGGCCGCGCCTGGCAACCACGGCTGCCGTTGGCCGGCACCTACGACCAGGCATGGCTGGATGAACGCCACCCGTGCCTGCCGTTTGATTTCGATTTTCGCTACTGGAATGGCGCCCCCGAAGATCAACAGATATACCCCCATCTGGACGGTGACGAGAACGTCACCCTGTACAACATGTGCCCGCCGAAAACACCAGGCGCAAGCCGCGACGGCAATGGCAACACCTGCCTTGCCTTTTGCTTGCCGGGTCATTTGCCTTTCGTGCTGGTGCGGTTTGCCGATGGCCAGCTCGGTGAATTGGCGGCCAGGCTCGACACCTTGCTGATCGAAGCGGCCCCTGAATCACCGCCTGCCGCGTTCACCGTCCAGGTCGTCTGCATCTGGCGCGCGACGTTGGCGGCTGAGCCACCGGTGCGGGTGATGGAAGCGCGCATGATTTCCACCCACGACGCATCGGCGATGCGCGCCACGGCCGACACGCCAGCGCCAGCCCACTGACTGGAGACCAGAGCATGCCCACCGGTGCCCGCAAGAACAGCATCTTCATGGTCGTCAGCCTGCTGCCGGACGTATGCAAAACCCCGATGGGTTCCAGCATGGTGCCGGTGCCCTACCCCATCGTCGGCGACCTGAATAACAGCGTTGCGGTAGCCAAGACCGTTTTTTTCAATCGCGATCCGGTATTCCTGCTCGACGACAGCGTGGTGACCACCGTCACCGGCAACGAAGCGGGCACGGGCGGCGGCATGAAGTCGGGTGTCAACAAGGGCAAAGTACGCGCCACGGAAAGTGCGACTTCCGTACGCGTGGAGAAGAAGCTCGTCGTGCGTCATGGCGACGAGTGCGATATGAATCTGGCGAGCTAAGCATGGTTTTCGATCACGACAGTGTCGCTGCGCGGTCAAGCATCAGATTGAGAAGCGTCGACGATGTGGCCCGCCACTTCGCCAACACGATACGGATTGGACTACCATGACCACCAAGGGGGTGATCCTGGAACAGGCGCCGCCATCGGCAACACACATCGACCCGAAAGGTGGCGGCGCGAATCCGCCGCTGATGCCGGAAACCGAGCCAGAACAGTCCATCTGGCAGAAGTCCAGCCCTTGGGTGCATGGCGTGCTGGGCGTGGCGAGTTTTGTTCCTGGCTTGTCCGTCGTCACGGGCGCCCTGAACGCGGCCATCTACACGGCCGAGAGTGAATTTGTCGAAGCCGGCCTTGCCGTGGCCAGCATGATCCCAGGTGGCAAGGTAGTCACGACGGTGGGCAAGGTGGCCAAAGGCGCGGCAGGGATCGCCAAGGGTACGGGAACGGCCGCCAGGGTCGTCAAGGGGGCGCATGAAGCGGAGGAAGTGCTCAAGGCGGCCAAAGCGGCAGAAGAAGCAGCCAGAATAGCAAAAGAGGCCAAGGCCGCCAAGGAAGCGCGGGAGGCAAAAGAGGCGGCAGATAAGGCGCGTGAAGTCGCCTCCAGTGCGAGAAAGCCGAAAAAGGAAGTGACGATCAAGACCCGAGAGCATAAAGTCCCGTGCTTCCATCCATTCGACAAGAAGAAATTCATGCGGATGAGCCAGTCCGATCAAACTAACGGCCTCTTTTGCACCGTTGATACTGATGAGTATGAAGACCTTATTGATGAGTGGCTCGAAGGCACGAAATTGGAGCAACTTGATGCATTCCATGTAATTGCAAGATCCGCATTTGGCGACCTGTATGCATGTGGTGAAAAAAACTGGGCGCAGTGTAATGATCGCGTGCTCCATTCACATGATTTCCGCTCTATCAAACGAATTGAAATCCAAGACTCAAGATGACTTGAACTTGTCAATTCGCTCTTTCTTTGCCTTTAGCAAGCCTGCCCGCTTTGACATGCAAGACGAGAACGGTCAGCCACTCTTCGAGCGCGCGATCGCTAAGTTAGGCCCACTTGAACCAGATGAAATATACGGTTTTGAACCGGCCATCGTACTGGGCGGAAAGGTCCAACTCGAGAACTTAGCTAAGGTAAAAACCGATGTGCATCTGACGATTCTTCGACAAATTTCCGCGCCGACTCTGCCGCTTTCCAATATCGATCTCGATAAACTGATTAGTGGGAACGTTACAGGAACAGTCGGGAATTTGACTTGACATGTAATCAATAGCTTGAGCGCGACCGAATATAAATCTGCCAGAAACGCATTCGCGAATATGAATCGAAATCCAACTGCGGCTACTATGCAGGAATCAGCTCGTGAGACATTGGAAGTACTTGTGCAAGGAAATATCAAAAAGAGCTTGCAAAACAGCGGAATGGGAGTTGCGCAAGCAGATACTCAAGCAACAACGCGAGCGAAAGCTGTGATGGACAAGTTAGCCGCGTTGCACGACCCAGACATGGTGGCTGGAGGTTGGATGCACCCGAATCCCACTGGCTTGGGCCGAGCCGATGTAAATTCTTCAATTGGAGGTAGTTGGAACCAAAATGATAGAGCGGCTGGAATGGATCGCGAAGCCGACAGGGCAATCGCGAGCGGTGAAGGAGATAAGAAAATGAACGTTAAACTGGAGCCTTGCCGCGGCTAGGGAATAAGATGAGAGACGAAGATTTCGCATATTTCATAAGTAAGTTTGGAGAGGCGACGAGTCGCGTTGACGTGCCTAGTGACGATATTGAAAAGTGGCGGAAGCACTTGCCGGGCCAACTACTAAGGTATTGGAATGACGAGGGGTGGTGTGGATACGCAAACGGATTGTTCTGGACGGTTGATCCGGATGACTACGAAGATATAGTAGATGAGTGGCTAGCAGACACGCCGCTTGAGCAGCTAGATAGCTTCCACGTAATAGCTCGGTCTGCCTTTGGAAATCTATATCTCTGGGGGGAGAAAACGGGCGATTGCGTGATTATCGCGTCTAACATTAACTCAATAATTTTTCTCAATAGCAACTTGAAGAACGAAATGGATGACCCAGATTTCGACGCGAGAGTGTTCTTTAGCAATAAGTCACCGGCACAATGCGACATTAAAGACGAAGATGGCGAACCACTTTTCGAGCGCGCTCTAGGGAAGCGCTGATCAATTCGGTTTTCTGACGAGGCTGGCGCGCCAAATACCCGACCGGCAAGCCGTTCAAGCCC
>NZ_JAFCTQ010000081.1:0-3851 GCF_049896105.1 Janthinobacterium sp. PSPC3-1 | reverse complement strand
TCTTGTTGTCATGTTCAACTCCTCAGGTGGTGTATTTTCCACCTATCGAGGTGTCCGAGCAAATTAGACCACAGCAGGCTGCCCAGCGGAAAAGTCAAGTGCTACATCGGGAAGCACGTTGGCAAGAATAACAACTACATGGTTTGGGATTCGGCTGATGCCTCTGACCAAGCTCATTACCAGGCATATTTCGACATTTACAAGCCAAGTATTCAACCGCCTGGCGATGTGCCAGTGTTGATCATGTATGTGCAGAGTGCGTACTTAAAAGATGAGCCGTTTGCAAAACAACGGGAACGATTCAAGGCGTTTGGCCAGATTTGCGCTGAGAAGGCCGGCGCCATTGCGCCAAAGGCCAAGGGGCCGCAGTCTTCGAACAGACCTGGAAAAAGGTACTGAAATGACAAAGGCCTCCGCGAACGGAGGCCTTTGCTTGACGCGGTCCGACTCCTCTTACCTAGACCTAGCTAGACCATTTCTGGTGGGCGGCTCCTCACATCGGCTTAGGGAACCTCGTTGCCTTACTCGGCTAAAACATCACCGATGACGAAATTCTAGCACATATTGATCGAAAATGATCAAGCCCCCTGGTAATGCATGTCTAGGGGGCGTTTCTCGGAGGCGAAAATTGCTGATGAGGATAGAGTGACAAGTTTTTTTACCGAGGTAAGTGCGCATCTATGTTCATGGATACCGACTCCGGCAGTAGCTTCGAGAACCTTCTCAGTAGCGGCAAGAGTGTTCACCTTTATTATTTTCTGTCAGTCCTTTTTATTATCTGGCAGTGGGCCAACAATAAAGTTTGACACAAACTTCCGGATCTCCGATATCGCGCCTCGGCGCAACCAATTTCCCCATAAAAGCAAAGTAGCGGCCGGCTGCCTGCTCCCGCGCCGCGCCGCTTAAAATCACTTTGCCGGATTCGCCCGTGTCTACTACTGTTCACTGCGCATTGGCGCGACCTAATGACCTGCTCCCCGAAATTAGTACTGCAGTGATGTAGAGTCTGGCTCTGAGAAGGCTACCCCGCAACAGCAAATCCAGGAAGCCTCTATAGTGATAGAGTCCTACAGCTTCTTCTTTGTAGTTGCCGTCAACCGACGGTCGTCAGCCGGTTGAGCGCATGCTTTCCTTGCATGAACGCATGGAAGTCAGCACGGTTCTTGAGAACAAGTTCTTCGCGGACGCCAACGGCCACCGCCAGCTGGGCGCTGAGCTCGACCATGTGCAGGTTGGATTCTCGGTCGAACGACAGCTTTATCAGGTCGTTCAGCCGCCGGTAGCGTCGCGCCAGAATCTGCTGGGCCACCTCGTAGCGCGCGATGACCTTCTGCAGCTGAGTCTCAATTTCTGCAATCTTGGGCTTGAGGTCCTTTATGACGTTGCCAGCCAGCTGATAAAGAACCTTGCCGGCCAGGGACCCAATCATGGCGCCGACGACAGGAATGGGGATAAGTGCTTGGCCAGCCATGGAAGCCAAGCTTACGACAGCAGTTTCACCGCAGACGTACAGGCCGCTCTCCAAGAGCTGGGTCAGCGTCATTTTACCCTCAAGGTAGTCGATGACAAGGGAGCCAACGCCCTTGGCAGCCGACGCGAGGGCCGCCGCCAGCGGGGCCGCCATGCCGGCACAGTTGGTCAGCACGTAGATGCCGCCGGCGGTAATCGCCGCGATACCCGCGCTGGAGCCAACCTCGACCCCCATCTTTTTCCAGTCGGCCTTGGTCAGCTCACCCTTGAAAATGTTCCGGCCTTCTTTGTGGAATTTCCAGGCTTGGGTGATGAAGCTGACCCCGCCGGCGATGCCCGCGGCCGAGGCAGCTACTTTCAGCCCCTCGCTCCAACTGGCTTGGTGCTCGGTCCGGATGTCATCCTTGCGTTCCTCGTTATCCTTTTTCAGGCGCTCCTCGTGGCCATCGGTCGCTTCCTGGGCCTTGCCCTGCTGAACTTCGGCATAGGTCGAGCGAGAGGGGGTAACCACCTCCTCGAATGACTTCCCGGTTTGCGCCTCTATTTCCTTAATGTGAGCGGCGAGGTTTCGCACCTTCGTGTCGCTCAGCCCCTCAATCTTGGTTTCTCCGGCGGCGATGCGCTTCAAAATCTCAAACTGGTCTTTCGGAACCGCGTACTTGCCGCCGTTGGCCACAAAGTCTGGATATTTCGCTCGGTGCTCGTCGATGTGGCCCAGCCCCTTGCGGACGCCGTTGATGAACTTCGATTGGTAATCGGTGTCGCCTATCCGATAGTCGGTCTTGTCGATGCGACCTTTTTCCAGGTCCAGGGTCGCGGACGGCTTGTTTCCGGCAAGAACGTCCTCAGCGTTGGTGATGTGCACCTCAATCGCCTCGGCAATCTCGCCGTGCTTGGTCTTGTCGCTGCCGATGATTTTCGATGGGTCGCCGAGAAAGTCGTAGATCTTCTGCACATGCCCCATAGCGTCTGCCATGCAGGCGTCCTGGCGAGCGAGCGCTGCCAGCTCGTCGGCGATGCGTCGAGCGTTGACAGCATCGACGCCAGCGCCGATGACCTGATCGACTACAGGTGAGCTTTTCGTCTTGGCTTTGCTCATGCCTCCGCAGCCTCCCGTTCGGCTTCTCCGGCGGCCTCTGCGATAGCGTCGTCAGCCGTCTTGGTCATCAGCGCCGACAGCGTCAGGACGTTATTGATGATGCCCGCCAGCAAATCTTGGTTTTCCTCGGTCATCATCCGATAGTTCGTCGCCTCGTTCTTACGAAGTAGCTTCCTGAGATCCTTGTTGATGGCCTTAATAACGTCCGAAGTCTGCTTTTGCAGGTGCTCCACGTACTGGCCTTGCAACGTCAGCTTGGCAGTGTACTCACTGACCTCGGCACAGGCCGATGCAGCGTCTTCCGCAATCATTGCGTTCTTTTGGGAGGTGTTGTAGAGCGACCAGGCCGAATACGCCAACAAGCCCAGGCCAATGACTTGACCGACGACAGGAATAGCCGTCGTTGGCGCCATCACGGCTCGCGCAGTAAGCCCAGAGCCCAGCGTACCGGCCAGAGATGCCACCACGGCCGACGAGATGCCCATCGACAGCGCGGGACGGGCCAGCGTAAGTGCAAGGCTCTTGACCGTACTCGCCCCCAACGCAGAAAGCAGTGCCTCCGATAGCAGTGCGCCATACAGAGCAGAGGGGCTGATGCCCAACAGCGTAGCGAGCGAATCATCGTCAGCCTTCGCTGCCTTCTTGAGCGCCTCGTCGTAGACCGAATTCGCTCGCATCTTGGATTCTTGCGACCAGAACTTCCGGATGGCTTTGGAGAACAACTGTGGAGCATCCGCCAGAGAATTGACGACCTCCTCTACTGCCGTGATTGCAGTCACTGCGGTTACAGACCGCGCCATGTGCAGCGTGTCAGAAGAACTGCCGAGGGTAATGATGGCCTCGCGAAATTGTTCAAGAGCGGCTCGCAACTTTTTTTGCTGGGCCTTGGCTTCGTCGGAATTCAGCATTGTTCTTGTTCAATCATGAAGATCAAAATGGATACCGGCGCTCTTGAATGCATCGATGAGCATCTCTGTCTGTTCGTTTCTCATTTTCATCATTTCCTTGCCGGCGTCGGCCGGTGCGGGGTGCAATGGGCGCCGTGCTTTCCTTGGTAGATTACGGATAGGGCAAATGCGCATCAATATAACGCAAAGTGCCTAACTGCTGCCTTGCGGCAACTTTTGAATTCTGCGAACGTGCCAATATCTCGCTTTTTAAACGCATGTATTGCGTTCCGCCGCTCCATCAACTCGTTTAGATACTTGTGGTGGTCAAGTAATTTCGGACACAACGATAGGTTCACGTGCTGCCATTTTCCGTTCGTAGACGGTGGGCGGCA
>NZ_JAFCTQ010000080.1:0-4002 GCF_049896105.1 Janthinobacterium sp. PSPC3-1 | reverse complement strand
GCCGCCCACCGTCTACGAACGGAAAATGGCAGCACGTGAACCTATCGTTGTGTCCGAAATTACTTGACCACCACACATGATCAAGGGTTTGCGCACCGTTACCTATCCCGTTCCCGACCTGGAAAAAGGCAAGGCCTGGTACAGCCAGGCGTTCAACACCGAGCCCTATTTCGACCAGCCGTTTTACGTCGGTTTCAATATCGGCGGCTTCGAACTGGGCCTGCTGCCGGACGGCCAGCCGGGTACCCAGGGCAGCGTCACCTACTGGGGCGTCGAAGGCATAGCCCAGGAAATCGAAAGGTTTATTGCGCTGGGCGCCACCCTGCACCATCCCCTGACGGATGTGGGTGAGGGCATCCGCACGGTCGAGTTGCTCGATCCGTTCGGCAACCAGATCGGGCTGATCGACAACCCGCATTTCGACACCGCCAAGGTCGTTTAAGCGGCCTCCGCCTGCAGCCATGCCCGAAACTGCTGCAGCGCCAACTTTTCGTGCGCCGCTTCGGGCGTGATCAGATAATATGCGCGCTGCCCGCGCAGCGGGCGCTCGCACACGATCTGCAATTCGCCGCGCGCCAGCTCGGTCTCGACCAGCATGCGCGGCAGCAGCGCCACGCCCTGGCCCTGCACGGCCGCCATGGCCAGCATGGAAAACAGTTCGTAGCGTGCGCCGAAGCGGGCGCCATCAAGTGCCGCCCCGTCGACCTGCATGGCGTCAAACCACTGGCGCCAGGCGCCCGGGCGCGTGCTCGGTTGCAACAATGTCAGCTCCAGCAGATCCTGCGGCTGCCAGCTGCCACGCGCCTGCAGCAGGCGCCCACTGGCGACCGGCACGATCTCTTCGTGCATCAGCAAGGTGGCGCGCGTGCCGGGCCAGCGCCCCAGCTGCTCGGGCGTGCCGGCATACAGGGCGCCGTCGTATTCCGTGTCGGCAAACATGAACGGTTTTGTATACGCATCGATATGCACCACGATCTCGGGCTGCCGCGCGGCCAGGCCGGCCAGGCGCGGCATCAGCCAGCGCGTGGCAAACGTCGGCACCGAGGCCAGCTGCAAGGCGCCGCCTCCCTGGCGCGCCATGGTGTCGAGCGTGTCGCGCTCCAGCCCATCGAGGCGGGCCGCGATCTGGCGCGCATACGAGGCGCCGGCGGAGGTCAGCACCACGCCATGGCGCGTGCGCTGAAACAGTTGCACGCCGAGAAAACTTTCAAGGGATGCAATCTGGCGCGACACGGCGCTTTGCGTCAGCGACAGTTCGCGCGACGCATGGGTATAGCTTTGATGGCGCGCCGCCGCTTCAAAACAATTGAGCGCCTGCAGCATGGGGATCTTGCGTGACATGGAGCGGCCTGGAGGTTAAAAGCCACAGTATGCCGCAAGATATGCGTGGCGCGCATATCTGGGTGCGTAAAAATCGTTTGCCTGAGGCGCGGCGACAACCTACCATGAGTCCCATTCAATCTGCGCCCTCACCGGCGCTCACCTGCGAGGCCCGTGATGAGCAAAACCGTATTCGACTGGAATTCCCCCCTGCTGCTGGACGAACAACTGACGGGCGACGAACGCGCCGTGCTGGACGCGGCGCGCGACTATTGCCAGGGCAGCCTGGCGCCGCGCGTGCTCGAATCGTTCCGCCACGGCCGCACCGACGCCGCCATCTTCCGCGAAATGGGCGAACTGGGCCTGCTGGGCTCGACCATTCCCGAAGAATACGGCGGCGCCGGCCTGAACTATGTGTGCTACGGCCTGGCCGCGCGCGAAGTCGAGCGCATCGATTCGGGCTACCGCTCGATGATGAGCGTGCAATCGTCCCTGGTGATGGTGCCGATCAACGCTTTCGGCAATGAGGAAACGAAACAAAAATACCTGCCCAAGCTGGCCACCGGCGAATTCATCGGCTGTTTTGGTTTGACCGAGCCGAATCACGGCTCCGACCCGGGCAGCATGGTCACGCGCGCCCGTAAAGTGCCGGGCGGCTACAGCCTGTCGGGCGCCAAGATGTGGATCACCAACAGCCCGATCGCCGATGTGTTCGTGGTGTGGGCCAAGGACGACGAAGGCGCGATCCGCGGCTTCGTGCTGGAAAAAGGCTGGAAAGGCCTGTCGGCGCCCGAGATCCACGGCAAGGTCGGCCTGCGTACCAGCATCACCGGCGAAATCGTCATGGACGAGGTGTTCTGCCCGGAAGAAAACGCCTTCCCCGACGTGCGCGGCCTGAAAGGCCCGTTCACCTGCCTGAACAGCGCCCGCTATGGCATCGCCTGGGGCGCGCTGGGCGCGGCCGAAGACTGCTACCTGAAAGCACGCCAGTACACCATGGACCGCCAGCAGTTTGGCCGCCCCCTGGCCGCGAATCAGCTGGTGCAGAAGAAACTGGCCGACATGCTGACCGAAATCACCATGGGCCTGCAAGGCTGCCTGCGCCTGGGCCGCATGAAGGACGAAGGCTCGGCCGCCGTGGAAATCACCTCGATCATGAAACGCAACAGCTGCGGCAAGGCGCTGGACATCGCCCGCATGGCGCGCGACATGATGGGCGGCAACGGTATTTCCGACGAGTTCGGCGTGATCCGCCACCTGGTCAACCTGGAAGTGGTCAACACCTATGAAGGCACGCACGATGTGCACGCGCTGATCATCGGCCGCGCCATTACCGGCATCGCCGCCTTCAGCAATTGATGGACGCCCTCGCTTCCACCCTGCGCCCGGCGCCGTTGACGGGCTTGCGCGTGCTGGACCTGTCGCGCGTGCTGGCCGGGCCGTGGGCCGGGCAATTGCTGGCCGACCTGGGCGCCGACGTGGTGAAAGTCGAGCAGCCGGGCCGTGGCGACGATACGCGCTCGTGGGGTCCGCCCTACCTGAAGGACGAGGACGGGCGCGACACTGCGGAGGCCGCCTATTTCCAGTGCGCCAACCGCAACAAGCGTTCGCTGTGCATCGACCTTGCCGCGCCGGAAGGCCAGGCACTGGTGCGCAAGCTCGCACTTGAAGCCGATGTATTGCTGGAAAATTTCAAGCTGGGCGGGCTGAAACAGTACGGGCTCGATGCGGCCAGCCTGCTCGAACTTAATCCGCGCCTGGTGTACTGTTCCATTACGGGCTTTGGCCAGGACGGGCCATATGCGGCCCGCGCCGGCTATGATTTCCTGATCCAGGGCATGGGCGGCCTGATGAGCATCACGGGCGTGCCCGACGGCCAGCCGGGCGCCGGGCCGCAAAAGGTGGGCGTGGCGCAGACCGATATCATGACAGGGCTGTACGCCACCATCGCGGTGCAGGCGGCGCTGGCCGAACGGACTCGCTCGGGCCTGGGCCAGCATATCGACCTGGCCCTGCTCGACGTGCAGGTGGCGGCGCTGGGCAACCAGGCCGCCAACTATCTGTGCGGCGGCAAAGTGCCCCAGCGCATGGGCAATGCGCATCCGAATATCGTGCCCTACCAGGATTTCCCGACCGCCGATGGCGACATGATCCTGGCGATCGGCAACGACGGCCAGTTTGCGCGCTTTTGCGCCATCGCCGGCCACCCGGAATGGGCGCAGGACGAACGCTTCGCCACCAATCCGCAGCGCGTGGCGCACCGGGCGATATTGATCCCGCTGCTGCGCCAGGCCACCGTCATGCGCACCACCGACGAATGGATCACGGCGTTCGAGCTGGCGGCCGTGCCCTGCGGCCCCGTCAACCGCATCGACCAGGTGTTTGCCGACCCGCAAGTGGTAGCGCGTGGCCTGAAAGTGGAGATGGCACACCCGACGGCAGGCACGGTGGCGCTGGTGGCCAACCCGGTGCGCTTGTCAGCGTCGCCGGTACAGTATCGCTTGCCGCCGCCGTTGCTGGGGCAGCATACGGACGAGGTGCTGGGGCAGTGGCTGGGGTTGGGTACCACGGAAATTGACGGGCTGCGCGAGCGGAAAGTGGTGTAGGACGTAGATACTGTTATCCCCGTCAAGCGTTGTGCAAGGTCGGATCAAATATTTTTCCAGACCTGAGCACACCGAA
>NZ_JAFCTQ010000079.1:0-4051 GCF_049896105.1 Janthinobacterium sp. PSPC3-1 | reverse complement strand
CAAGGATCCCGCCCACTATCTGGCGGGACTGGAGAAACTGTGCGATGAGCTAAATGTGCTGACCTAGAAAAAAACCCGCTGCCATTGCCGGCAGCGGGTTTTTCACAGGGGACGAGAGGAAGCTTACGCTTTCAGCGCCGCCAGTTTTTGCCAGGTATCGATCACCGAGTCCGGGTTCAGCGACATCGACTCGATGCCCTGCTCCATCAGCCAGACGGCGAAGTCAGGGTGGTCCGAAGGACCCTGGCCGCAAATGCCGATGTACTTGCCGCGTGCAAGACAGGCCTTGATGGCCAGCGACAGCAGCGCTTTCACGGCAGGGTCGCGTTCGTCGAAGTCGGCGGCCAGCAATTCCATGCCGGAATCGCGGTCCAGGCCCAGGGTCAGCTGGGTCAGGTCGTTGGAACCGATCGAGAAGCCATCGAAATGGTCGAGGAACTGGTCGGCCAGGATGGCGTTCGACGGCACTTCGCACATCATGATGACGCGCAGCTCGTTCTCGCCGCGCTTCAGGCCGTTTTTCGCCAGCAGGTCGATGACTTTCTCGGCCTGGCCCAGGGTGCGCACGAACGGCACCATGATTTCCACGTTGGTCAGGCCCATGTCATTGCGCACGCGCTTCATCGCTTCGCATTCCATGTTGAACGCTTCCGAGAAGTCGGCCGACAGGTAGCGCGCCGCGCCGCGGAAACCCAGCATCGGGTTTTCTTCGTCCGGCTCGTAGCGCGAACCGCCGATCAGCTTCTTGTACTCGTTCGACTTGAAGTCGGACAGGCGCACGATGACTTTTTTCGGCCAGAACGCGGCGGCGATGGTGGCGATGCCTTCGGCCAGCTTGTCGATGTAAAACGCTTTCGGCGAAGCATGGCCACGGGCCACCGATTCAACCGCCTTTTTCAGGTCGGCGTCGATGTTCGGGTATTCCAGGATCGCGCGCGGGTGCACACCAATATTGTTATTGATGATGAATTCCAGGCGCGCCAGGCCCACACCGGCGTTCGGCACCGACTGGAAGTCGAAGGCCAGCTGCGGGTTGCCGACGTTGAGCATGATCTTGGTGTCGAGTTTCGGCAGTTCGCCGCGCGACACTTCCGACACTTCCGTTTCCAGCAGGCCGTCGTAGATCTTGCCTTCGTCGCCTTCCGAGCACACCACGGTCACAAACGTGCCGTCCTTCAGCACGTCGGTGGCGTCGCCGCAGCCAACGACGGCCGGCACGCCCAGTTCACGCGCGATGATCGCCGCGTGGCAGGTACGCCCGCCACGGTTGGTGACGATCGCCGAGGCACGCTTCATGACCGGTTCCCAGTTCGGGTCGGTCATGTCGGCCACCAGCACGTCGCCGGGCTGCACGCGTTCCATGTCGGCCGGATCGTGGATCACGCGCACCGGACCGGCGCCGATTTTCTGGCCGATGGCGCGGCCGGACGTCAGTACGGTACCGGTGCTTTTCAGCTTGAAGCGCTCCTGCACGTCGGTCGCTTTCTGCTGCGATTTGACGGTTTCAGGACGCGCCTGCAGGATGTACAGCTTGCCGTCGCGGCCATCCTTGCCCCACTCGATGTCCATCGGGCGGCCGTAATGGTTTTCGATGATGACGGCGTATTTCGCCAGCTCCACCACTTCGCTGTCGTTGAGCGAATAGCGGTTGCGCATTTCGACCGGCACGTCGACGGTTTTCACGGAACGGCCAGCTTTCGCTTCGCTGGTGAATTCCATTTTCAGCAGCTTGGAGCCGATATTGCGGCGGATCACCGGCGACTTGCCTTTTTCCAGCATCGGCTTGTGCACATAGAATTCGTCCGGGTTGACGGCGCCCTGCACCACGGTCTCGCCCAGGCCATAGCTGGAGGTGACGAAGACCACGTCCTTGAAGCCCGATTCGGTATCGATGGTAAACATCACGCCGGCCGCGCCCAGGTCCGAGCGCACCATGCGCTGCACGCCGGCCGACAAGGCCACTTCGGCGTGGGTAAAGCCCTTGTGCACGCGGTACGAAATGGCGCGGTCGTTGTACAGCGAGGCGAACACCTGCTTCATGGCGTCGAGCACATTGTCGATGCCGACCACGTTCAAAAAGGTTTCCTGTTGCCCTGCAAACGATGCGTCCGGCAAGTCTTCCGCGGTGGCGGACGAGCGCACGGCAAACGACATTTCGGTATCGGAATCGGCCACGAGCTTGGCGTAGAACGCATCGATTTCGGCGGCCAGGCGCGGCTGGAACGGGGTTTCGACGATCCACTGGCGGATCTCGGCGCCGGCTTGCGCCAGGGAACGCACATCGTCGATGTCCAGGCCTTCCAGGCGGTCGGCAATGCGCTGCGCCAGCGGCAAGCCGCCATTGGCGCTATACGACAGGAAGTCGCGGAACGCTTGCGCGGTGGTGGCGAAACCGCCAGGCACGCGCACGCCGGCTTCGGCCAGCTGGCTGATCATCTCGCCCAGCGAGGCGTTCTTGCCGCCGACGGATTCGACATCGGTCATGCGCAAATGTTCGAACGAGGCGACGTACACCGCGTCCTGGTCTTTCTGCTGCTCCTGCAATGCTGCGTTGGTCATAATGACACCCTTACTGATTAGAAATCTTTAGGCGCGGCGCACAGACAGTCTTCTTGTTATTCTTGGCGTCGTGCAGCACAATCAATACCGTTCCAGCCATTTTACCTTGTGCGGCGCAAATTGACGACGCACAATCTTGAGTTCAAAACCATGACAACCGAACCACGCCCTCCCTTGCCCTCGGCGGCCCGCACCGTCTTCTTCGTCTCTGACGGCACCGGCATCACCGCCGAGACCTTCGGCCATTCCGTACTGTCGCAGTTCGAATTGCGCTTTCGCCAGGTGCGCCTGCCCTTCATCGACACCATGGACAAGGCCTATGACGCGGCGCGCAAGATCAACGAAGCCTTCGCCGCCGACGGCCAGCGCCCGATCATCTTTTCGACCCTGGTGAAGACCGACCTGTCGGCCGTGATCCGCAAGTCCAGCGGCATGCACATGGACCTGATCCAGACGTTCGTGGCGCCGCTGGAGCAGGAGCTGGGCGTGATGTCGACCCATACCATCGGCCGCTCGCACAATATCGTCGACAGCGAGGAATACAAAAACCGCATCGAGGCGATCAATTATTCGCTGGCGCACGACGACGGCCAGTCGCATAAAAACCTCTCCTCGGCCGACGTTATCCTGGTGGGCGTATCGCGCTCGGGCAAGACGCCGACCAGCTTGTACCTGGCCATGCAATACGGCATCAAGGCCGCCAACTACCCCTTGATTCCCGACGATTTCGAGCGCGACAAGCTGCCGTCGGCCTTATACGAATTCAAGAATAAAATTTTTGGATTGAGCATTACGCCCGAACGTTTGTCGGAAATACGCAACGAAAGACGCGCCGGCAGCAAGTATGCGGCGATTGAAAACTGCCGCTACGAGGTCAACGAGGCGGAAAAAATGATGAAACGCGAGGGGATACGCTGGCTGTCGTCGACCACCAAGTCGATCGAGGAGATCTCGACCACCATACTGCAGGAGATCAAGCCGAACCGCCGCGATTATTGATACAGGAAGAGCGGCCATCGCCCAGGAGTTCATGCCGGACGCAGGTCACGGCATGAACAATCCATATGGGCCGGAAACAGAGACCGACAGGGCAAGCGCTTACAGATTCGTGACGGGCACTTGCTGCTGGATGCTCACCAGCAGGGACCCATTCTTCGCATTGCCAGCGACCTTGCCCCAGCCCGCAGCCGTGCCCATTTCAAACATCATGTCAGCGCCTTCGGGCAATGCGAATGCAATGACGAACATGGCGAAATCGTACCGGAGCCAGGCGGCCTGCTGCAGCGGCGCGCCGCTGGCTGCCCACCATACCGACGGGTTCCCCTGTGCGTCCGCCTTGACCTGAAGCGCGGGTACAAACAGGAAGGGAGTCGGCACACCCTGCACCAGAAGCGAAGGCAACTGGGCATAATAAATGGTTCTTCGCGGGGAATGGGGGAAGACGGGGTTGACGATCTGAGCGGGAGGTGGCGGCGGTGGCCTGATGTTGGTA
>NZ_JAFCTQ010000078.1:0-4508 GCF_049896105.1 Janthinobacterium sp. PSPC3-1 | reverse complement strand
CAACCAATTTGTGTCCCAAATTCAATCATGGCATCGTGCGATGCTCAAGGGTAGACGGCGGTGGGACGACGCTTACTAAATTCTTGGCTCGCGTGGGATATGCAACTACCCGGCAAATCGCAAGGGCCGTTCTTGGCGTGTGCGACATTAGCAGCCGAAAAATGGCCGGCCGTACAATTCGCTGCCTGTTGGCTCTTGGCTATTTGGTGCAAAAACGCGATGGAGACTCTATTGCCGGGGAGATGATGTTGGCATTGAATCGTGCTGGGGTGGCCGCGCTTGCGGAGCTTGTCGAGATGCCAAACGGGCGCGCGCACGCACGTGACTGGATTCGTCATGCACACAAACACCGTACTGTATGCAATTCAGTTTTTGCCGCTGTAACCAGGGGACTCGACGAGCACATTGGGTGGTCAGAGCTGGAAATTCGGGCAGGTAGCGCACCGGTCAAGCTATCATCCTTCAGCTATAAAGACGACGAGGGCACCAATCTTCTAAAGATTCCCGACTTGCTGTTACATGGCGCATCAGGTCCGATTTGGGTCGAGGTAGAAAACGGTTGGCGCGGAGCCAGAGACATGCAGAAGCTTGTCTGGTTCTTAAGGCGTATCTTTGAGCATCCAGCACCCGTGGTGGATAAAGTATGGTTTGTGGTTACCGCCCCCGGCGCCAAGTCTATCGGAAAGCGTCTGCACGCAGCATTAACGCATCGGCCAGACAGCGGATATCCGCGCCAAATCCGTGAACTCGACGCCCGGATTTTGAACGAGCGCCTTGCTATTTTTCAACTGGACGCAGACCGTTTGGAGCTTACACGACTCCCTTGGCAGCAGGATTGCACGGAAAACTAGCCAAGTGATACGTCGAATAGATCGCCGCTCGATGAATTGTGTAAAACACCTGCAGTAAGATTCAATTCAACAGCTGATTATCGCTCGTAACTGTGTCTGTACTTTCTTGTACTTGAACCGTAGCTTGCGGCTTGCCGTTACGAGCAGGCAGAACTGTGGCCAGTTCTGACGCGCTTGTATCAAGGAATGCCTTAGCCGCTTCATCTTGCTCACTGAGGCGCTCCAGACGCTCGACAATTTGAGGAAACCAGGGCTGTATTTTCTCAGCAGGGGTCTCGAGCATATCTCCGGCTGGAAAAAAAGTATGCTTGTCCACCTGCGGACCGCGGCTACCGAAAAGCAGTGTCCGGGTACGAACAACACCAGCTCTTAAAATGACTTCAGCCTCTTTATCTTTGCACCTCTTGCGGTTGATTATCGCAACGTAACCTGCGATTTTTCCAGGTTCAGGGGGCAGAATTACTCGCTCGCCACCACGGTCTACTTCTTCCGGCCAGGTACGGTCAAAAGGAACCACCATACCAGTGTACGAGCACTTGCCATCACCATCATCGCGCCACCATTCGCGCACGAATCGCAGCTCTACAGCACCACCCAGTTGAATTGGCACGGCGGTTTCGCCTACCGGATACATGGTGATGCTGGAAAACAGAATGGCTGCCAAATAGACAGCATTCAAAAAATCGAACATGCTTCCGCCTCATATTGAACGTACATGAAGACGCACCGCCATCGCGCCGCCTGCGTCGTCTTACCCAGAGCCTCATGCGCTTGTGCGCTTCCAGAAAGCCGCTCCCCGCTCTGCTACTGCATCATCGACTTAGGTATGCCTTTGAATTGAATCGCATACTGGAGCGTCGCCTTAGTGCGGAAGGCTTCCGCCTCAGCGCCACTCAGACGCTGCTCTTTAATCATTCTCTCTATCCCCGCCAGCACCTCCGGAGACAAGGACTCCCGGGCTACGGCAAGCGCTTGTGCAGGGTCTGCGGCTGGATTGTTCGGTTCCTTGGCCGCTGCCTGAGGGTTAGCAGCTGCAAACTGCTTGATCGCTTCCCACGCGGCCGATGCGCTCGATTCCAGGGCCACTTGCTCCGGAGTCTTGCCATTGCTGTCTTTAGTAAGTATCTTCATGGACCCTGCAGCCAGGAAGAGCTGAACTGCCACTTCATCGTCACGGCGAATTGCTGCGAAAAACTGTTCGGTCGAGTGATACGTCAACCCCATTCCTGCGAGGTTTTTGCGCGCTTCCACTTTACTGTTGCCCTGTGATGCAACGCCACCCATCCCAGATACCGATGGCGAAGCAGTGGGCAATGCTGCCACAGACGGCTGGGCAGCTATCTCGCTCCTGGCGGGCATCAACTTGGCCACTGCATCCTTATCCGGTTCTTCAAGCGTAGCGCCAGGAACATCGATTTTCTCAACCAGCAACTGAGGCAGATTCTTGCGTATGGCCGCAATCTCTTCTTTCAAGCGCTTGGCGTTGTAGTCTTCGTCCTTGCCTCGGATAGCGCTGGTAATGCCGTTAAACAGCCCGGACGTAAGCGATTCTGTCTTCTTGACGGACGCAAAGATCAAGTAAATCTTCACGCCACGCTCAAACGGGTACAGACACGCTTGCACGCGTTCAGCAGCAAACATGAATGGATTTTTGATCGGTGCCGGGGTCTTGGTGACTTCTGCGAAGCCGTTGCGACACTGGTACTCACTGACAGGCTGCCCCTGGACCAGGAAATCCTGGAGCGTCGGCTCCAGAGGGCGAGCAGGCAACGCCGCCGGACGACTGTGCACGTTATATGAGGTTGGAATAGCGAACTGTGACAACGCATCCTTGACTTGCGCCGCCACATCCTGAGCGCGCGCATTTGGCACCACTAGCTCAGCTTTTGATGTTTGCACATTGAACTGGTCACGAATATCCGCAGCGACAGCCCCATGCACGCCGTAGATGAACAAGCCGGCCATCACGGTTTTCAAAACTACTTTCTTGCCCATATTTCATCCTAAATATTTAATGATTGATATCGCTCAACAAGTTTCCGTTCAAGCCAGGAAAATCATGCGATCAGTGATTGTTGAAGCTGTCATGTCCGATATCCGCATCGTGATAAGAGTGATGACTGTCAGTGCCAAAAGCATTGCCCATCACATCCACGCTACCTATCCCGGCCATCATGGGGAGACCGTTAGCAGGATTGAAGTCCGTTAGCGGATGATTTGCGATTTCGTCGTGGCTTTCGCTTGAAGTGGCGCGTAAAGCCTCGTAAGCGGCACTGATACGCTGATCAACGATGACGCTATTACCTAGCTCATAGGCGGTGAACAGGGGAATCCCCGCTGCTATTGCCGCGCCCCCACAACGGAAACGCGGCGACGATACAAAAATCGCCGCATTACCTGGCGCAAAGTTCTTCACGCCCTCGCTGCCAAACTCAATGATTGGTGTGCCCTGCGAGGTTACCCAGTCCTTATATTTCGTACGTAGCAAGCGATTATGGATGTGCGCGAATATGGCCAGTAGAGGAGCAGCGATGGGAGATGCAAACGCACGCAAGAGCAAGGAAGCCAGATGAATTAATAGCGTCAGGAACATCAGCCCGAAGGTAACCACGATCCACGTCACGCAAAATCCCCCAGCACCGGCTGCGAGAACGACCAAGGGCTCCTTTTTGGTAAGCAGCGTGACAGCGAGACCGAAAAACAAAGCAATAACCGCAAGCACCATGGCAATGCGCGAGCTGTTTCTCTCGGCCCAGCGCATTACATTGTTGTCAAGGATGGTAACTAGCAGCATCACGGCGCCGACAACTGCTGCGAGCGGCAATGCTCTAGTCCCCAGGCCCGCAACGTAAGCCAGCAACAAGTAAGCCAAGATCGCTGCTGCCAGCGGTCGAATGATCTTGGGAAGCAAAATGGCTCTCTTCACCAAGGAAAGCACCGCGTCATGATGCGGAAGATCGATGCGGGAAAGATAGCCGATGAGTTGTGCAGGTGGCAGTGACATGCTCGATGTTTCCTATATGACAATTTGGCTCGGCGAGGATTTGACTCTACTTATTTATTTAAAATATTGCCACAGAGAATTCTACGAATTTCGTAGAGACGGCGCAAGCATATTCTACGAATATCGAAGTATGCCTCCCCGCTCTAAACCTTCCTCTTCTCTTTTTGGACTACGCTTACGTGAAGCAAGGCTTCTCGCCGGTATCCCACAAGATAAGCTGGGTGTAGCAATTGGCTTGGACGAAACGACAGCGAGCGCGAGAATCAGCAGATACGAGACGGGAGTCCATGCGCCACCTTTTGAAATAGCAGCTCAATTAGCGATGGTACTCAATGTGCCGACACCTTTTCTTTACTGTGAAGATGATGAATTAGCTGCGGTTATCCAAGCGTGGCATCAGCTTTCCAACATTGAACGAGCTCGCTTGCTAACGCTCCTCCGCATGAAACAGGATTAATCCTGAAATCTAACTTTGCGTAGGCAAAATCAATTACCCAAAATATCATATTTCACATAGGAAATATTCACACATTGTCACATCCGGTAGTCAGACACAACAGCCAAGGCGGACGATGTCTGAGGTACCCTGACTTTTTCGGACACTCTAGTTTGGTAAACTTCACCAACTGGAGAACTTATGACACGCTCAACAA
>NZ_JAFCTQ010000077.1:0-5548 GCF_049896105.1 Janthinobacterium sp. PSPC3-1 | reverse complement strand
CTTGTTGTCATGTTCAACTCCTCAGGTGGTGTATTTTCCACCTATCGAGGTGTCCGAGCAAATTAGACCACAGCAACTTAGCGTGCTCTGATCCTGGCTCCCATATACTCTTCCCGAAAAAAAGAGCATAGTTTGCCCAACATTAATTCGTTTGGCTCAATAAGACTTTGGTCGGATGGTCGTCTTAGAGTATGCTGGTCTTTAAGATAATCTTCATAAAAAAACAGCAACCTTCAGCTTCATTCCCCCCTCAGCCAGGCTGCCCAGGTTGGCCCATGCCAAGATAAGATCGCCATCGCTTTGTTGACCAACCCACTGCTTGAGCGAGGTAGCTAGTGAAGCTTGCCAGCTCAACATTGAGCGGTCTAACAAAGCAGTTGCGGAGGGGGCCCAGCCCCCTGCGTCTCGCCAGAAGTGAACTGCTGGGGGCAACTTCTCAATTTCAACTGCGATCTCATTGTCACTGAGACCGTCGATATTCTCTCCTTCCAACATGTTATTCCTCTTGAACCCGTTCGATGACGACGCCGGCAGAAGACACCGCTTTCAACGTCGGAAAGAACGTCGCCTCATGGATGACAAAGCCGTCGGCATCGATCACGTCGACGCCAGTGTAGCCGCGCTAGATGACGCGACAGGATAGTCCGGCACCCGGTTTAGCGCCACGGCGAATCTTGCCGTCCCAATCTACAAAGAAGCCAGTTGACGTTTCCATTATTTTTTCCCACCAATCCAGATGCGTTACCAAGGCGCGGGCTGGAACGTCCATGCGCTTACCAGCGCTGGTGCCTGCCATCCGCTCGACTTACCACATCACCAAGCCGCCATATGGAGTTGTCGGCGCAATGGCGCGCATCTCGTTGCCTACCGTTCTGAAAAGGTAGATTTTGCCGGCTTCATTGGTCATGGTGTGATTTCCTTTCAAAGCTCCGAGGGAGGAGGTCCAAACTTCTCCAGCAAGCTCGCGATCAATTGCTCATCGGTCCCACGCCAACTCTCGGTCCGACTGCCAAACGGTACCGTGAAACCACTGCAGGTCTCCTTATAAACGGAGCTGAGCACGCGGTCTACCGGCGCTGTACTCCGCACCATTGGGCCGGTGTCAAGTTGTTGATCACCAGTGATCCACCCGCCGGGCGTTAAGTGCCACAAAGTCCACTCATTGCTGGCCATATTTTCCCGATTCAATTTCGTGCTGACTCTCGATTCGTCAGTTTAAACTGGTATAAATTTTATCTAAATGTTAACGTAGCCGCGTTTTCAAAACAATTGGCCGAGAGCAGAAGTTCCGGTGGAGCATGTCCGCCTCGGCCTCTTGTGTCAAACGTCATTGTTTTGTGTCGAACTATATTGTTTTCTGTCCGACTTTATTGTTTGTCCACAACGCCACCAATTTTTTCATCAAAAGAGCGGTTCATATCCTTTGAAGCCATACAGAACTAGGTAGTTTACTTAATCGGTGCTAAGTATTATAGGGTAAATTACAGGTACGTTTATGCATGAAAAATACCGGTTTAAATACCGCTGTCTGGCTGGTCGTGCTATGCTCTTTTTCACCCACGCCGCCGTGATGTCCGCGCTGGCCCACCCGATCAATTGCGCGCACCATGCAACCACCATCAGACCCGCTGTTCCCACCGCCGCCAGCACCGGCATCGCTGCCGCGCAACGCCGGCCGGCCGCGTTTTGCGCTCACCGACGATGAGGCGCGCAGCCTGGTGATGCAACTGGGCGATATGCGTACCCGTCACGCCAACAACCCCCGCCAGCATCGTCCGTTCGTGCACGATTTTCTACGGGCGGTGCACCACGCGACCGGGCGCATCTACAGCGCAGGGACCTATCGCAAGCTGCTGCAGGCGTACGCGCCCGAGCGCACGCCGTCAACGACCACGCTCGAGACCGAAAAAAACTTGCTTGAGCATGCGCTGAAAAGCCGCGCGGTGGCCGTCGGCATCGCTGCGGCAACGCCACTGCCGGCAGCTGAGGCAGCGCCATCGGTGCCAGCACCGGCGCCGGCGCGGGAAACCGGACTCGAGCTCCAGCAGATCATCAGCTTGCTGCACCACCTGTCAGCGCGACTGGATCAACAGGATCGGGCGTTCGCAGGCCAGGATCGTTCGGCCGGCTTGCAAGCCCACAACGACTATCTGCGCGAGCGTCTCGCCGTCACCGAAGAGGATTTAAATGAAACGCGGGCGCAGGCCGCCCGGATGGCGCTCGAGGTGCAAGCTGCCGCCACCCAGGCAGAGGAGCGTGCGCGCGAGCTGGCGGCGCTGTACCAGAACGTCAAGGACCAGGCGGCGGCGCTGGGCGCGATGGCGGAAGAACTGCATGGCAGCCGGCAGTTTGCCATGCAGGCCATCGATGGCGTGCGCGGAGAAACGCGCGGGGCCAAAGAACGCTGCGCGCAGCTGGAGCAACAACTCAAGGACAAGGAGCAGCAAGTGGACATGTACCGGCAAATGGCGTTCAGCAAAGGAGCGCCTGCACGATGACTGGACTGACGCCCTACGCCCACGGCGCCGGCCAGCTCGCGGTCGCCGCCCCCCAGCCGGTGCACAGCCTGGGGCCCGTCGCCAACGACTGGGAAGCGATCAATGTGTGGCTGGCCGCGGTGGCCGACAACAGCAGAAGCGGTTCCCATGAAACGCTCAACACCTACCGCTACCACCTGGCCAAGCTGCGCTGGTACTGCGAGCGCGAACTGGGACGCCCGCCGTCGACCTGGACCCTGCAAGATGTGAAAGCCTTCCGCAACTACCTCGCGCAGCTGCCTGCTTCGTCCTTGCGTACTATCAATATCGCACCTGGTGCGCCAGACTACTCACCGTTCCAGAAGCAGCCCGGCGTCAGCACCCAGTCCGACATCCTGCGGTTCACCAAGGCCATGTTCAGTGCCCTGCATCGTACCGGCTATCTGCGCCTCGATCCGATGGCGCTCGTCCAAGCGCCGAAGCAGCGCCGCTTGGACAAAAAACGCGCCGTGGGGGATGATTTGTTTGACCTGGTGCTGCAGGTGATGGCGGAGGCGCCGCAGCCAACCCAGAAAGACCATCAGATTTACGTGCGCGACTGCTTCATCTTCATTTGCCTGCGCGAGTCGGGACTGAGGGCGTCGGAACTCATCGGGGCTAAAATGGATGCCGTCGGGTTGCTGTACAACCCCAACAGCGGCAATACCTATTGGGCCATGACGGTCAAGGCAGAGACGGCCAAGGGCGGCAAACAGCGCACGGTCCCGGTGAGCGTGGCGTTCCTGGAAGCTTTTATTGCCTACCGGCGCGCGTTCGGACTGGATCCGATGCCTGGACCGAACCCCCAGCAGTATGGGCTTGTGCTGTCCGTGCGCACCAAAAAAAGGGAGAGCGGGAGCCGGATCAAGAGCGCGTCGGACCGACGGCTGTTTGGTGAATGGCGCGACGTGGGGAGCCGGCAAGGACTGCATGGCATCATCAAAGGCCGGATACGGGATGCAGTCCTTCTGCTGGAGCAGGCCGGCGATGGCGCAAGCGCCGCGCACCTGGATCGAGTATCGGCACACTGGCTGCGGCATACGTTCGCGATGACGTCGCTCTTGTCGGGTCAGGATCTGCGAAGCGTGGCCACGTCGCTGGGCCATGCCAGCGTCGACACGACCATGGGCTACACGGAACAGGACGCGATCGATCTGATCGAGAGTTGGGAGCGAGAAACGCCAGGCCGCGTGGCCCGTGCGGGCCAGGCCGATGGAATCAAGTGAACAGGAGTTAAATTTTTTGGTAGGCTTTCCCCCAGATGCTTCAGCCGTCCAACTAAATGTAACGAGGAAAATTCTTGCGTTTTGTTGACTGTTAACCGGATAACGGATAATATGAAAACATGCCAATTCAATCCTTCGCTTGTCCCGACACGCAAGCCCTGTTCACCACAGGCAGGAGTCGCCGATTCGTCAACATTAAGAACGTAGCCGAGCGCAAGCTGGCCCAGCTCGACGCGGCTCCCTCGGTGAATTTCATGAAGGCGCCGCCGGGTAACGACCTGAAAGAGTACGACGGCGCTTGGCATGTGCGGATTAACGACCAATGGCGTCTGACCTTCAAGTGGGGTGATAGCGGCCCTTATGAAGTGCTGATCGAAGACCCACACTGAGCGGGGCCTAGCCCCGCATAGAAAAACCTGAACAGCCACGGAGGGCATTATGTTCAAAAATGGTATGCGTCCTATCCACCCAGGCGAAATTTTGGTCGAGGACTACATTAAGCCCATGGGCGTCAGCGTGCGCGCTGTGTCTCTGGCCCTGCACGTTCCGTACTCTCGCCTCAGCGAGATCACCAAAGGTGAGCGCGGCGTCTCCGCTGATACGGCACTTCGCTTGGAGCGCTATTTTGGCAGTGAGGCACAAGGATGGTTGAATCTCCAAAGTGCGTATGATCTGCGTATGGCCGAAATATCCGCTGGCAAAGCCATCGCCGAAGCAATCAAGCCGCTTGCGTTGGCATAGCTCAAGAAAATCTATGTTTCTCATTGTGAACGACGGACTTGAATTGGTCCTGTCGCATTAGCAAACCGTCGATGGCCGATCAGGAAAACTACGGTGCTTAATCTTGAACGACTCGATGTGCTCCACTTCAAGAGGATGCGCTTTCCGATCGATCTGCTCCTTGTCTGCATTCGTTGGTACGTGGCCTACCCGCTGAGCTACCGGCACGTGGAAGAAATGATGGAGGAGCGCGGCTTGTCGGTAGACCATTCATCGATTAGCAAATGGGCGGTCCGATTTCTTCCGCAGATCGAGAAGATGGTCCGCAAACACAAGCGCCCGGTCGGTGGCAGCTGGCGAATGGATGAGACGTACATCAAGGTCAAGGGCGTCTGGAAATACCTGTACCGCGCTGTCGACAAGCAGGGCAAGAGCGTCGACTTACTGCTCACGGCCAAGCGTGACATGGCGGCAGCGAAGCGCTTCTTCGACAAGGCCATCTGAGCTAACGGCGATCCAGACAAAGTCGCGATGGACAAGAGCGGCGCCAACAACGCGGCCTTCGATTTGATCAACGCCGGCCGTGACGTGCCAATCTTGGTGCGCCAGGTTAAATACCTTAGAGTGCGTGCAAAACCTGGGGAGGCTGACAGATCATCCTTGCTGCTCAAATGTGCTGCCATTGGCGCAAGACTGTCGAGAGGCGACGGAAGTCGGCCTGGTCGCGATCAAAGTTTGCAGTCTGCCTGGCGAGAGTTCGCCATTGAGAACGGCGACTCTGACCTGTGCAAGGCAGTGCGCGCCTTCGTCGGTCCAGCGCATTTGGCGCTTCTTGGCCATGCGCTGGCTGACGACCAGATTCACGGCCGATTCGGCGATGCTGCTGCTGATTGGCAGGCCTTTTCTATATCGTGCACCATAGTTGACCAGGGAATCGGTGTTGTTGCGGATGTAGCAGCTGACGGTACGCAGATTCCACCACAGCCTTGAGAATTCGTAACCATCCCTGCGGTACGTGTCAAGATAGTTGTCGCATAATTCCGGTTTTAGAATGCGTCGATTTTGTTCTTTCCTCAGCGCGTCACG
>NZ_JAFCTQ010000076.1:0-6028 GCF_049896105.1 Janthinobacterium sp. PSPC3-1 | reverse complement strand
AGTGCTGCAACCAGTGTGAAAGTAGGTTATCGTCAGGCTTGTTATACGCAGTAGAAAAAAACCCCGCCAGAAATGGTGGGGTTTTTTTTCGTCTCAAGGGTTTGCGGCCATCGCCAAAAAACCCGTCATGTTTTCTTCATCTTGGCTCTGTACGATGGCCTTATTCCATCCGATCCGGAGCCTATCCGCCATGCTGGCCAAGCTGAAACTCCTTAAAACCCCCGCAGGTCCCGATACCATCTTGATGATCTCGGGCATATTGATTGTCTGGGGTGCCCAGGACGGCATGATGTCCCAGCCTTCCGCCGCAGTCCCTGCCGATCCCGCCATTGTGCTGATGGGCGTATTGCTCTCCGCCGCCGCCGTCCTCGTGGCGCTCTGGGATGCCTTGCGTCCATTGGGATTGCGCGCATCGCGCCGCATTGCCTTGCGCGTGCTGGCTTGCTCGGCTGTGCTCGTGCCCTTGTGCACCAAAACCGTATTCTTCTTCAACGATGTAGAAGCTGGCGATGGCTTTCCCTGGTGGCTGCTGGCGGCGTGCCTGTTCTGGCTGCCTGAGCAACGGCGCGCGGCCAGCCTGGTGTTTGGCATTGTCCTGCTGTGCGGCTTGGTCGAGGGTTCCTGGCAGCAAGGACTGGCAAGCCCGTCCTTTACGCCGGCACTGTGGTCTGCCTGGATCGCGTCTTATCTGGTCTATCTGCTGTATCGCGTGCTCAAATCGGACGACGCGTTGGCTTGAAACGCAAAAGTACGTCACAATCACCCTGTCGAGTTGTCGTTTTCTACAAAAACAGGAGCAACATGAACGAGTTAATTGCGAGAGATGTGGTGCTGGTACGCGCTATCGAAACGGCGGATCAGCAAAAGGAAATCCTCAGCGAAGATGACCGCATGTATGCAAGCCGCAGTGCACGCGAACTGGCCCAGTGGCAGGCGTCGGGCAAGCATGCGGATGTGACGGGTGACGATTTCCTGCAGCAGCGCTCCGAACAGATCTTGAAACGCCTGACCGAGCGCACGCCCGCGTTTGCCGCATTCGCCAAGCGCCGCAATGGCATGAAGACGCTGTCGCTGACTTTGCCTGTCCTGGCCTTGCTGCTGGGCGCCGGCCTCGATCGCATTACCGATCCGCACCGCGTGGATTTATTGTCCGCGCCGCTGCTGCTGATCATCGCCTGGAATTTGCTGGTGTATATCGGCCTCTTCATCTGGCTGTTCATTCCTTCCCATCCCTTGGGCTGGCCCAAGGCCGGCCTGGTACGCCATCTGAGCGTGGGTAAATTGTCGATGCCGCGCAAGCTACCCCATGTGCTGGCGACGGGCTTGCTGAATTTTTCGGTGGAATGGGGCCATCTGAGCCGCAAGCTGACGTCCGCCCGCCTCGGCCGCACCATCCATTTGAGTGCCGCCCTGTTTGCCATCGGCGCCGTCGCTTCCCTGTATGCGCGCGGCTTTTTGTCACAATATGCGGCCGGCTGGGAAAGCACTTTCCTTGGTGCCGGCCAGGTGCACAGCCTGCTGTCGACCTTGTTTGCGCCAGCCATCGCCGTATTTCCGCTGCAGGGTTTTTCGCTGGCCGAGATCGAAGCGCTGCGTTTCCCGCAAACCACGGCGGCCGAAGGCGGCGCGCGCTGGGTGCACTTGTATGCGGCGACGATCTTCCTGCTGGTGGTGCTGCCGCGTGTAATCCTGGCCGTGGTCGCTAATCTGCGCGCGGTGCAACTGGCGAAAAAATTTCCGCTCGATCTCGATCAGCCTTACTTCCGCAAACTCAATGACAGCATCGGCGTGTCGACCGGCGGCCTGCTGCGCGTGCTGCCTTACAGCTTTACCGTCGACGAAACGCGCCACAAGGGGCTGGGGCAGATCGCCACCATGCTGTTTGGCGAGCAGGGCCGCGTGATGCTGCGTCCGTCGACCTCGTATGGCGAGGAGCCGAAGGAGGTGCTGCGCGATACCGACCTGAATGACGCGCAAGTCAATATCACGGCCGTGCTGTTCAACCTGACAGCCACGCCGGAAAAGGAAAATCACGGCGCTTTCCTGACGTACCTGGCGCAATCGTCCACGCGCGGCATCGCCGTGCTGATCGATGAATCGTCTTACCTGGAGCATGCGGGAGTGGTGCCGGAAAACGATCCCCGCCGCGCCGAAAGAGTCGCCTTGTGGCAGCAGTTCTGCCAGTTCCATCAGACCACGGCCACGGTGGTCAATTTGCTCAATCCCGCCCTGCACCCCCTTGATGCGGGAGTGGGGCTGAAACTATCGGCAGCAGCATGAGTGTAAATGTAGAGAAGCAAGTGCAGGGCGATGCGGTGCAGATCCAGTTTGCCCTGATTTCGCATACGAATAACGGCAAGACGACCCTGGCGCGCACCCTGGTGGGCGTGGATATCGGCGAAGTGCGCGATGCCGCCCATGTGACGGTATTTGCCGAATCGCATACCTTGCTGGCCACGCCGGAAGGCGATGCGCTGCAACTGTGGGATACGCCCGGCTTTGGCGACTCGGTACGATTATTGAAACGCCTGGGCCAGGCCGGCAATCCCATCGGCTGGTTCCTGCGCGAAGTGATCGACCGCTACCGCGACCGGCCATTCTGGCTCAGCCAGCAAGCGCTGCGCACGGCCAGGGATGCGGCCGATGTGGTGTTGTATCTGGTTAATTCATCGGAACATCCGAAAGACGCGGGCTATCTGCCGGCGGAAATGAAGATCCTGGAATGGCTGGGCAAACCCGTAGTGGTCCTGCTGAACCAGATGGGGCCGCCCCGTGCCGGCAATGCCGAGCACAGTGAGCAGGCGCGCTGGCGCGAACACCTGCGGCAATATCCGATCGTGCGCGAGGTCCTGGCGCTCGATGCCTTTGCCCGCTGCTGGGTCCATGAGCGCGTATTTTACGAAGCCGTTGGCAAGCTGCTGCCCGCTACACAGCAGGCGGGCTATGCGCGCTTGTTTGCCAGCTGGCAGGCGCAAAACAAGGCCCGTTTCCAGCAGGCGATGCAGTTGCTGTCGTCGCAGCTGGCAGTGTCGGCGCAGGACAGCGAGGCGCTCGATACGGCGTCCAAAGGGCTGCTGAGATCGGCCTTGCAGGTGGTTGGCATCGGCAAGAATGAAGAACAGCAACGCCAAGAACGCGCGATGGCCGCCCTGGTGGCGCGGCTCAATCTGCATAGCGGCGTAACCACGCGCGAACTGCTGATCCTGCACAAGCTCGACCCTACCGATGCGCACAAGATTAATACCCGCGTGCGCGACAACTTTGCCGTGCGCGCGCCGATCGACAAGGCCCAGGCCGGTTTGCTGGGCGCGATGGTATCCGGCGCGGCGACGGGCTTGTCGGCCGATCTGATTTCCGGTGGCTTGAGCATGGGCGCGGGCGCCCTGCTCGGTGGCGTGGTCGGCGCGCTGACGTTTGCCGGCGCCGCCTGGGGCTTCAATTCCGGTACCGACCGCAACCATCCGACCATGCAATTTACCGACGCCTTCTTGCGCACCCTGGTGGTGGCCGGTATCTTGCGCTACCTGGCGGTGGCGCATTTTGGCCGTGGCCGCGGCAATTTTGTCGAAAGCGAAGCGCCAGCCTTCTGGCAGGATGAAGTCGAGCAGGCGGTGGCGCGCCATGAGAACGCCTTGCTGGAAGCGTGGAAAGAGCTGCGCCGTGACAAGTCGCCCGAGCAAGCAGCGGCGCGCCTTGCTCCCACCATCACGGCGATTGCCGGCGACACCCTGGCCAAGCTGTATCCGGATGTGCCGCGCCTGGTGTAAGGCTCAGGGTTTTTCCTGCAGCCATTGTTGCAGGAACTGCACGCAGACCCTGACCTTGGCCGAGTTCGACAGGCGCGATGTCGTCACCGCCCACACATCGGCCTCCTGCCGGTAGCTGGGCAGCACGCGTATCAAGCGGCCCTGCGCCAGGCTGTGTTCGACATCCCATGCCGAGCGCAGGATGATGCCGTGGCCGTCGAGCGCCCATTGATGGACCAGTTCGCCATTATTGGCGGACAGTTGCCCATCTACCTTCACCGTTTCCGCACCTTGCGGACCCAGCAGTTTCCAGCGCCGTCCATCCTGATCGCGTTCGCGGATCACGATGCATTGATGTGCGCGCAGCTCCATCAGTGTGGCCGGCATGCCGTGCTCTTCCAGGTAAGCCGGCGCCGCGCACAGCACGCGGATATTGCTGGCGATGCGGTGCGCGATCAGGTCCGGCTCATGCACCACGCCCACGCGGATATCGAGATCGAAACCTTCGCCCAATAAATCGACGGGGCGGTCGAGCAATTCCAGCTGCACTTTCAGTTTCGGATACTGGCGCGCCAGCTGCGACAGGGCCGGCCCCAGCCGGTTGCGGCCAAAGCCTGAACTCGAGCAGATCCGCAAGATGCCTTGCGGCTGCAATTTCGATTGCGTCACCGCTTCTCCCATCTGTTCGACGTCGTCGAGGATGCGCTGGGCCCACTGTCGCACGATTTCGCCATGGTCGGTGATGCTGACCCGGCGCGTGGTCCGGTGCAGCAATTTTGCTTGCAAGGCCGCTTCCAGCATGCCGATGCGCTTGCTGACGACTGCCTTCGAGATACCAAGTTCCAGCGCCGTGGCGGCAAAACTGGTTTTATGGGCGACCAGGCAGAACAGGCGCAAGTCTTCCAGCAAAGGAGTATGTTTCATCGATTGTCCACGAAACGTGGCTACTTGGGTTGTGAGTGCGCTGATTGTATTCTGTTGCGGCCCTAGTATCATCATCGCATCGTATCCCACACAGGAAGAGACCATGGCCACCCATAAAATTGCAGTCATCGCCGGCGACGGCATCGGTAACGAAGTCATGCCCGAAGGCTTGCGTGTCATGGAAGCGGCCGCGCGCCGCTTCCATATCGATTTGCAGTTCACCACCATGGCCTGGGCCAATTGCGACTATTACCTGGAGCACGGCCAGATGATGCCGTCGGACTGGTTCGAGCAATTGAAGGATTTTGACGCCATCTATTTTGGCGCCGTCGGCTGGCCCGATAAAGTGCCCGACCATATTTCGCTGTGGGGATCGTTATTGAAATTTCGCCGCGAGTTCGACGAATACGTGAACTTGCGCCCCGTACGCCTGATGCCGGGCGTGCCTTGCCCACTGGCCAACAAGAAGCCGGGCGATATCGATTTCTATGTGGTGCGTGAAAATACGGAAGGCGAATATTCGTCCCTGGGCGGGCGCATGTTCGAGGGCACCGAACGCGAGACCGTGCTGCAGGAATCCGTATTTACCCGCAAGGGCGTTGACCGTATCCTGAAATATGCGTTCGAGCTGGCGCAAAGTCGTCCCAAAAAACACCTGACGTCGGCCACCAAGTCGAACGGTATCGCCATCAGCATGCCGTACTGGGATGAACGGGTGGAAACCATGGCGCCACAATTTCCCGAAGTGCGCTGGGACAAATACCATATCGACATCCTGGCGGCGCGCTTTGTACTGAGTCCCGAGCGTTTTGACGTGGTGGTGGCGTCCAACCTGTTTGGCGATATCCTGTCCGACCTGGGCCCGGCCTGCACCGGCACCATCGCGATTGCGCCATCGGCCAATATCAACCCCGAGCGCACCTTTCCGTCCGTGTTCGAACCAGTGCATGGTTCCGCGCCCGATATCTATGGTCAGAATATCGCCAACCCGATCGGCATGATCTGGTCGGGCGCCATGATGCTGGATTTTTTGGGCAATGGGGACGCCAATTACACGGCCGCACATGATGCGGTACTGCATGCCATCGAGCAGGTGCTGGAACATGGTCCGCGCACCCCGGACATGGGCGGCAAGGCCAGCACGACGGATATGGGCATGGCGGTGGCGGCATTGCTGAAATAAAGCTTGCCGCCATGGGGAGGCTTTGCTATAGTTCGCCTCCCCAATGAGACGCAGTCAAATGCGGCAGTTGAGGATCACCGGAAACGGCGATGTAGTAGAAAAGAAGGTGTTGACGGATTTAGCGAAATGCTTCATACTCTTCCTTCTTCGCAGCTGACAAACACAACGCTTTGTC
>NZ_JAFCTQ010000075.1:0-6860 GCF_049896105.1 Janthinobacterium sp. PSPC3-1 | reverse complement strand
CGGGCTTGAACGGCTTGCCGGTCGGGTATTTGGCGCGCCAGCCTCGTCAGAAAACCGAATTGATCAGCGCTTCCCTAATTTCCTCATGCGAAGGTCATTGCTAAATTTCTCTTTTGTTGGCTCCCACTGTTATCGTCAACTTTATATTAAAATATATCGTGATTCGGTAAGGGGAGATTATTCAATATCATCAAATTTTTTGAATAAAATTGAATTATTCATAAGATTTTTTTTCAAAGAACTAGATATTATTGGATTGGGCGACATCGATAGTCGCCACACCGCATTAATTAAAATTAATGCTGAGATCGAAAAATTTGTTAAAAGTAATTTTTTGCATGTTTCTAGTCATGTAAATCTTCAATCAATGAGAGGGCTAGCCAACTTGATGAAAGAGATCATTGCAATTGTTGATATTGTTTTGAAATATGATCCGTATTACAATCCTAGCGTTTGGGTTGATAAAATATTACGAACTAATTTTGATGTTTTACCAAATGAAAAATTTGAGAAATTTGAAAATTGCAAATACATTAATATTAGGGAAATGCTTAATTTGCATGAATCAGCATTCAGATAATATTTAATTTGAATTTTGAATTTGAGGCGAACTGATTGTTAAATTGAAAGAATTCCATGTTGTCTCCATCTCCATTTCCATTTTTTTAGTGGGCGGAAAATTACATATGGAAATTTAAATTTTGAAATATATATTAATTTATATTTTTAGTGGATTTTTTAAAAATTTCATAGAAAATTCAGGAGCAAGTATATTTGATATTAGGACCGATTGACGATGTGAGCGCATGAGTATAGACGCTGGCATCAGTAGGTGAATGTAGACGAAATCAACTCTTATAAGCGAGTCTGTAGAGCAGTATACGCGCTTCAGTCAACCCAAGCTAAGCTGCCGAGACATTGAGTTTGCGGTCGCGGTGCATCACCATGTGACGCAAGCGTTCAGTCCACGCATGGGGCCTTTCGACGACCCAACGCATGGGAAGGGCCATAAACCCGCCATTTATATCTGGGGTATGCTCAGGGGTGATCTTGTGATCGTGCAGCGTTCCGGTCGTGCCATTGGCTGGATGACGAACCACTTCAACGCGAATAAGGTGCGCCTAGTCGATGGCATAAGCACATTTTCCGCCATCGGCATTGTCCGTATAGAGCTTTTCGAGGCGAGGGCTTTTGCTGCACGCTTGCGTCACCACGGCTGCCGCCGCATCCTGGTCTTGTACGCTGACCGCAGTTACGTACACTGCGATGATCAGCGCCATTATATCGACCACGAGATGACACTTGGGTCCTTTGACTTACCTGCATCAAATCCGCTTTCGCCACCTTACGGCGAGATACGGGTGGACTGTGCATCACTTAATGCCACGCTTGGCGTACTTGCTCGTCCCATACGTGCACGCCATTGTTCGCGCAGCCGGTCTTGTATCTGTTCGAGTACACCACCTGCGCCAACCCAGCGCGAAAACGCCTTGTAGACCGCCTGCCAGGGTGGAAACGTCTCGGGTAGTAGCCGCCATGCGCAACCGTGCGTAGCACGTAAGAACACGCATTAACGAAATCGCGGCGGCTGTAACGCACGGGCGTGCCTCGCTGTCCCTGCGTACGCTCGAACAGGTCAGCAACGAGCTCCCATTCAGCATCTGTCAGGTTGGTGCTGTATGGCAAGATGGCCTCGCGTCTGTGGGCTGCCGTGTAGCCATACCGCTTGGTGGCCTCGGCGCACACCGCGCCCGTACGGCATAGTGGCTTGAGCCGTGCGACGCCTAACGCGCGTAGGGCTCTACGAATCGTTGCTGCGCACACGCGCAGACCGCAGCGGTAATGCAGCTCGTCGGCGATTTCCTGCAAGCTGGCCTGAGCGCGCTCCATGACGATTTAGTGCAAAACTGCGATATGCTCAGGCTTCAACGCTGGTGGTCTGCCACCGGCGCTGCTTGAATAGAAGGACGGTTATCCAATGCATGTGATCATGCAGCTTTACGTCCGTTAATGGCCGGTAATATGTTCAACCCCCAATGACAGCTTCACTTCTTGGTCGTCGGCGCTGCGGCCTTTTCCAGCGCGACCTGGTAATCGGTCTTTTCATAGCCGGCAAAGTGCTTGTTGGTCACGTCCAGGAAGGCGCGCGAGCGGTAGGCCGCTTCCAGGTCTTTCACCCAGGGTTTACCCTTGTCGGCGGTGCGGATGGCGACCAGGTTGATATAGCTGTCCGAGATCTTCTCGGCCACCAGGGCGCTGGTCAGCTTGATGCCGGCCGCCTGGGCGAAGTTACCGTTGATAAAGGCGAAGTCGGTATCGGCCAGCGCGCGCGGCAGCTGCGCCGCCTCCAGTGGCACCAGTTTGAGTTTCTTCGGATTGGCGGCCACATCGCGTTCGGACGCGCGCAGCGGATCGACGTTCGGTTTCAGCTTGATCCAGCCCATCTTGTCGAGCACCACCAGCGCGCGTGCCTGGTTGGTCGGGTCGTTCGGCATGGCAATGGTGGCGCCATCCTTGATCTCGGTCAGTGCCTTGTGCTTGCTGCTGTACATGGCAATCGGGATGGTCGGCACGGTGATCAGCGGCGTGATGGCCAGCTTGTTATCGGTGGCGAACTTGGTGAGATAAACGATGTGCTGGAACACGTTGGCGTCCAGCGAGCCTTCGGCCAGCGCGTAGTTCGGCTGCACGTAGTCGTTGAATTCGACGATCTTGACTTTATAACCCTGCTTTTCCAGGATGGGCTTGATGCCGATCTTCAGCTGGTCGCCATACGGGCCGGCGCTGGTGCCGATAACGATTTCCTTCGGATCTTTGGCCTGGGCCGAGAAGGCCAGGGCCAGGCCGACGGTGGCGGCCAGCAGGTTGCGGCGAATGGTATTCATGAGTGTCCTTTGATTCAATATGGATTAACGTTTGTCGAGGCGCTTGGCGATGCGGGTGCCGGCGAACTGGATGATCTGCACCAGCACGATCAGGATGGCGACGGTGACGACCATGATGTCGGTCTCGAAGCGGTAGTAGCCGTAGCGGATGGCCAGGTCGCCGATGCCGCCGCCGCCCACCACGCCGGCCACGGCCGAATACGACAGGAAGCTGATCGACAGCACGGTCAGGGCCAGCACCAGGCCGGAACGCGCCTCGACCAGCAGCACGCGCACGATGATCTGCATTTCAGAGGCGCCCATGGCGTGCGCCGCTTCGATCACGCCGCGCGGCACTTCGCGCAAATTCTGCTCCACCAGGCGCGCCAGGTAGGGAATCGCGGCGAACGACAGCGGCACGGCGGCGGCCAGCGGGCCGATCGAGGTGCCGGCGATCACGCGCGTAAATGGCGTCAAGGCGACCAGCAAAATAATGAAGGGGAAGGAGCGCACGGTGTTGACCACCCAGCCGAGTATCATCGACAGCGGGCGGTTTTCCAGCGACTGGTTTTCCGACACCAGGAACAGCAGCACGCCCAGCGGGCCGCCGATCAGGATGGCGGCGGTCAGGCCTATGCCCAGCATGGTCATGGTCTGTCCCAGCGCGACCCAGATTTCCGGCAGCAGGGCGATGACGTTATTGATCGATTCTTCAAACATGGCTTGCATCCTTCCAGGCGGTCGCGCCAAACGCTTCGGTGCCGTAATAGGCCAGCTCGCGGCCCAGCGCCGTCTTGCGCGGGGTGGCGGTGTCGGCGAGTTCGAACTGTTCGGCAATCGCCCCGTTTTCCACCACCGCCACGCGGTTGCAGATGGCGCCCAGCACCGACAATTCATGGCTGACGAACACGATGGTCACGCCCAGGCGGGCATTGATGTCGCGCAGGGTGTCCAGCAGCGCGCGCGTGGTTTCCGCGTCCAGCGCCGAGGTCGGTTCGTCGCACAGCAGCACGTCGGGATGGCTGGCCAGCGCACGGGCAATCGCCACGCGCTGTTTCTGGCCGCCCGACAATTGCGCCGGATAGCTGTGCTGCTTGTCGGACAGGCCGACCAGCGCCAGGCATTCCTCGACGCGGGCGGCGATCTGCTCGCCCTTGGTGGTGCCGTGGATTTTCAGGGGGAAGGCGACATTGTCGAACACGGTGGCGTTTTGCAGCAGGTTGAACTGCTGGAAGATCATGCCGATATTCTGGCGCGCGTCGCGCAGTTCGCTTTTCGACAGGCTGGTCAGTTCGCGGCCGGCCACGGTGATGGTGCCGCTGTCCGGGCGTTCGAGCAGGTTGATCAGGCGCAGCAGGGTCGACTTGCCGGCGCCGCTCTTGCCGATCAGGCCGAAGATATCGCCAGGATAGACGTCCAGGCTGACATCCTTGACCGCATGGAATTGTTGGCCCTTGGGCAGCGCGAAGGTCTTGTTCGCGCCTTCGATGCGGATCACCGGCGGGCGGGATGGTGTGGTCATGCAGATTCCTTTTATTATTGGCGCGTCGCGGCGCTGGCAGTGCCCGTGCGGTGGCGGCGGATAGCCGCCATGCGACGTCGGTTGCGTAGTATACCCGATCGCGTTATTACTCTAACGACAGAATCTTGCTTTGGATATGCAAATAATGTCTATGGCGGCGTTTCAGACGGCAAAAAGTGGATCGCCAGCTTCTTTGCCGAATAAAATTCAGGTCGCGAAACCGGGCTGGCTGTTTGCCGAGGGAATATTCGCCGGCGGGGAGAATGCGGCGATGCGGCTTGCATGCCGCATGACGGTGCTGGAAGGAACTTAATGTCCGCTGGCTGGCGGCGCCGGGGCAGATTCTGCCACTGCCTGCGGCGCAGCAGTTGGCGCCGGGCCTTCCGGACGGCGCAGCAGGTAAATCAATACGGCGATTTCCATCGCGCCGACCATGGCGATCACCCACCAGGGCGGATGGCCCAGGCACATGGCGACAAAGCCGATCGCCATGCCGAGGCAGGCCATGGCCTTGCCGCGGCGCGAGACGGCGCGGTGCTGGCGCCACTGGCGCAAGGGGTGGCCGAAGCGCGGGTGGTTCAACAGCCAGTGTTCCAGGCGCGGCGAGGCGCGGCTGAAGCAGGCCAGCGCCAGGATCAGGAAAATCGTGGTCGGCATCACGGGCAGCATGGCGCCGATAATCCCCAGCGCCACCATCAGCATGCCGGCCGCCGTCCAGGCCCAGCGGCGCAGGCGCGCGCCATGCGCTTCGCGCACGGCCAGCGGCGCTATCGGCGATGGACCCGCATCGCTCATCGGCCCAGCGCCTCGACGTGGCCGTGCATGCGCATGAAGGCGGCGCGCGCGCCATCGATCAGGCGTGCCTCGCCCGCGATGTCCAGCGGCGCCGAGTCCAGCACGGCGGTGAAATCGCGCCAGTGGCGCGCACGGCCGTCCGGGTGGCCGGCCAGGTGGCGCGCGCCGAAGTGTTCATCGAGGCCGATCTTGCCCGCCAGTTTATACAGCACGGCGGCGCCCAGTTTCGAGCCTTCGCTGACATACAGCCAGCCCAAAGCGGTCGCCAGGTCCAGCTGCGCGTCGAACGGTGGCGTGGCCGAATCGGCCGGCAGGGCGGCGTCCAGGTCGCGCAGGTCGGCGGCGATGCTGGCGTAGCGGCGGCGCTGTTCCAGGTCGGGCAGCAGGGCGGCCAGGCCGGCATGGTCGTACAGGGCGTCGACATCGCGCAGGAAGGCATATTGCGCCTGCAGGAAGCGCGCATAGTTTTGCTGGCTGTCGAACGGCGCGCTGGCCATGATGCGCTTGTCGAGCACGTCGTGGGTGGCCGAGGTGTCGGCCTTCAGGCGCGCGCTGCGCGGCAGGGACGGGTTCGGGGTGGCGCTCAAGGTGCTGGAATCAAGAATGGCTGCGGTCATGTGGTCGGCTCGCTTTACGTCTGTCTATTATGGATGATACGGCCCGGCGCTGCAGTGCGGGTGGCAGGCAGCGATCGTCACGCTGGTGGCGCGTCAAAAGGCAGGGATGATAGCAAGCGCGGAAAATAATAACAAGAATCATTCTCATCTAAATTGCTGGAGTTTTTCAGCAGTGTGCTGAATAATCGACAACAGAAGGCGCTGTGAGGAGAAGGTTGCCGTTATTATCGATTTTTTCGATGCTAACTAGGTAAATTTTCCGTTTTACATCGATCTTCGTGCGATGCATAATCGTTGCATCAGAAGCCACACCAGCCAGCCGGATTGCAATATGTGCATGCGCGCTGCTTGCGGTTTTACCTTAATCCACAACCTTCAGGAATTGATCATGAAAAAACTGCTCGCCTTTATCGCCGCCGCCGGCTTCTCGCTGTCCGCTTTCGCCGCGCCGGAAGTGTATGTCATCGATGGCAGCCACACCTTCCCGCGTTTCGAATACAGCCACATGGGTTTCTCGACCCAGCAAAGCCGTTTCAATAACACCACCGGCAAGATCACCCTGGACCGCGCCGCCAAGACCGGTTCGGTCGAAGTGCTGATCGACACCAAATCGGTGGACACCGGCTCGACCCTGTTCAACTCGCACATCCAGGGCGAAGACTTCCTCGACACCGCCAAGTTCCCGGTCGCCACCTACAAGTCGACCAAGTTCAACTTCAGCGGCGACAAGCTGGCCACCGTCGAAGGCAACCTGACCCTGAAAGGCGTGACCAAGCCAGTCACCCTGACCGTCACCTCGTTCAACTGCGCACCGCACCCGATGCTGAAAAAAGACGCTTGCGGCGCCAACGCCACGGCCCAGATCAAGCGCTCGGAATTCAACGCCGGCAAATATGCGCCAGCCGTCAGCGATGAGGTGACCCTGACGTTTGCGATTGAGTCGGTCAAAGAGTAAATTTTTACCCCAACGGCGGAATGCCGGGGTCAAAAAAAACTAGGGCGGCACATTCTGCTTACCTCTCCCGCGGGCACTATTGAAGCGCGTTGCTGTCCAAGGTCGCA
>NZ_JAFCTQ010000074.1:0-7559 GCF_049896105.1 Janthinobacterium sp. PSPC3-1 | reverse complement strand
CGTTGTTCGCTGAAAAATTCAGCAAACAGCCGCGGGTGGCTTGAAACAAGAGTGTCCGCTATTGACAGTACACCTCATCATGAATGTGTCGCGGAGCCATTCCGGCCCCGCGTCTTCAACCAGGAGATGAGCATGGCAAAAAAAGCAAAGCGCGCAATAAATCGTCAAAAAACGTTGAATGTCGCTAGCAAGACAGGGTCGCAAGCAAATTCGACCCTAAGCTTCTTCAACGATGGATATGACAAGGTGGTAGCTGGAACGAGGATGGGTAATCTCGATTTGTTCAAGGCAGGCGCGGCCGCGCTTGAACTCGCGGGTTGCTCCGTGTTTAGTGTTCGGTTCGTGGATGAGAATGACTTCTCGTTTGTCAGTGCCGCCGATCTTGCTCTTCGTTGCAGAAATGCGCCTGTGTTCACCGAACTGGTGAATACAGCGCTTACTATTGTTCGTCAGAGGCCGCAAGATACTTCGCCTCTGAAAATCTTGTTTGATGCTTTATCCTCTCGCATCCAGGCTCTCGAAATAGGATATGGAACAGGCGTTGAGGCGTGGTATTACAGCAAGTTAGTCGACTGCATTTTGGAGTTGGGCATACGTGTGGAAGGTCCCGCACGGGTAGGCTATCCTGGGAAAATCTGGGATCGCGTTTGCGCTGAACGCGCGGCCCGGGAAGAAAAAATCGCTTTAGAGCTAGCGATTGCGGCCCCCAGTCGGAACGGTGCGTCGAGAGGTAGCGCTCGGCTTTGACGCGCTGCGATAGAGAACAGCAAGGAGCGAGCGTGCGTTTCAGCGCTCGTTTTTTGCCGTCGCTTGTGCTCTGCTTGGCAGTGTTTATTTCAGGAGACTAAACCGTCCACCCTCGTTGCGGGAATTTTTGGCGCCGGCCATTAAGCTGCAGCAGTGCATAGAACAAAAAAACTTCTAAAAAGACGTTCTCTTCTAGATAACGTTGTATCATGGAAACTTAACTAGGCGAAGGTATGCTGCTGGAAGCCCAGAAGTATTTCGGTGCATAGCTCCAAGTCAGCAACCACGAATTTGTAGGCTGTTTTCATGTGCGCCTAGCTTGGACTCACTTTTGCTCCCGTGGCTGCGACGTTCGCAGCCTTTTTCGTTTACAGACAATCGCTGCTTTTCTATCCGCCCCCTCGGCCTGCCGAAGAATTGCCAAAACGTCATACTAGGAATCGAGAAATGCCGAACTCACTTGCATATCACGTTGTAGTAAATGCTCTTGAGGGAGGGGCCGGCTGGACGCCGATGAACAGGTTTGTCTCGGCGGTGTCGCACGTCATCAGTGGCCACCTGCCGTATCAGCGCTACCATGCTGCCGGCCGGGCGAGGACGGCAGAGGGAGCCGGCGCAGGCGTCGTTGAGCGCATGGTCAATGACTTCCTCGCCACTGACGTCAATCCTGGATATTTGCTCCTCTCGTCGTTCCAGCGCGAAGCGGATGTGCTTGTCGCGTTCAACGCCTATAACCAGTCCGCGAAGCTGGGTGTGCAGACCAGCCTGGGCGCCAGTGGCTACGCGCGGCGGCTCAATAGCGGCTCACGCAACAGTTCGCGCAATGTCGACGGCAACGGCAACGGCAACGGCAACGGCGCAGATGGAACGCTCACGTCTGGTCGAGACGATCCTGACAGCTGTCGCCAAGGCACCTTGGCGATTGTCGAAACTATGATTGCAACCACGCGGCGCAATGCTCAACTGCCGGACGGAGCGGAGAGGCGGAGCTTGACCACCACTGCCGCTATTCTGGGGATTGAGGGTTCGGCGGCCGCAGAGGTGGCTTTGGTGTTCGAAAGCGAGGGCCATCTTCCCATCGCGGGCGTTGCCCGCAAGCTGGGTTGCCACCAGCGGACATTGGAGCGGCGACTGAGGGAAGCGAATATCACCGCAGAAGCCCTTCGACAAGCATCGCGCTTGATTCGCGCATCGCATCGACTTTCGTCCAGTGACAGCCTTACGATGATTGCTTGTGATGAGGGTTTTTCCGATCTGTCGCACATGACCAGGGCATTTCAAAGCTCATCCGGGATGCCGCCGAGTCTCATACGCAAATTAATGCGACTTGGCCAAAATCCATCTTGACCAAATTCCATGTTGACTAAAATCATTCCAAGCCAAATCTTCTGTAAGCGGTAACGCTAGGCCTACAGCCGCCCGCAGAGTCTGCCAGGCCCTTGCCGGCAGGTCGTGAGCATGTTTTCAACCTCTATTCGCTCTTCACATAACACGCGCTCACTCGACAATGTTCCACGGGACGCCCTTCACACGAATGTCGCACGACTTAGCCAAGAGCGCGTATTGCTTGGAACGTTCCACGCACTCGGCAAACTCCTGCGTGAGCGGTGAATATGCATTCGGTTTGATCCGTATTGCCATTCGTGCTTATCGCGACATCAAATCCCCACCGCCCCACCGCCCACCGCCTTACCGCTTCAACGCACTTGAGTCTCCTCGCCGGTATTCCCCCAATCCGCATTTGGCAAAGTGCTGTGGTCTAATTTGCTCGGACACCTCGATAGGTGGAAAATACACCACCTGAGGAGTTAGATATGACAACAAGAAAACGTAGAGTATTCGATGCCAGCTTGAAGCTGGAAGTAGTGCGCATGATCAAGGAACAAGGCCAGAGCGTCCAGAACGTCAGCGAGACCATGAGCATCGGCCAGACGGCGATCCGGCGCTGGTTGACGCAATACAGTGCTGAACAGAACGGCCAGCCAGGCATCGGCAAACCGCTCACCGCCGAGCAACAAAGAATCCGGCAATTGGAGCAGGAAAATCAGCAACTGCGCCAGGACGTCACCATCTTAAAAAAGGCATCGGCCTTCTTTGCCCGCGAAATGAAATGATTTATACGGTCATTCGTCAGCTGCAAAAGGAGGCCTTTCCTGTGCAGCAGAGCTGCGATCTGCTGGCCGTCAGCAGATCGGGCTTTTACACGGCACAGCACCGAGTCGCCAAGCCGGCGTCCTGTAAGCCAAGCATCCATCTGAAAGCGGCTTTCATGGCCAGCCACCAGAGCTACGGAAGCCGCCGACTGGTCACCGCCATGGCCAACGCGGGCCTGCGCATCGGGCGCTACAAAGTACGCCGGCTGATGCGCCAGGCGGCCTTGAAGCCTGTCTGGAAGCGCAAATTCGTGCACACGACAGACAGCAAGCACGGCTTGCCAGTGGCCGCCAATGTGTTGAACCGGCAGTTCAATCCGGCCGCGCCTAATCTCGCTTACGTCAGCGACATCACTTACATTCGGACCGGCGCTGGATGGCTGTACCTGGCCACAGTCCTCGATCTATATGCACGCAAAGTGGTCGGCTGGGCCATGGCGCCGAGCATGCCTGCACAGCTGGTCTGCGATGCCTTGAGCATGGCGATCGGACAGCGGCAGCCAGCCCCAGGATTGATCGTCCATTCGGATCGTGGCAGTCAATATGCCAGCGTGCTGTACCAAGAGATGCTTGAGCGGCACGGCTTTGTTTGCAGTATGAGCCGTAAAGGAAATTGTTGGGATAACGCCGTCGCAGAGCGCTTCTTCCTGAACCTGAAAATGGAGCGTGTCTGGCAGCGCCAATATGCCAACCATGCCGAAGCAAAAGCCGATATCACTGATTACATCGTCGGTTTCTACAACTGCAAACGCGTCAATTCAGCATTGGGCAATCTGCCGCCCACCGTCTACGAACGGAAAATGGCGGCACGTGAACCTATCGTTGTGTCCGAAATTACTTGACCACCACAAAGACGCCTATCCGCAGATAGCCGGTTTAGCTGGTAGCCGGCTTTGACGACATTGAATAGCTACGACCTCTAATGGTTTAGAGGGGAAGCCCTCTGCGCGTTAAGTGGGCAGGACATCTCTACACCGGGGCTGCAAGGCACCCTAATCAGAAGCAGGCCGCATTTCGCCATGGTTATGTTGCCAATATCTTCAATCCTTCTGTTTGTGTCGCATAGATTCAAGCTTTTCGAGGGCTGCTGCGTTATTTTTCTGCTTGTTGGAAAGCAATGAATCGCTTAGTCGCCGACAAGTAAATCTGCAAGATTTTTTCAAAATTCTTTTGCATTTTTCTTTGTCTGCTCCGTTGAGGGAATGTTGGAAGAAGAACTGGTTGAGGGTTGGGCGCCGTGATCCTTGCTACGCAGGTAGCTAGCCGTGGCGTGCGCTTGATTGACGATAAATGCCCGGTCTTCCGGAGATAGGTCGCTGAGATGGGCCTCCATGGCAGCGGCCTGGTCGGATTTGCGATCGCTGGCAGTAAGCAGCAGTTCATCCATCCGGCAGTCGAAAAGCTCGGCGAGCTCCGATAGGCGGGGAATCGACGGCAAGACGATGCCCCGCTCAAGTCGTGAAATCGCCTCGTTGCCGACTCCCAGGCGCTCTGCGACGTCTTCTTGGGTGAGCCCTGCCCGAACGCGATGGCTCGCGATGGCGGCTCCCACTGTTTGAGAAATTTTCTTGAGGCGCTGCGTTTCCATGGGATGTCCAAGTGAATGTTCAACTCGAATGGTGGCGACTAGGCTTATTTGTTTGAAGGACCTAAAAGGTTGAGTTTCAACTAAAATAGTTTACTATTCGCTTGTGGGACATTTCCGCGACGCAATATTTTCGGAAGTCAGGCTTGGCGGTGCGCCAAAAGCCGATGATTTGATCTGCATGCGGGCGTCAGGAATCATCGTCAGCATCCGGGGCATAGTTGCCGTCGAGGTCAAGCAGTGATAGCAATGCGGATTGGTGAATAAGCAGGGCAAATTGGTTTGATTTAACGGTAGTTTTGGCGGCTTTTTTTTGCATGTGGCGATGCCGGAAGAGAAAGTTGTCAACTAATAACTAGCAGCAAATAGAAAGGTGTAAGAATGTCTAATTCTCCGAAAAGCTTGTTGGCTGGCCTAGCGATTTTCGCAATCAAAGCTTGGCTGTCGGTGATAGCGGTAATTATCTATCCCAAACCTGCCGTTCTGCTCGCGGTGTTCGTTTTCTGGACTTGGCAACTGGCTGCGCCCTACCGGCGCGACCTTGCCGAACTCAAAGCGTCATTGAAGCGGGGTGAAGCCGTAAATCCTTTGTGGCTGCGGCTCACAAATATCGGGCCTAAATTGGCCTTCTCAGTGATGGCTTCCGTGGTCTACCCTATGCTTGGGATACCGGCTGTAGCTATTTTTTGGCTCGTGGATTTGACATTCCTGAGTCGGCGAAAAGCAGCAGCCCGTGCGTCTGCGCCGCCCACTTATGCAGACAAGGCCGGCGTCGCCAGTGGTGACACAAATGGGGCTGAGTGGGGTTATTCCTGTTCTCGATTCGATCTAACGATAAATTTTGAGCGTGACGAGGCGCGGCTGATATCTCACGTCGACAACGTGGAGGCGGTCAAGTTTCATAGTCCGTCTGAGTCACGTTTTGATCAAAATTTCCGGTTGTCAGACCTGGCCTGCGCCGTCGATGAACGTAACGCTACAATTCACTTCTTTGTGTTCACTCAGGAGATTGTTGTGGTTGGGCCACCTATCAACGTGAAATGGCGCGGTGATGAGCTTGTCCGAGAAGGTTCTGCCCACCTTGAACGAAACTGGCATTCCACGCCTGACTTCGGGGCATGTTTCCGTGAGATTGGCCCGGTGCTGGCGAGCGATTTCCACCGCTACTGGATGCCCATCGAAAAAAGAATATTTTCGATGGGAAGCGCGAGAGCGGGTGCCTATCTCACCGAGCAACAAGACAGCTTGGCAGCGATGATGCTTAATAAGCGCGCTGCATGGAAGGCCGAGCGGGAAATCAGCGTGGCTCGCGCAGAGGAGGTCAAAAAGCTCGCTGGCCTTGTGGATCCTCTCTCAGAAACTGCCTTGTTTGAGAATGGCTCTTTGGCGTGGACCATGTCCGCGGACAAGAGCGGCCAGGCTGCAATCCAACTGGGCAATGACCTGTGGATCGGGTCGCTCAAAGAAGCTTGCGCGAAGGCGACCTTGGATGAAATCCCCGCAAAAACCGACGGCACAGCGCCTACCTTTGCACTGGGAATTGTAATCAAAGATGATGAGTTTGAGCGTTCGCAGCTCCGAAAGCGCCGCTTCCAGCTGATGGTGGGCTATTCGAAGGCGCAAATTACAACCTGGATTGATCGAATTGAAATTCTAGCCCGATAGCAGGTGCGGAGGGCAGAGCGCGGCGCGAACCGCGCGTCCCGCCCTGTGATCGCGGCAGGCCAAGAGACTAACACTGCATTGATGTGTTTTATTTAACTGTATAGGAATTATGATGCGAAAAATTTTATCGGCGCCGCTCATTGCGCTCGTCCCATTTCTTCTGTCCGCATGCGCCAACCCGGGCATGCAGGGAGGCTCGAATGTCCAGCTTCAACAAGCGATCAACACAGTGGGCGCGATGCTCAACGGAACGGTGCCGACCTCTGCAACGGGCAACGGTCCAACCAGCCAGCCAACCAGCCAGCCAACGGCGCCCGTGATCGCTGCCGGAGAGGGCACGCCGAGGTTTATCAACGGAGTAAGAATTCTCATCGACGGGCCGCACCCGACAGATCCTCGTTGGGCAGGAAAGTCGATAGAGAGCACTCCGCTCTACAAGCTGTTTGAGCGCTACCCGCTGGAGAGCTTTGGAAATTTCTGGCCACGCGTAAGCATTCACATTGATGACTATTCCGAGACGCTGGGTTCAAGGGAGCATTCTGGCACCAGATACACGCAATCAATGAATCAAACACGCCCGTTGGAATGCATTAAATTTAGTGCGCTGATATGGAGCTCTGAGAAGAAATCTCAGAAAGTTGATGGCGTTGTGATTTGCAGTGTGGATCTCAAGTCGGACGACAGACATCTGTCCCTTGGCGCCATGCGCGCTTATCGAGGAATTATGTCGCCATCGATGTATTCCTCTCAGCAGCTCAGGACAGCAGGGCCACGAATTCCGCGCCAACTATTGCCGCAATCAACAGGCGAAGACAATACGTTTTATTCGAACGCCGATTACCTTATTTCGTCCTTGTTCGTCAAGATGTCCTATCAGGGGCCGATTGACGGGGATGCGCGACTCTGGTTCGTTAATCTGACCAATGCCAAGTTCTGATTAAACCAAAGAGAATGTAAGCGCGTCTATGCAGCGTGTTGTTAAATTGTCTGCAGCCTGATATTGACTTTCGGCTTTCGGAGAGGCCCCCTGTCGAGAGCCTGTCCGAAAGAACTGTGGCCCCTTGATCACGTTGGCATGGCACCTGAGACCATCGCATAGGTGTTTGAGGGAAACATATAGAGTAAAAGACAGCAATGGGAAAAGTGAGCCGCCGAGTGAATTCGGAAGCTCATTTTTTTTATACACCTGACGCACCGTTGGTATATGCTTTTCATATGCGCGCTGAGGCGAACCCGGCAGCGCCCGCTAAGCATATTTCGCTTCGTTTGTCTGGGGCAATTAAGGAAGCGCATGATCGACGATTTAACTGGAGGACGACTGGTCGTTCAAAAGTAAGCGTCGTCCCACCGCCGTCTACCCTTGAGCATCGCACGATGCCATGATTGAATTTGGGACACAAATTGGTTGT
>NZ_JAFCTQ010000073.1:0-8418 GCF_049896105.1 Janthinobacterium sp. PSPC3-1 | reverse complement strand
CAAGGATCCCGCCCACTATCTGGCGGGACTGGAGAAACTGTGCGATGAGCTAAATGTGCTGACCTAGTTTTTTTTGGGGCTATTGGTTGATCAGGGAAAGTTGTTCATAATGGCAATATATATGGCATGAGCTCCTTCCAACTGACAGCGTGACCCGGGAATAAAATGAGTGTACAACAAGAATTTTTCGAGTCCAGAGTACTACCCTTGGCTGGTGAAATTGAAGCGTGGCGCTCTGCGCTTGTCGAGTTGCTTGACACCCTCTCCAATGCAACTATACCGGAATGGGCGGATGAAAATTTCCTGCGTCATTTATGGAATACGGAGGCAGTATCAAGTACCGGATTGGGGCATGTATCAGTGGATGCCGCACTGTCGGACATGGATTTCCAGCTGTGGTTTGCTGCGCAAGCAATAGCGGTACGGCAATTAAGCGGGCAGGCTCAGATTGCCGCGTTGAAATCATTTTGTGATGAACTGTATGTGAGGTTCAAGGCATTGGGCATGAAGAGCATGCCGCGTCTCAAGATACATCGGGTGTTGGCTGCGCTTGCGCCCGAGAGCATGACGACGGTCGCCAATTCCGGATCGCGGCAGGCACTGTACCGTTGGATTACCGGCAAGACGTTGAAAAACGTTCATGAGATCGACCAGCATGTCACCATCCGTCGAGAAATCAACCGGCTGGCCAGTCTCTATCCACAATTGCACGATGTGCAGAATCTGACAACCTTCATGCTGCCCTGGATGGTTGCCGACCAGTTGACGAAGGCAAGTCATCAGGTTAAAACGAAAACTGTCGTGGATTTTCCGGTGGCGGGCAGTGCGGCACCAGTCGCGCCGAAGAAGGTGTTTGTTTCGATAGGCGGTGGCCTGCCACGCCTTCTTGAAATTTGCGCGATCGTCGACGCCGCGCCGTTATCCGATGAAGATATGTATGAACGGTTGCAGGAGCGATTTCCATGGAATTATCCCTGGGCTAAATCTGTTGCAGGATTTTTGACCAACAACTTGGCGATCCTTGAGCTGGAAGACCGGACGTTTCAACTCTCGGAACTCGGCCGTAAACTCTTGGAAGCAAGATCGGGCGAGGTGCTTGCCGAACGGGTGGTTGGTCACTTTGCCGGCGTAGACCATGTGCTGAACGCGCTCAAAGAAGGTCCCCGCCTCAGAAGCGAGCTGATCACTTTATTGAGGCGCATGAATCTGCGCCTGACGAGCGATTTCGTACCAAATACTACGCTGATCTGGCTGAAAGACATGGGCGCCATTGTTCTGAACAAGGGTGAGTATGCATTGACCTCTTCCGGTGAGGAGTGGGCCAGGCTTGTTAGCTGGACACCCGCAGCGGCGGAGGTCGAACTTCTGCCGGATGCGGCCGAGCTGATGGCCGTGGAGATGGAAGTACCCGCATGGCGCCGGATTAAGTCTTGCTTCCAGTCGTCGGCAAGCGCGGACAAGATGCTGTTCCCGGAAGCAAAAATATTCGAACTGCATGCCGGACTGTGGAGTCACAAGGTACGCCATTTTTGCATCCTCAAAGGCTTGTCGGGTTCCGGCAAGACACAGATGGCAGTGAGGTATGCCAGGGCGGTGATCGAAGCGGCAGGCGAGGATGAGTCATGCCTGGAAATTATTCCTGTCCAGCCCGACTGGTCCGATCCGTCGCATTTGCTCGGCTTTAACCATCCGCTCGATGCGGCACAGTACCAAGGCACGCAATTTCTGAACATTTTGCTGCGCGCGCATAATAATCCGACCAAGCCGCACTTCGTAGTGCTCGATGAACTCAATCTGGCCCATCCGGAACTGTATCTGGCGCCATTGTTGTCTGCCATGGAAACCGAATCGGAGTTATGGCTGCATCAGTCTTCCCAGGTCCACGCGCATGGCATTCCCGGCGCGATTCGCTATCCCCGCAATCTGGCCATTATCGGTACCATCAATATCGACGAAACGACGCACAACCTGTCGGACAAGGTCAAGGACCGTGCTGAACTGATTGATTTCTCGGACGTCGCACTGAGCAACTTTGACTGGTCGGCCTATGCCGGTCTTGGCGAACGCCTCGGGGTGATGCGGCAGGTGGTAGCGGATCTGCATGCGGCACTGCTGCCGGTCCGGCTGCATTTTGCCTTTCGCGTGGTAGCGTCGATTGCCGACCGCGTGCAGTTTGCCCATGCAACGCTCGATGATGAAGCGGGTTATGAATGGCGTGGCCAGCTCGATGACGCCATTGCATCGAAGATATTGCCCAAGCTACGGGGCGAGGATTCCATGCAGCTGCGCCTGGCCATGGATATGGTCTGGACGGTACTGTCTGAAAGCAGTCTGAACAAATCGGCACATGAAGTAGACCTGTTGCGTCGGGAACTGGCACGCGACGGCGTCATGAAATATTGGCGCTGACAGCGTGAAGCTGCTCATCGATGAAGTCTGGCAGGGCCAGACAACGCATGTGCTCGCAGCCGAACTGGGTGCGCAGGCACTAACGCTCGGTGGTCTGCGTGAAGCGCGGCGCTACCGGTTTGCCGTCACGTCCGAGGTGCCGCTGGTAGCGTACGCCGATGAAAAGCGCCTTGTACCTTTGCCACGTGATAATGCATGGCTGTGGGACAGCGGTTTTTGCATAGGCACGGTGCGTCTCGAGTTGACCAGCCTGCAAGGCGATGTACTGACAACAGTGTTGCTTGATATTGCTTCCGACGATAAAAAGCTGGGGGCTCAAGACTTGCGCCAGCTGCTCGAGGACCTGTTGCGACTGGCACCGGGGAAAATGGCTGGCGACAGCCAGGCCTTCCTGTCGCTCGACGCCCGTGGCGACTTTGCCGCGCAGGTCTTGTATCAGCGGCTGCGCCACTATGGCCCCTTGTTTTGTGATGCTGTCGACGCTTGCAGAAATTATCCGCACACGAGTTTCGAAGCTGTCACGCGCCAGCTGCCCATTGACCGGGTGCGGCGTCCTTCGCGGCGTGCCATGTGCGCTCCGAGGGTGATCGCTTATAGTGTGGCGATGGCTCCCGGCCACTACGGGCGTGCTGCGCCGCTTGTTGGCGCATCCCGCCTGGCATCGACCGTCGATACGCTGGCCAACCGTTGCCTGCTGACCTTGACAAAAAAAGTGTTGCACCTGGTGCGCAGCTTGCAACAGTCGCAACACTTGAATATGCAGAGTGTGGACGAAGCGGATACGTCGCGCAGCCTGCGGCGCATCCAGGTGCTCGATGCGCTGGCTGCCTCGTTGCGTGTGTCCGTTGCATGGTTGATTGCTGCCGGTGTCGGGCAGGGCCAGGATCTGGCCGATGGCCTTGCCCAGATGACGCCCATGCCGGCCTATGCGCGGGCGCTGCGCCTGGCCAAGCTCGCCTGTAGCAGCTCGTTCGGCAAATCCGGCAGCCATGACGCTGAACTGCCCCTCAATTCTTCGTGGGGGATGTATGAACAATGGTGTTTTGAATATACGCGTCTTCTGCTTGAACGCCTTGTTGGCGTGGCCGCCAAAAACAGGAAAAACATGCTGGGCGCAGGCAGCGATGCCTATGTTTTCCAGTTCCGGGACAGAACAATCACCTTGGCCGCACAGGTAACATTCTTTTCCGGTGCCAGTCCGCTCGCAGGTACTGAGCGGCGCAGCCTGTCTGGCGAACGTCGTCCTGACATGCTGTTGATCGTTGAAGGTGACACAGACATGCGGTGGTATATATTCGATGCCAAGTACCGGCAGAGCAAAGCCAATGTGCTCGATGCGATGGCATCGGCGCATATTTACCGCGATTCGCTGCTATTGCAGGGCAAGCGCTGCAGCCGCGCCATCCTGCTTACGCCAGGCGCGAGTTTTGATAGCCGATGGGAGATGTTTACGGCAGCGCACTGGAACACCTTCGGTACCGGAGCGGTGGCCGACTTCCGGCCAGAAGCGCCAGGGTTGGCGGTACTGGCCGATTTTATTGCGCATGCTTGCAACGGGCAGGCGGGCGATGCGGAGCGGCATGCAGCTTGATGCCGCTCCGTTGGCCTGCTACCACTTCGGCGTATACTTCAGCGTCAGCTGCACATTGCGCTGGTCGCCGAAATGGTTGTTGCCGCCCGTGTCGTTGTACGACGGGATCACGTAGCGCTTGTCGAACAGGTTGTTGACGTTCACCGCCAGCGACAGCTGCGGCGTGGCCTGGTACGCCAGGCGCGCGCTCCACAGCGAGAAGCCGGCCACGTCGAACGTGCGGCCATAGTCGAGCGTGTGGCTTTGCATGGTCACGCCGGCGCCCACATTGAGCTTGTTCCAGCTGCCTGGCAGGGTGTAGCCGGACCACAGGCGCAGCATGTGCTTCGGCGTCCAGGTCGAGAAGACCTGGCCCTGGTTGTCGGGGTCGTCGAGGTAGGTGGTCGTGGTGTAGGCGTAGCCGGCCGACAGGTGCAAGCCGGGCGCCACTTCACCCGATACTTCCGTCTCCAGGCCCTGGCTGCGCACCTTGCCCGAGGCGCGCGAGCAGTACCAGCCGTCGCAGGCAAAGCCGGCGTCGTAGTCGGTCACGGCGCGGTTCTTGTGCTCGTAGCGGAACACGGCCAGCGAGGTGTTCACTTTACCGTCCAGCAGTTCGCCTTTCACGCCCGCTTCGTAGCTGTCGCCGGTGATCGGTTTGAGCACTGTGCCGGCCGCGCTGAGGTTGGTCTGCGGCTGGAATACGCCGGCATAGCTGGCATAGGCGTTCCATTGCGGCGTGAGCGCGTAGATCAGGCCCGCCGTCGGGCTGAACTTGGCCGACACATCGGTGGTGTCGCGGTAGTCGCCGGCCGCATACACGAAGTCATACCAGCTGAAACGCCCGCCCAGCACTGCTTTCAATTGGCGCGTCAACTGGCCGTTCCAGCTGCCGTACAGGCCTTTCTGGCGCATGTCGTAGGTGCTGTAGCTGGTCACGCCGCGCGCGGCGATGGTATCGAAGTCCTGCCATGGGCGGTGATGGTCGATATTGAAGATCTGCGCGCCCTGGGTCCAGGCGCGCGCCAGACGGTCGTTGGAATGGAAGGTGGTGTAGCTGGCGCCGACCACCACCTCCTGGGCGATGCCCAGGCCGTTGTAATGGCCGCGCAGGTAGGCGTCGATGCCGCGCTTGCGGTTCTCGAAATCGGTGGAAAAATCGCCATACATCGAGCCGCTGCCATCGGCCTTGATGGTGCCCGCCATGCGCTGGTGGGTCGAGCCGGTGGTTTCATTGGTGGCCAGCGCCGAGGCCTTGAAGGTCCACTGGCTGTTGAAATGGTGTTCCAGGTCCGCGCTCAGGGTGTTCTGTTCGACCTTGCTGCGGTTCCAGTCGGCGCCCGTGTAGGTCGAGCGGGGCAGGCCCAGTTCGCTGCCGTCGGCATAGCGGCCCACGCCGATGAAGGTCGGCCGGCCGCGGCTGTCGACATGATTGGCGGCCAGGCCCAGCGTGGTGGCGGGCGTCAGGTCATAGTCGAGCGCCACGTAGGCGGTGCGCGTCTTGCTCCATACCTGGTCGATAAACGAGTGCGTGTCGTCCTGGTCGAGGATCACGCGCCCGCGCAGGCTGCCGTCCGCGTTCAGGGGGCTGCTGACGTCGACCTGGCCATTGTAGTGATCCCACGAGCCGGCGCGGCCCATCAGGCTGATCTGGCGGCCGGCCAGCGGACGCTTGCGCACCAGGTTGACGGAACCGCCCGGGCTGCCCGTGCCCTCCAGCAGGCTCGATGCGCCGCGCAGCACTTCCAGGCGGTCATAGATGACCATGTTTTCCTGGCCCCAGTTGCCCAGCGCATAGGTATTGCGGTCGATCGGCACGCCATCGTATTGCCACTGGTCGATCTGGAAGCCGCGCGAGGTGATCACCACGCCAGGTCCCACGCCATGCACGCCGACCACGCCGGTGACATTGTTGACCGCTTCGCGCAAATCCGTGATGCCCTGGTCGTCGAGGCGCTGGCGCGTCAGCACGCTGACCGATTGCGGCATGTCCTTCATGGCCTGTTCGCCCTTGCCCAGCGTGATCTTGCGCGCCGTGTACGAGCCGCTGCCTTCGGTGGTGGCGCCCTGTTCCAGCTGGCCGACGACGGTAATCGACGGCATGGTGCGCTCCGCCGCTGTCGTGGACGAAGCGGCAGCCGATGCCGTCGGGGCCGCCACCAGCACATAGCCGGTCGGCGTCTTGCCGATGGCGTAGCCGCTGCCGCGCAGCAGCACCGCAAAGCCTTCGTCGACGCCGTAGCTGCCTTGCAGGCCGGCGGTACTCAAGCCCTGCACCTTGGCCGCATCGATCACGATGGCCACGCCGGACTGCTGGGCGTAGCGGTTCAGGGCGCCGGCCAGCGGACCGGCGGGTATCGTGTAGCTGATGGCGGCAGGCGACGACTGGGCCTGCGCCGGCAATTGCGTGGCGGCGCAGGCGAGCAGCAGGGTGGCGATGGCCAGCGGACGCAGACGCGTATTGAGCGTGCGCGGGAATGGAGTGGTAACAGACATGGTGACAGCCTTTTGTGAATGATCTCAGCTGCCTTGACGCGCGAGAAGCGACTACACGAACCTGTGCGGCCAATTATTTTTTTTGAGGCGGCGCGTCGACCATCACCAGATAGCGCGTCAGCATGCGCACGCGCAGCTGCGGGAAATTGTCGATCAACAGCTGCAGCGCCTGGTCCGTATCGTCCAGCGGCAGCACGGCCGCCACGCGGATAGGTGCCAGTTGCGCGCGGTCGTAGCGCAGCTGGCCCGGACGGTGGCGCGCCAGCTCGTCAAGCACCTCGGGCAGCGGCCGGTCGTCGACCACCAGCTGGTGCGCGCGCCAGGCGTCCTGCAGGCTGGCCGCGTCAAACGTTTCCAGTGGCCCCACGCCGGCACCGGTGATGCGCGCGCGCTGGCCTGCCGCCACCACCGTGGTGGCGTGCTGCGGCAGTTGCACCGCCACCTTCGATTCGATCATGCTGAGGATGGTCGAGTCATCCTGCTGGCGCACCGTGAAGCGCGTACCGAGCGCGCGCAGGGCGGCGTGCCGGCTGTCGACGATAAACGGGCGCCGCGCATCTTTCGCCACGTCGACCAGGATCTCGCCCCGCACCAACTGCAGATGGCGCTCGCCGTTGGTGAAACGCAGATTGACGGCCGTGTCGCTGCCCAGGGTGAGGTGGCTGCCATCGGCCAGGGTGTGCGTGCGCCACTGGCCAGTCGGGCTGCGCAGGTCGGCCAGCAGATAAGCAGGGCGGTCGCTGGCGGCCAGGCCCGCCGCCACCGCCATCACCAGCATGGCGGCGGCCACGCCTGCCGCCAGATGGCGCCGGCGCTTGGGCGCGATCGCCGCCAGCGCCGCGCGCGCCGGGCGCACATCCCCACCGGACGGGCCGCGCACGGCATGCACCTGGCCCAGCAGGCTTTCCATGCCGGCCGCCGCCTTGGCATGCAGCGGGTCTTGCGCCTTCCAGGCCGCAAAGCCGGCACGGGCGGAAGCCCGCGTGTGCTCGTCATCGGCGCTCAGCTGGACGATCCAGTGCGCCGCCTGCTCGGCGATGGTCTCGGCGCGCGCGTCCCTCATGCCGGCAGTGCCAGGGATGCCTGGCGGCAGGCCAGCAGCGCCTGCACCAGGTATTTCTGCACCATCCGGGTCGACACGCCCAGTTGCTGCGCCACCGCCGCCTGCGGCTGTTCGTCCAGGTAGTGCAGCAGAAACGCCTCGCGCGCCTTGGCGGGAATGCCGGCCAGTGCATCGGCGATCTGTTCCAGCGCCTGCACCGCCATCAATATCTCGTCGGGCGACGGCGCGCCGTCGACCGCATCCATCACCAGCGCCAGTTCGGCCAGGTAGCTGCGCTCCAGCAACTGCCGGCGCGCCCGGTCGACCAGCAGCCGCTTGGCCGTGGTGGACAAGTAGGCGCGCGGTTCGCGCATGCCGAACAGCGCGTCGCGCGAAGCGATAATGCGCAGGAACGTATCCTGCGCCACGTCGGCCGCGCTGTGCGGACAGCTCAGTTTCTTGCGCAGCCAGCCATACAGCCAGCCGTGATGCTCGCTGTAGAGCGCGTGCACTTGCTGTTGCAGGGTGGGTTGAACGGCGGACATAAATGCTGGCATTGACTTATGAATGAGAATTATTCTCATTGTAAGCGCCAGTTGTGCTCTGCCACAATCCCCAATGAAGGAAGTGACGCCAGATAGTGCATGATTGTTGCGTCGGGGCTGCATGCGCGGCCTGGCGTGGCTTACAGTGCGCCCTTTGCTGTTGCCTTCTGCGCGATCCGCTCAAGCCGGTACAGCGCCTGCGTGCGTAGTGCTTCGTCGTCCGCCGATGCGCATTCCCGTATCACGGCAAGGGCTTCGTCCGTGCCAATTGCCTGCAGCACCCAGGGCGATTGCATGAAGCATCAGTGCTTGGTGTGGCCGTAGGTCGAAAATATTGCTTGTAAACGCATTGAGAA
>NZ_JAFCTQ010000072.1:0-9393 GCF_049896105.1 Janthinobacterium sp. PSPC3-1 | reverse complement strand
TTGTTGTCATGTTCAACTCCTCAGGTGGTGTATTTTCCACCTATCGAGGTGTCCGAGCAAATTAGACCACAGCAACCGGCCGAAACTGGACGTCGAAAAAGTCCTGCGAATGTCATTCGCCAACGTCGCTGTGCCGCCGCGAGGATTGATATGAACGATGTGCGAACCGTCAGGGGGCCGCTCGTGCGCAACCCACCGACCAATCTCCAGCATCCATGCAATCTTGCTTCCTTTCACGACGCTTGCCATGCGAACCTCCAAAAAATTTTACACGTTTCTAAACTTCCGCACCAACCAGCGCGGAACGGCCGATGCGAACGCGAACTGCGTCGCCTCAGCAGCGGCGCCGCGTCAATCCCGCCGGCGAAACTCCCACGGCGGAACCGCTAGGGAATCACGCCACAATCCCCTCCCCGCCGCCCTCGCCGCACCCTCGGCAGCGTCATAGCTTGCGTCCACTGTATAACGGCGATACATCCACGCCATGCCTCGAACCAACTGCTCACGGTTGATATCCAACCCGTCGACGTTAACTTTACAGATCGATCTCCCGTAGCGGTCGCGCCCCGAAAAGCCGATCTCGGCAATTCGATCGAAAATCAGTTCGGACAATGATGCCTTCGATTACGCCCCGTACGCCTGATGTTTTTCCGGCGCATCGATCCCGTAAAGACGGCACTTGACCATGCGCTTATCATCATCGATAACAGTGATCGTATCCCCGTCGGCGATGCTAATGACCCTATACGAGGCGGCGCCCGCGCTGTAGCTAAACACACAGGCCACGGCAACCACAACGGCATGCCAGGCCACTTTCGAAGGACGGATGATCGGAAAACAAAACGGCATGCTCTTCTTCCCAATACTAGACATAAATTCAATGTTATCAGTGTACGCAAGCGGCAACCGCTAGGATTTTTCCCATTTTCCGCCCTACCCCGTCTAAAAAACTAGGCGAATGACTTTCGCACGCGAAACTCCATTTCAAGCAGAAACGCTAACAAAACGCTCTTCGCACTCTCGTGCGATTGCGATCCAACGATAAAGCCGTTGGACCGCCTGCGTTAAGGGGGTTCTCGTTGAGAACTAAAACCGTAACCCCAACACCTCCCTCCGCTTGGAGACTCGACACAGCAATCAACCGTCAAAAATCGGTCTCTCTACTGCCAACACATCACCAATCTGAATAACGATCTCACCGCTCAACCCGGGCGAAAGGCCCGCAGTTACCTGATGAGCAGCATATTTAACAGCCGGGCTCGCCGTCAGGGCGCGTCCGATGGCGGCGGCCGCCGGGATTCCGACCTCCGTGAGAATGTGTTTGTAGTTGGCGACCGTCTGCCTGGCCAGCCCCCGCCGCCCGGCTGACCGATGCCTGCGTGATCTTCTGGCCCTGGATCCAAAGCTTCCTGCACGCTGCCCGGACCTTCGACTCCGTCGCATTCTGGCGGATGCCGTGCGTTCGGCCTGCCGCAAGGCGCTGCCGTTCATCGAGCGCTAGATCGGGATCGAGCTGCATCACGCCCCGGTGGCAGTGTCCCGACCCTGAATAGCGCTCCCAGGTCCAGCGCGCCACCGACTTGACTGTCAAACAGCGTGCAAAACTTTCCAGATTCGGGGTGGAAACAGCGTCCAATAGTTTCCACCTCAGTATGTAACCATCCGGTATTTCGCCGGAGGTATCTGGAGTGTTTTACATGGACATCATTTACGAAATCCGCCGGCGCCATCTGGTCCAGAAGCAGACGATTTCCGCCATCGCCAGGGAGATGGGCATCTCAAGGCCAACGGTACGCCGGCATTTGAATACGGTTGAGGAACCCCGCTATGCACGTATGCAACCGGTCTCGCCCAAGCTTGGGCAGTTCGAGGCGCAGCTGACGCAGTGGCTGGAACTGGAGGCAAAATTGCCGAGGCCGCGCCGCCGTTCCGCCCATCGTCTCTACGAGGGCTTGCAGGAACTGGGCTATGGCGGTGCTTACGACAGCGTCCAACGGTTTGTGAAGCGCTGGAAAGCGAGCCACCATGGTCCCAAGCTGACGGAAGCATTCATCCCGTTGGAGTTCGCGCGAGGCGATGCCTGCCAATTCGACTGGAGCCACGAGCAGGTGGAGTTGGCCGGCGTGCTGCAAACGATCAAGGTGGCCCATTTTCGGCTGGCCTACAGCCGCCAGATGTTCGTCGTCGCGTACCCGCGCGAGACCCAGGAGATGGTGCTAGAGGCACACAACCGGGCCTTCGCATTCTTTGGCGGTGTGCCGGCTCGTCTCATTTACGACAACCTCAAGACCGTCGTCGACGCCGTCTTCACCGGCAAAGAGCGAAAATTCAATCGCCGCTTCCTGTGCCTGGCCAAGCACTACTTGTTTGAGCCGGTCGCCTGCACGCCGGCCTCCGGCTGGGAGAAAGGTCAGGTCGAGAACCAGGTCGGCAATGTGCGCGAGTGGCTGTTCACGCCGCTGGCCCGCTTCGCCTCCTTTGCCGAACTCAATGACTGGCTGGCACAGCGCTGCCGGGAGTTGGCGCAACGCCTGCACCCCACGCAAAGCGAGCGTACCATTGCTGCCTGTTTTGCCGACGAACAGCCGTTGCTGCGGCCGGTCACGGCGACGTTCGACGGCTACGTCGAGGACATGATGCGTGTTTCGTCGACCTGCCTGGTACGGGTCGATCGCAACCGCTACAGCGTTCCCGCCAGCGCTGCCGGGCAGGCCGTATCGGTGCGCAGAACGGCCGATCACGTCCACGTCGTCGCCGACGGCGAGCTGATCGCCGCGCATCCGCGGCGCTACGGTCGTGACCAGTTAATCTGCGATCCCTGGCACTACCTGCCAGTGCTTGAAAAGAAACCGGGCGCACTGCGCAATGGCGCCCCTTTCATCGCATGGGAATTGCCCAAGCCGATACAACTGGTACGCGACCGGATTCTCAAGCAGCCCAAGGGCGACCGCGCCTTTGTCGAACTGCTGATGCTCGCTGGCGAGGCCGGCCTTGATGCCCTTACAGTAGCGTGCGAACTGGCACTGGAGTGCGGCATCGTCAGCGCCCCCGTCGTGATGAACGAATTGCGCCGGCTCATCGCGCCCCATCTGCCGGCAGCGGCGATCGCCGTGCCCGATAGTATTGCGTTGACGATGGAGCCGCTGGCCAATTGCCAACGTTATGACTACCTGCTGGGATCGACCAATGTCCATTGACCTGTTGAACCAACTGAAGGCACTGCATCTCTACGGCATGGCTACCGCCTGGAATGAATTGCAGTCCGAGAAGCCCAAACAAGCCCATCGGCCGGAACTCTGGCTCGAACGTATGCTCGTCGCCGAGCAAACCGATCGGCAACTCAAGAGCCTGCGCTACCAGCTCAAATCGGCTCGCTTCCCCATCCACCGCGACTTGCTCGGCATCGATTGGAACGAAACGCCGCTCGCGCAAGCGCTAGTGGAACAACTGGCCACGGCGGCCTTCATGGAAACGGCGCACAACCTGATTCTGGTCGGCGGCACCGGCACGGGGAAAACGCATCTGGCCACGGCGATCGGCGTGGCTGCCATCCATCAATCCAAGCGCGTGCGCTTCTTCAATGCCGTTGACCTGGTGAACCTGCTGGAGCGGGAAAAGGCTCTCGGCAAGGTCGGCAACTTGGCCAAGCAGCTGTGCCTGGTGGACGCCGTCATTCTCGATGAACTGGGCTATCTGCCGTTTCCGCCGTCGAGTGGCGCCTTGCTGTTTCACCTGGTCAGCCAGCTGTATGAGAAGACGTCCCTGATCATCACCACCAATCTGTCGTTCGGAGAGTGGGTGCAGGTCTTTGGCGACGCCAAGATGACAACGGCCTTGCTGGACCGCATCACGCACCATTGCGAAATCCTGGAAACCGGCAACGATTCCTACAGATTCAAACAGCGCAAAGGTCGCGCTCAGCGGCCTTCAAAAGTGGAAAGTATTGGACGCTGAAAGGTGGAAAGTTTTCGACGCTGATTGACAGCCCCCGACTTTAGGAATTGGTACATGTAACGGCTCGCGTTTGAAATTGACCATGCTCGCATTCGACGCGTTTTCCGGCTCAGATTTACTGCAAATGACGGAAGGGCCATGCTCACGCTGTCTGCAAACGTGCTCACAATCGACCGCGCTTAGCTCGCATTCAGCGGTAGCGTGCTCGCGCTAACTGCAAATGAAATATGCCTACGCCGGCAGGCCGAATTCGACTCAAAGCTGCCACTTGAAGACTTGAAGCGTTGCACATATGATGTTGAACGCTGACACCGGGTGGGGTGATTAGCTCATGTGGCGTACCCGCCTCGGATTTTTTCTAAATATATCAGAGCAAGGTTTACGGGCCTACGGGCCTACGGGACCTGATGTTACGCCAGTCGTTGCAAACCTTTCTCGATAAATCTTAGGCGCTATGCCAAGTTTTTTCAGAAAGACACGGCGCATGTGCGCTTCGTTGTTAAAGCAGGCGCGCGCCGCTACGGCCTTCAACGGCAAAGCGATGTCTGCAAGCAGTTGTGTAGCGCGTTCAAAACGGCAAGTCTCAATGAACTCTTGCGCACTCATTCCAACCTCGTGCTGAAACACACGTGCAAAATGGCGTTCGCTCATTATGGCTTTCTCGGCCAACTGTGCCACCGACAGGCGTTCATGCAGGTTGTCGAGTATCCAGCTTTGTATTCCACGGATATTCGGCTTGGTTGTCCGCTCACTGAGCAAGTGGGCGCTAAACTGCGATTGGCTACCTGGGCGCTTAAGATAAACTACCATCTCAGTTGCTACTTCCAGCGCTAATTCGCGTCCATAGTCGTGCTCTACCAGTGCCAGCGCCAAATCCATTCCGGCCGTCACGCCTGCGGAAGTCCAGACATTGTCGGAGCAAATGAAGATGGCGTCCGCATCGACCTCCACTGCGGGAAAGTCAGTTTGCAACCGGTCTGCCACGCCCCAATGTGTGGTAGCACGCTTACCATCAAGAACGCCTGCAGCGGCGAGGAAGAATGCTCCCGAACAGAGCGAAGTAAGGCGGTCAATACGTGGTGCCGCCTCCGCTATCCAGTCGATGATCGCGGCGCTTTCAATCAACGCATCGTGGATGTGGCGTGCTCCGACGACGATCACTGTGTGCGGTATCGACAGGGTATTGATTACCTTGGTCGCATCAAGTGACATCAGTGTATCGGAACGTACCTGGCCGAGTTTAAACGACGCCACGCGCACATCGTAGCCTGGCGCCAGACCGCGTCGTTGCCGGTGCAAATTAGCGTATTCGAACACTGACATTGGACCGATGGCCTCTACAGCCTTGAAGCCAGGGTAAACAACAATATCCACCGTGATGGCACTACTTGATACAGATTGTTTCATGGCGATGGGCTAAAGCAAATATCCGGTCATTATTGCATCAAATCCTGCCATTCTCGGACAAGCTCGGCCACCCAAGGCGCATGAGCTTGCACAATGATCTCGTTCAAAACATTTATCGTACCAGAGAGATCATCACATGAAAACCAAAGCAGCTATTGCCTGGCGCGCTGGCGCGCCACTGACCATCGAAGAAGTCGACCTGGAGGGCCCACGTGCCGGCGAAGTGCTGGTCGAACTGAAAGCGACCGGCATCTGCCATACCGATTACTACACCTTGTCCGGCGCCGATCCAGAAGGGATTTTCCCGGCAATTCTGGGCCATGAAGGCGCTGGCATCGTGGTCGACGTCGGCCCGGGCGTGACCTCCCTGAAAAAGGACGACCACGTCATTCCGCTGTACACCCCGGAATGCCGCCAGTGCAAATTCTGCCTGTCGCAAAAAACAAATCTTTGTCAGGCAATCCGCTCGACGCAAGGCCGCGGTCTTATGCCGGACGCGACCAGCCGTTTCTCGATCGACGGTAAGCCTTTATTTCACTACATGGGCACGTCGACCTTCTCGAACTACATCGTGGTACCGGAAATCGCTCTGGCGAAAATCCGTGAAGATGCCCCGTTCGACAAGGTCTGCTACATCGGTTGCGGCGTCACCACCGGTGTGGGCGCCGTCCTGTTCTCGGCCAAGGTCGAAGCGGGCGCCAACGTGGTCGTGTTCGGCCTGGGCGGTATCGGCCTGAACGTGATCCAGGCTGCCAAGATGGTTGGCGCCGACAAGATCATCGGTGTCGACATCAACCCGGCCCGCCAGGAAATGGCACGCAAATTTGGCATGACCCACTTCGTGAACCCGAAAGAAGTCGAGAACGTGGTCGACGCGATCGTCCAGATCACCGACGGCGGCGCCGACTACAGTTTTGAATGCATCGGCAACACCACCACGATGCGCCAGGCACTTGAGTGCACCCATAAAGGCTGGGGCAAGTCGTTCATCATCGGCGTTGCTGCTGCTGGCGAAGAAATCTCGACCCGTCCATTCCAGCTGGTCACCGGCCGTGAATGGCGCGGTTCGGCCTTCGGCGGCGCTCGTGGCCGTACCGATGTCCCAAAAATCGTTGACTGGTACATGGAAGGCAAGCTCAACATCGACGACCTGATCACGCACCGCTTGCCGCTTGAGCGCATCAATGAAGGTTTCGACCTGATGAAGTCGGGCGAGTCGATCCGTTCCGTCGTTCTCTACTAAGGGACCGCGATGCTTGAACTGATCAGCGAACAAGCCTGCTTCGGCGGCGTGCAGCGTTACTACCGCCACGATTCATCTGTGATCAAGCTGCCGATGCGCTTTGGGGTGTTCCTGCCGGCTCATGTCAAGAGTGGCCCGGCCCCGGCCGTGTTTTTCCTGGCAGGTTTGACCTGTACCGAAGAGACCTTCGCTGCCAAGGCCGGTGCCCAGCGCAAAGCAGCCGAACTCGGGCTGATCCTAATTACGCCCGATACCAGCCCGCGTGGCGCCGGGGTGGCGGGAGAAACCGACAGCTGGGACCTCGGTGCCAGCGCCGGCTTCTATGTCGATGCGCTTGAGGCGCCATGGTCCGAACACTACCGGATGCATAGTTATCTGCTCGAACTGCGGGTGCTGGTCGTGGCCGAACTTCCCGTTATCGAAGAGTCGGTCGGCATCATGGGCCACTCGATGGGCGGCCACGGCGCGCTGGTCCTGGCCCTGCAGCATCCAGGCCTTTTCAAGTCGGTGTCGGCCCTGGCGCCGATCTGCGCCCCGGCGCAGGTTTCATGGGGCGAGAAGGCCTTCGGCACCTACTTCGGGCCACGCTCGCAGATGTGGCTGGACCACGACGCAAGCGCCTTAATGGCCGCAAGCCACAACCCGTTCCCAAAAGGGATCCTGATTGACCAGGGCCTGGACGACAAATTCCTGGCCGAACAGCTCTCGCCACAGGCATTTGAAGCCGCCTGCACGGTCGCCGGCCAGCCGCTGACGCTGCGCCGCCACGCCGGGTACGACCACAGTTATTACTTCATCGCGACGTTTATCGATGACCACTTGAATTTTCACCGCGAAGCTTTGGCTTCAATAGAAGGAGTAGCACCTTGAGTACAGACATCAATATCCATCCTGCCATTGGCGCCAACCGTGCACCGGCAGTATCTGGCTTTGCCGGCGGCAAACTGGCATGCAACTGCGCCACCGACAAGGTCGAAGTGACCATCGGCGCGCAGACGGCCTTCAACCATGCCTGCGGTTGCACCAAGTGCTGGAAGCCCGCCGATGCGTTGTTCGCGCAGATCGCCGTCGTTTCGCGCGATAAAGTCACCGTGACCGCCCATCCTGAAAAACTGGCGATCGTCGATGCCAGCGCCACCATCGAGCGCCACGCGTGCACCACGTGCGGCACGCACATGTATGGGCGTATCGAAAACACGAAGCACGCCTTCCACGGCCTCGATTTCGTGCACACCGAACTGTCGAAGGAGACCGGTTGGTCTCCAGTCGAATTCGCGGCGTTCGTGTCGTCGATCATCGAGTCGGGCACCAAGCCTGACGACATGGCCGCCGTCCGTGCGCGCCTGGCCGAACTTGGCCTGCCGTACTACGATTGCCTGTCGCCGACGCTGATGGACCTGCTCGCTGCCAACGCAGCCAAAGCCGCCGGCGTCCTGCAGTAATTACGCACTAGCTTTGCCGCGCGGGGTGTTCTTCCGGTGGCTCACCCAAACTGGAAGACCATTCATGGACGTTACACTCCGCGCTATCCTCCTGACCACGACCCTGTCGGGCGTGATCAGCATTTCCGCCGCTGCTTTTTTATCCTTTGGCCTGCTGGCGCGCATGGCCGAGCGCATGCTCAGCCTTTCGGTCGGCATCATGCTGGCGACGTCGCTGCTACACGCCTTGCCTGAAGCGCTGCACGCGAAAGTCCCGCCCGAAAGCCTGTTTGCCACCCTGTTGGCGGGTCTGCTCAGTTTCTTTTTGCTTGAAAAAATCGCAATACTGCGCGCCGGGCCGGAGCCCGAGTCACCGCTGCAACCCGCGCTGGCGCACGGTCACCATCACGGCCACCATCACAGTCATGGCGAACGCAGCGGGGCCATGGTCCTGCTAGGCGACGCCCTTCACAATTTCACCGACGGCATCATGATTGCCGCCGCATTTCTGGCCGACCCTGGCCTGGGCATACTGACGGGGCTTGCGATCGTCGCGCACGAAATCCCGCAGGAAGTGGGCGACTTCGTCGTCCTGCTAAATGCCGGTTATTCGCGCGCCAAGGCTTACCTGTTCAACCTGCTATGCAGCATGATGGCACTTGTCGGCGGCGTGCTGGGGTTTTATACGCTCGACAAAGCCAGCAGCTTGGTGCCGTATGTGCTGGCCTTTGCATCAGCCGGCTTTCTGTATGTGGCGATCAGCCACCTGATGCCCCAGCTGCAGCGTAAGGCGACGCTGGCGGAAACCTTGCCGCAGCTAAGCTTAATCGCCATCGGCGTGCTGGGCGTGGCGCTGTTGATCGATTGAAACAACCCATACCATAGCGCGTGCTCCTAAAATGCGTAGAAAGTCGAGTTTTCGCCGGACCCCGGCGGTCGATTCAGCATAGTAGATTGCCAGCATGAAAAGTCACGGACTTTACGACAGGCCGCAACCCAAAGCGGTCGGTCGGGATTCCTCAAGTCGCCTAAAAAATTACTCGTTAGCTTTTTGACGGAAGGCAGTCGATTCCCGTTCAGCAATTAACTCACGAAGCGCGATAGCCGCCTCTTTGTACAGCGAAGGTGAATTTAATTTTTCACGCAAAAATTCGAGAGACATCGGATGAAATCTATCCTTATACTCCCTCACTTTTTCAAAATGTTTGTCCCGTTTGCTCATCTTGTTTCTGTATGCCCCCTGAATTATCCATGAGGGATGCGCTACAGGCTTAATGTAGCGACGCAATGACTGTGGTGGTCAAGTAATTTCGGACACAACGATAGGTTCACGTGCTGCCATTTTCCGTTCGTAGACGGTGGGCGGCA
>NZ_JAFCTQ010000071.1:0-12950 GCF_049896105.1 Janthinobacterium sp. PSPC3-1 | reverse complement strand
AAGACTGCGACCTCAACTGAACCTATCGTGTGAAGTTACTTGACCTCCGGGAGGCGTCCATATAAGCGGTTCCCTAGTGTTGGAATTAATTTACATCACAATCCCAATTTTTGTACACCTGATGATCTGAAAAATTCCAGCCTATTGCATCGAGTTGAAAATTTTTCGATTCAAGTAACAGAGCAGGAAATTGAAAATATCCTTAGTGCAGGAGACGACACTAAAGGAATGACAGCGGTCACAAACAATCTACTAGAGGCGGCAAGAAGAATATATCCCAAAATATTGAACTTGCAGAATATTATCGAAGCTTCAGTAAATTTTCCAAAAATGGATTTTGAGCTTGCTGCTGCTTATAAAAATTCTGGCTATCTAGACTACTGGAGAACGCAAGAAGAAAAATATCCTTGGAGGTACGAAACTTCGGCGATGCTTTCTATGCATGATAATTTGAAAGGTATCGGCCTATTAGATGAACTCATTAATTACTGTGAGGGCACGCTTAGTGATGACAAGAATGGAGCTTTCCTACATTGGTATAAACAAGCCGCCGCATTTAAAGACCTTTATAGAAAATTTCCAAGGGAAGTTTTGAGGTTAGAGTTAGAGCCTTATACCAATCTATGTAATCAACATGATCGACGAATATCAGTTATTGAGCAATTGAAGGAAGAAAAAGGACTTCAATTTTCTTGACTGGTGCATTTTCGGATCGCGCTTGCCGTTCTTGGTCGACGGTGGCGCGGCGATCAGCGTAGCGTCGACGATAGTGCCTTCGCGCATCATCAAGCCTTTCTCGGCCAAGTGCCCGTTAATCGTGTCGAAGATCTCGCGCGTCAGCCCCTTGGCTTCAAGCAGGTGGCGGAACTTCAGCAAGGTCGTCGCTTCCGGCGCCGATTCGCGGCCCAGGTCGATGCCGACGAAAGTACTATGCAGCTTGCCACACGGCGTTACGCTGTCTATCTCAGAGAGGAAACGGTCACGCCGCGTCAGCTTCTTCTTGGTACTACGGCAATAAAGCGAAACCCTTCCTTCCCCAAGCACGTCATTTTACATAATATAAATTCTCGTTGTCATTCGGCTAAAATTTAAACTGCTGCTACCGGGGGAGTGCGAGACTCCGTACCGATTTAGCGTGTGGCAGCAGTGACAGAAAACCCTCAATTCGAGCAAAAAGGGCGGTCCATACCTCCTTTGCCTGATCTGACTTGGCGCGCTCGGCATGAGATGCGATCAGCGGTTCCGCTGGGTCGATGCCCAATATCTCAGCGACGGCTATAGCTCGGTCCTCGCCAAGCGTGCGTTTACCTGCGCGGTATTCGCTGACGTCCTGCTTAGAGACGCCCCAGTATTTTGCCAGCGCGTAATCGCTTGGCAGGCCCAAAGCGGTCTTAACCGCATCCAGGTATTCAGCAGTAGTTTTCACTTATAGCCCCTTGCACATGATGATTGTTGTATTTGAGTCCGTCCTGAATGTACGGGCATCGGTATTGCCAACCGAATTTAGCTGTGCCTGCACGTTCGCAATCCCCTCCGAGACGATCACCCCATACACTTCCTGATTGCCGTTGCCATTGTTCATAAACAGAAGAGGCTCGTTGGCATACCCGAAAACGCTTTTTACAGTCATGCCGTAAGCCGTCAGCCGCTTAAGAAGCTTCGGCCTGAAATGATTAATTGAGCCGGTTTGTTCGACCTGCGCAGGCTTTGGATTGATCAGGCGATTTTGAATAAGTGGCTCGAAGAACGACCTAACCGACATGCCGCATGACACATCAATTTCATCGACTGCCGACGCGGAAAGCGGCAGCAGGAAAGTCAGCGCGAGTGCGCATTTTTTGAGCATTTATCCTCCCCAGGAATTGTAGATTACGAGAGTAGTCGTTTTTTGAACGACTATCAAGGTCATACAAGTTCCTTGACTAGTCGGAATAAAACCGACTAAAGTGCGTCTTGTCGAGCGGTAATTCCTTCTGCTCCCCAGGCAATGCCGCTTCGCGGGCCGCTTGACTCCTTTGCCGGGGATGCATAAACGCCTGGGGAGGCCAGCATGTCCGAAACAATTTATTACAAAACAATCAAAATTTCCACGGGTGCATTTGTCCAGATCGAAATGGCCATCCGCCTGGAAATCGCCGTGCTGGAGCACCGCGTTGACCGCGCCCACCCAGATGCCACCTTCCGCCGTATCGACGTGATGCGCCTGGCCGAACTGCGCGCCGCCCTGGTGGAATTCACGGCATGAAGTACCCGGGCGGCAAAGGCGGCGCAGGCGTCTTCCAAACCATCATCAACCTGATTCCACCGCATCGCGTCTACATCGAGGCGTTCGCGGGCGGCGCCAATATCTACGAGCGGAAAAGTCCTGCAGTATCGTCATTTCTGATCGAGCGCGACCCGGCACAGGCCGCCGTTTTGCGGTCGACCATCGCCGCCGCTGGCGATGATCGAGCAACCGTCATCAATGACGATGCGATATCGATGCTGAAAAGCCACCAGTGGTCCGGCGATGAATTCGTCTACCTCGATCCGCCATACGTGCTGTCCACCCGCACCAAAAAATCGATCTACGCCTATGAAATGACCGATGCCGACCACCGGGATCTGCTCTCGCTGCTTATGACGATAAGCGATCGCGGCGTGCGCTTCATGCTGTCCGGGTACCGCAACGACATTTATGACGAGTTCGCCGAAAGCGAGGGCTGGCACCGTGTCGACTTCCAGGCCATGACGCGGGGCGGCGTGCGCACCGAGTCGGTATGGATGAACTACGAGGCGCCGGCAGTCATCGCCGATTACACCTATGTCGGCAAAGACTTCCGGGAGCGCGAGCGCATCAAGCGCAAGACGGCTCGCTGGATACGGCGATTGGAGCAGCTGCCGGCGATCGAACGTGCTTCGCTGTTTTCGGCGATGCGAGATCTTGAAACGGCGATGCTGGCCGCTACCGGCGCAAATGACGATGCCCGATCGAGCGCATCGAGCAGCGCCATAAATGGCGATGAGGTACCCGCATGCAATACCTGACCAAAGAATTGGCGGCCGTCGCCGCCGTCGCCGGCCCCCAGCTGACCAGCGCGGAATTGGAAACTCAAAAATATCTGGCCGAATTCGCGGTGGTTTGCGCCCAGGTAGAGGCCACCCCCCGCGAGTTGCGCATGGAGCGCGCCGCCGCCGTGCTGGCGACGATCGCCACGCCGGCAGACGTTGAGGCCGTGCGCGCCGCGTATTGGATGCGCTTGCCGCTGGCCGCCCGCATGGTGGCCGTCATGTCGGCGCGCATGCCGAAGGAGCGCGCCAGCGATGCCCTGTGCAAGTTCGATGCGCTGGAGCGTGGTCGCATATGGTGCGAGGTCGCCAAGCTGCGCGCCCAGTTGGAAATCGCGCAGAAATGCATGAACGGCGGGCGCATGCCGGCGCCGGCTGGCGGGGTGCATTGATGAGCGCGCTGTGGGTATGGGTGGTGGGCATGGTGCTGCTTTTTTTGTTGCTGGTGTTGACGCTCGTTTTGGAGCATGCGCGAGGCGAAAGAGAAAGCGAACGATATCACGCGGAAAAAATGGAACGGATCAGGGCCAGGAGCGACATGTGATACCGCTACGGTCAGCATGGCGGCAAGGGCCGGCGAAATTGCCGCACCAGCAGATGGGCATACCATCGCGCATGGCCGCCGCGGTCAATCGCATGTTCGGCGGCCTGAACGTGCCGCGCCAGCGCGTGGTCGATGCCGTGCTGGCCGACGACCAGCGCTTGCCGCTGGCCGACCAATACGGCGCCATGACCGGGCCGGGCGCGATATCGACCGCCGCATTGCAGGCCGCCCGCGAGTGCTACGAGGTCTGCTCCCGCCTGCATGACGCGCACGCCATCAAGGCTGCGATCGATGCAATCTGCCAACGGCGCGGCGTGCTGCCGCCTGACGACAAGAAGACCATCGGCGGCTACATCGCGCGCACCGCTGACCATGCGTGGTGGCGCCGCGCACTGCGCAAGGAATTGATGCGCCGCTTCGAACACACCTCGATCCAGCTGGGCCTAACACATGTGCGCGCTGATCCGTATGTCAGCCGCGAAACGTGCCTGGCGCAGGCGGCGCAAAACGAGGCCAATCAAAAGGCGCTTGCCGCCGTCACGGCCACCAATGAAAACGGCGACGTCTATACCCTGGCCGAACTGGCCGCCCTGGGCATGGGCAATAAAACGCTCCGCCGTGGCGAATTGATGCTGCGCATTCGGGGCTTCGAAGAGGTGGCGGACAAAATGCGCCACGTCGGCATGTTCTGGACAATCACTTGCCCCAGCAAATATCACTCGGTGGGCGGCACGAACGCGAAATACACGGAGTTCGGCAGTCCCACGCCGCGCGATGCGCAGGCCTATCTGGCCGACGCCTGGAAGCGCATCAGATCGGCGCTGCACCGGCGCGGTATCCGGCCGTATGGCTTTCGCATCGCCGAGCCGCACACGGACGGATGCCCACACTGGCACATGCTGCTGTTTGTCACGCCTGAGCATCAGAAAATGATGGAGTTGATCATAACCATCTACGCCATGCGCGAGGATGGCAGCGAGGCCGGCGCCGTGCAAAACCGCGTCAAGCTGGTGCGGATCGAGGCCGGCAAAGGTACTGCTGCCGGCTACATCGCCAAATACGTCAGCAAGAACATCGACGGCGCCGGGGTAGGGGACCACAAGGTTTTCGAGGATGGCGGCACGTACATCATCGCGCCCGACCTGTTCGGCAACATGGAATTCACGGCCTCCCAGCGCGTCACGTACTGGTCACAGGTGTGGGGCATTCGTCAGTTCCAGCAGATCGGCGGCGTGCCGGTGGGCGTGTGGCGCGAGTTCCGCCGCCTGTCGGCGGAATCGGTGCGCAATGCGCCTGAGCCCATCCGCGAGGCCTACCAGGCCGCGCAGAAAGTCGAGTCCGACAATCCCGCAATCGCCCAGCGCGCCGACTTCGCCCGTTTCATACGGGCCATGGGCGGCCCCACCGTGGGCCGTCAGGCCACGATCCAGCTTGCGAAGCGGGTAGAGGACGTCGAAGGGCGCTATGAGCAGGTAGAGGCGCACAGGCCGGTTGGCGTGTATCTGGCGGCGCAGCCGCATGCGGTCTATGAGTCCACCCGCTACCGCTGGACGATAGACCGGGCCGGGGTGGCCCTTGCCGTTCCTCGGACTGGTGTAAATAACTGTTCGCCAGCACCCTGGACGCGCATCCAGCCGACCACGAAAAATAAAAATTTTGCTCCGGCCTTCGATGCTGGCCGGAGTTTTCACCCTGACACCGGCGTGCCGGTGGAGCGGGTAGACCAGCTGGCGCAGTACCGGCGCCACAAGAAACGCCCAGCGGGCGCGCCCAGCGCCCATTTGCTGCACTTGCAGCGCAAATATCCAGAGGGGCATTGATGCCGAATACAGAAAAAGGCCTGGCGCTCGAGCGCAAGGCTGTAGCGCTTTACCAGCAGTACGGGTTTTTATTGCCGGGCCCGGCGAAAGAGTTTTTCCGCGAACTGGCAATTCACTTGCAATGGCAACACCTGAAGAAAGCGACAAAATGACCAATCGAAGCCCCTACATGAGCAAGAAGGACGCTGCCACCTACGAGGACAGTACCTTTGTCAACCAGACCCCCGCGCAGGCCCAGGCGGCGGCCGCCAAGCGCCAGGAAGAGGCGGCGAAGGCTGCTGCTGCTGCCGATAAACCAAAAAAATAACAAGCCGGCCCTTCGGGGCCGCAAGGGATTCCATGAAAAAAACAGCAATCGGGCATGTGAATTGCCCTGTCTGCGGCTTTGCCGATGCAGAGGTAAAGGAGGACAAAAACGTCCACGCCTACATTCATTGCACCGACTGCAACGCGCAGACATTCACCCGCAATGCCTTCCGTGACGGCCAGTTGCGTAAGCGCATGCGGCCTGTAACGGTAACGGTAGCGGATACCGTTACAGCGCCGGCTACCGTACCGGAACCGGCAGCACCGGTAACGCCACCGGCGCCACCACCAGCGCCGCCACCGGCCAAGCGCGCGGCGTGGTTCACACCGATCCTTGCGGGGGTGGCCGATGCCTGACCTGAACGAAGAACAGGGCGGCAAGCCGGCGGCGCTCGATCCGAACGACCCGCTCGACCGCATCGCCATGGAGGCGGCCGGCGACGAGGCGGCCGCCAGCCAAGCGGAACAGGACTTCCTCCATCCGCCGGATGAAAACGCCATCGATCCGGCGCAGACCTGGGCGCAGATACCGCTGATGTTCGGGCGCCTGATCAGCATGGCGATGCCGGAACTGCACGGCGTGTACACCCCCGACAAGTGCCTGGCATGGGGGCAGGGCATGGCGGCGGTCGCCGACAAGTACGACTGGGACGCTGGCGCCACCATTGCGCGATTCGGGCCGGAAATCGCCCTGTGCGTCGCCAGCGTGCCGCTGGTGCTGCCGACTGTGGCCGCCATCCGCGCGCGCCAGGCCGCGAAGGCAGAGGCGGCGGAGGCCCAGCAGCCGGAAAAGGATATCGATCCGGATACCGGCGATGTGGTCGAGCAGGGCAACCCTATGCACCAGAAACCGGGGAATTTCAGTGAGCGAGTCTAAAACATCACAAGGGACGAAAAACAAGGCCAATATCATCGCGGTGATTGGTGCGTCCGGGACCGGCAAAAGCTCCTTCATCAAGGGGGAACTTTTGCGGTCGTATAGCCGGCTGCTGGTCTGGTCGCCGCTGGAAAAGTCCGACAAATACGGCAGCTTCTGCCAGGGCGTGGTGGTGACCGGCAAAATCTCCGAACTGGTGGCCCAGGTCAAAGCCGGCGCGAAGGCGATCGTCTACGTGCCGACTGGCAAGGATAGTGAGGTCAAAATTCAATTCGATCGGTTTTGCCGCATCGTTTGGGAGCTTGAGAACGCCACCGTGCTGGTCGAGGAGTTGAGCCGCGTGACCATGCCCAGCTGGTCGCCGCCTGCATGGCGCAATCTGTCGACCGCTGGCCGCCATCAGGGTTTGACCATCATCGGCACGTCCCAGCGCCCGGCCAATATCGACAAGGATTTCCTGGGCAACTGCACGCAGTTGCGGTGCTACGGCCTCAATTACGACGGCGACGCCAAGGTAATGGCTGATGCATTAGGCCTGCAAATCACCTATGAGCCAGGCGCTGGCGGAAAGCCTGTGGCGATAAAGCCGCACCGGCTCTTGCGGGATTTGCCTAATTTTCACTTTTTTCATAAAAATCCTGACAAAACAGTGCGCCAGGGCGTCAACAAATCCCTGTAACGGTATGGGTACCGGTAACAGCCTATTTGCGATAGCGGCCCCGTGCCGCAGCATTGGCCCTGTTGAATCGATTACCCCATAACCACCAGGACCAGACCATGAACAAAGCAACCATGCATACCGCGCTGATCGCGCTGGCCGCCTTCGCAGCCGTGTACATCATGCAGAAAAAAGTTTTCGCTATCCCTGGCGTCGGCCCGTATCTGCCAGGCGGCCAGTAAGCACGTCGCGGTGCACCCAGTAACCCAATTCAGGACAGAAAAACATGAGTTCCAATAAAGACCAGCTGATCGACATTCAAAACGTCCACCCGGGCGCCACCGCCGTGCTGAAAGTGTCGTATAACGCCACCTTCGACAAGATTCATTTGCAGCTGACTGGCGGCCTCACCAAGTCGAACGTCGGCCGCATTGAAGGCAAGGCGAACGGCGTCACGTTCTTTGTCGATGATGGCGCGCTGATCGGCGTGCGCGATGCCTACCAGGGCGTGTTTGTCGATGCGAACGTCATCACGCTGGACTTTACCGAACCAAACACCCGGGGCGGCGCCGCCGCGCAGTATCTGGCCTCCGTACCGCGCAACCAGCTGAACAGCTTGACTTTCGAAGTTGAGATCAAGGCCGGCGCCGCCGCGTCGAGCGGTATCTCGGTCGACTCGGAATTCCGCGATCCGACGCCAAACCCGTTCATCCTGCGCCGCAAGGACTTCAACGCGCCGCTGTCGCTGGCCGGCGAAAACGATTTGATGCTGCCAGCAGCCGTCAACGGTGGCTTGATCAAGCGCATCTGGATTCACAACACGGGCAACGTGACCAAAGCGGAACTGCGCACCAACGGCACGCCACGCATTCGTGCAGCAGTGGGCAGCATCGCCTACATGCAAAAGCGCAACCGCTTGGTGCCGCAGGCAAACCTGCTGGTGCTCGACTTCATTGAAGACGGCAACCTGATGAACATGCTCAACACTGCCCAGGTGGTGGAGTGCCTGTTGCGCCTGACCACCTCGGCGCCCGACAGCGTGAAAATCTTCATTGACTATGTGGATGACCTGAAAAAGCTGTCGTAACCAGGCCGCCCGGCCGCGCCGGGCTTATCACATAGCAAGGAATCATCATGGCGTCATTCAATGAATATTTCGGGATCGGGGGTACGGACTACTCCACGTCCCTCGGCTTCGGCGGCAATGACTACTCGCCAATCTACGGCGATGTGTCGAACGGCGCGCAGGATATGCAGCCGTCTACCAGCACCGGCAACGGCTCGGGCGTCTTCCTCGATACCAGCACGCAAAACGCCATCTTCGGCACGCTCACCAACGTGTTGAACTACGCGCTCAAGCGTGACCAGATCAAGATGCAGGCCGGCCTGGCGCAGCCGCAGCAGCAGGCCCAGGCGCAGATCCAGTACGTGCAGACCAAAAATAACAACATGCTGGTGTGGGCTGGGCTGGGCCTGGCCGCGCTGTGGATCATGAACAAATGATGCCCGCACTGCCTCCATTGCAGCTGTCCGCATCGTCCGGGGCCAATGCCGACGCAAAGGGCGGCTACCAAGGTAGCGGCGGCGGCATCAGTTCCGGTGACTGGAATGTCAATCAAGGTAGCGGCGATCAAGGGATGACGAGCAAAACATGGATGATGGTCGCAGCAGCCGGGGCGGTGGCGTTCCTGCTCTTCAAGAAAAAGCACTGATCCGCCCGGGCGTGCTGGACGACGCCGCGCGCGCCGCCTATGCCGCCGCCTACACGGCCAGCCGAGATACCAGCGGCGGGCTCGGGAGCATGGACGCCGGCCTGTCCGGCGCCGCGCTGTTCGAAGTGGTGCTGGCCGGTGAAATCGTCTGCCGCTACGCCCTACGTATCGAACAATGCACGAACGGGGCTGAACTGATCATCGTAGCGGCCGCTGGCGGCGTCCGTGGCGTCGATCTGGTGGCAAGTGTCCTGCCGCACGTTGAAACGCAAGGGCCGGGCGCTGAGCGCATCACACTGCGCACCAGACGCCGGGGGCTGGTCCGAAAATTATTAAAACAAGGGTGGGCGCTTGACGCCTACTGCATGGGAAAGCGCCTGAAAAAATGAGCACCAGCAAAGCAAAAACGGACGCCAGCCAGACGCAAATACAGGAGTCGCCGGATAACCGCATCGTGGCGGCCACCGACTCTGTCAACCTGGTCGCAAACAAATCCAGCTTCGGCAATGTCAGCATCAGCCAGACCGACCATGGCGCGGTCGACAGCAGCTTCAAATTTGCCGACTCTGTATCGAGCAAGGCGTTTAACTTCGCGGAATTCATCAGCGCTGGCGCCGCCAATGAACTGGCGGCCAGTGCAGCCAGCCAGGCGGCCACCACCAAGACGGCCATGCAATCGGTACAGGACGCCTACAAGGATTCGGACAACAAAATCGCCGCCGCCTATGAAACCAGCAAAGCCGGTGAGCAAAAAATCATGGTGGCCGGCGCGCTGGCCCTGGTCGCCCTGGTGGCATTCAAAGGAATCCGATAATGGCCTATTACGCACTGCGCCTACAGGCCGGCGTGCCGTACACCCACAACGTGGCCGGCAAACTGATCCTGCTGGACTCGACCGGCGACGCTGATGGCGTCGATATCGCCACCATTCGCAACGGCACGCCACAAAGCACCATGCCGATGCGCAAAGCCGCATTCCGCCTGGTAGAGGCCTACGACGGCGTGATGCTGACGGCGGCCGTCACCACCACAGTCGGCATTTTCCTGTCGTTTGAGGATGTACAGCTGGGCGTCGCGGACGGCGCTGCCGTCAAGGTGCCAGAGGGCGTCAACATCACCAATGCCGACCCGATCCCGGTGGAATTCGCCGGCACCGTGGCGCCCGTGCTGGGCATGGTCACAATCGACAACACCAATGCGGAAGCGATCCCGATGGTGCAGCAGCCGGGTGCGACGTTCGCGGTATCCAATGTCCCGTGTTCCGCCATCGTCAACCTGGCGCCAGTGAGCGCCGGCCTGGCCGCAGTCGCCCTGGTCGCTGACGCTACCCTGCGCCGGCTGCGCGTGCGCAACGGCCACGCCACGGCCACCATCGCCATTGGTGGCGCTGGCGTCACGCTGGCCGGCGCGGCGGTCGTGCTGCTACCTGGCGACGTCTGGAACGAGACGGACGCCGCTGGCGCGGCCTGGTACGTGGTCAGCGATACGGCGGCCACGCCGGTACAAATGCAAGGACTAAAATGAGCGGCCTGATATCTGCGGCATTGGCGCGGCTGAAAGCGGCGATGGCCGCGCCCTACGGATCGGCGATCATCGGGTTTATTCAGGCCGGCATTGGCGCCCGATCCCGGACGGCGCAGGACAAATTACGCGAAACGCTGTCGTCGGAGGATTATTTTCTAGCTGGCGAGGTGGATTCGACAGGGCAATTACAACGCGCGATTGATGCGGCGATGGCGGCGGGAAAGCGCCGTGTGGTGATGAATACGCCGCATACACTGTCGGGGCGCGTAGTGATCGCATCCAACGCAAATCCCCTAATTGTGGATGGGCAGGGCAATAAGGTGATCCTATCGAGCGACGCGGGCGGGTTCACGATTAAGGGCATGCACCAAACATTGCGGTCTATGGAGTTCAGCCAGGAAAGTACCTCGATACGTGCCACGGCGGTCAAGGTCACGGCCGACACCGAATTTCCAAACACTCAGCATACAAGGCTGGAATATCTGCGCGGAAAAGACGTATACCGGGGCGTTGACGCCACTATGCCAGGATCCAGTACGGTTTGTTACCGGACGCGGGTAATCGAATGCGATTGGGAAAATTTCTACAATCAAAAGACCTGGGCCGGAAGTTTTGGTGTGTCGTTCACCGGTCCAGTTTCTGGCGATGCTGCAGGCAACGATTCGAAAATCATTGGCGGCATTATCAAGGGCTACGAGACTAACGTCATCGTGCAAAACAGCGTCGCAACGGAGATTATCGGCGTGTCGCTCGATGGCGCCGCCGTGGCCGTGCGATATGACGGTAGTTCGGAAATGAAAATCATCGGTGGCTATATCGAATACAACACCACCATTTTTGAACTGCTCAATATGCCATACGGCTTGACGGTATCAGGACCGACCATAGCCAATTACACAAACTACGCGATTGGCAATATTTACCCGGGAACCTTCCGGGGTGATGCACCGCTGGGCGGGTTTGTCGGCGGGGCGGTCGATATGGTCTCTGGCAGCTGGAACAGCAAGGGCGATACGGGTGTGGTGGAGTCGTATGCAGCCAATGGCGTGCGTATCGGCGCGCTCGACAAAATCACCAAGTGTGCACCGATAAGGGGCGTGTTCAGCCAGGTGACAACGGTTTCATTTGGCAACATCGCCTCAGGTGGCTCAGCAACAATCAACTTGTCCATGCTAGGTGTGACGGCAAATAGCGCGGTCGTCGTGACGGCCATGAACGGATCGCTGCCAAACGCACTGTTGCACTTTTTTGGTGCGCCTGGCGGGGATACCGTGACTGTATTTTGTACCAACCCTGGCTCGATAGCATTGACCGCGAATAACGTGCAACTGCGAATCGTCGTGATGGCGTTCTAGCCCATGCATGCCAGATACATCGTGATAGGAATGGCCGCCGCCGCCCTGCTGCTCTGGCTGCAGGCCGGGCAGGGCGGGGCGGATGACGGCGACGCAGACTATCAGGCGCCTGATTTATTTGACCAGGCAGACGCACTTTTTCAGGAATTTACCGATATGAATTCGAACGTTTCACCAGAGCAGCAGGGCCGCAACCTGGCCGCGTTCATGCGGGCAATCCGCGTGGGCGAGGGGACGCTGGGGCCAGATGGATACCGCACCATCGTCGGCGGCAGCTTGTTTGACGACTATTCCGACCATCCGCGGGTGAAAATCTGGATACCGCGGATCAACGATTATTCCACCGCTGCCGGAGCCTATCAGATCATCCAGCGCACATGGAATGGCGTGCAGGCAAAGCTGGGTCTTCCAGATTTCAGCCCGGCCAGCCAGGACCGCGCGTGCGTTGAACTGATCCGTCAGCGTGGCGGCCTGCGCCTGGCGCAGAACGGCCAGTTTGCCGCCGCCGTCGAGAAGTGCAAAAAGGAATGGGCCAGCTTGCCCGGCGCCGGCTACGGCCAGCGTGAAGAGTCGCTGGCGCGGTTGCAGGCCGAATATATCAACGCAGGGGGAGTACTCGCGTGAAAAAACAGGATATTCAGGATCTCATGATGGGCGCCGCCGTGGTCGTCGTCGGCTTCATGCTGTACAAGCAGTTCAAGACGCCGGCAGCGGGGGCAGGTAGTGGCATCGTCGGCGGCGTCATGGTGGGCGGCCAGGTGGGCGGCTACTACGATCCGATGCTGGGCGCGCCATATAACCCTGAAACCGTCGCCGGCCGCATGGGCCTTGCCGACCTGTGGAGCGGCATTAGCAATACTGACTGGCTGGGCGGCGGTACGGATTACCTGGCGAGCATCAGTAGTCCACTGCTGGGCGGCAAACAGCCGGATAGCATCGTCAAACCGGGATGGTGGAACTGATGGGCGAACATAAATTCATGCTCATTGGCGTGGCGGTGGCCGCCGTCGCGCTCCTGATACTGGTAAAAAAAAAGGTTCTTCGCGGGGAATGGGGGAAGACGGGGTTGACGATCTGAGCGGGAGGTGGCGGCGGTGGCCTGATGT
>NZ_JAFCTQ010000070.1:0-14251 GCF_049896105.1 Janthinobacterium sp. PSPC3-1 | reverse complement strand
ACGGTATTCGGTGCTACGTTTCGCGCTATCGACAAAGCGTTGTGTTTGTCAGCTGCGAAGAAGGAAGAGTATGAAGCATTTCGCTAAATCCGTCAACACCTTCTTTTTTCTGCTTCACTCGGCATTTGCATGCGTCGTTCAGCGAGGGGGCGAATTATAGCCAAGCGCCGCGTGGCCTGCAAGGACTATTTAAGCTCTTCGCAACCAGCCACGATCCACTCGCGAAAGCTGTCCAGCGCCTCCCATGGCTCACGCCCGCGCGGCTGCACCAGGAAGTAGCCGCGCCGTGTGCGCAAGGACGGCACCGGCAGGCTGGCCAGCTGACCATCACGCAGCAGCGCATCGACCAGCGGACGCCAGCCCAGCGCGACGCCGTGACCGGCGACGGCCGCCTGGATCAGCAAGGGATAATTGCCCAAGGTCAGGCTCTGCAGCTCGCCGTCGCTTGGCAAGCCCTGCAGCTGCGCCCATTCCTGCCAGGTCATCCACGGTTCCTGGCCGCTGCTGCCCAGATGCAGCAAGGGCAAGGCCATCACTTGCGCCGGCGTGCCGCCGGCCGCCAGATGCCGTTCCAGCATGGCCGGGCTGCACACAGGCACCACCTCTTCCGGCAGGATTTGCTGCGCATCGCAGCCCGGCCATTGCCCGTCGCCAAACGAAATCGCCAGGTCGACCGCTTCGCCGCGGATATCAAACGCCTGTTGCGAGGTGACGATGCGCACGTCCAGCTCCGGGCGCCGCTGCTGAAACTCCGCCAGGCGCGGCATCAGCCAGAACTGGGCAAAGCCGAAGTCGGCCGCCACCGTCAGCACCTGCCGCGTACGCCGCGTGCGGATCTTGTCGACCGCCACGTGGATGGCGGCCAAGTGTTCCCTTACCGCCTCGTGCAGGGCGGCGCCGTCCGCCGTCAGGCTCACCCCTGGCGCCCTGGCCGCTTACGGCAACCAGGTTACGCGCACGCCGCATATCGATGCGCTGGCGTCGGCAGGCGTGGTATTCGAATCGGCCTATTGCAACTCGCCCCTGTGCGCGCCTTCACGCTACGCGCTGATGAGCGGCAAGCTGCCGTCGAAAACGGGCGGCCATGACAATGCGGCGGCACTGTCGTCCGAAGCGGTGACCTATGCGCATTATTTCCGCCATGCCGGCTATCGCACCATTTTGTCGGGCAAGATGCATTTTTGCGGCGCCGACCAGTTGCACGGTTTCGAAGAGCGTCTGACCACCGATATCTACCCGGCCGATTTCGGCTGGACACCGGACTGGCAACGCCCGGACGTGCGCCCCAGCTGGTACCACAATATGACGTCGGTAACCGATGCCGGCCACTGCGTGCGCAGCAACCAGCTCGACTTCGACGATGAAGTGGTGTTCGCGGCGCGCCAGAAGCTGTTCGACCTGGCGCGCGATCCCGACCAGCGCCCGTTCTGCATGACGGTCTCGCTGACCCATCCGCATGACCCGTACGCGATATCCTCGCCTTACTGGGAGCTATATAGCGACGAAGAAATCGACATGCCGCGCGTGCCCGCTGCGCCGCAGGATGACGATCCGCATTCACGCCGCCTGCGCGCGGTAAGCGGCCTCGACCAGACACCGGTCACGCCGCAGCAGGTACGCCAGGCGCGGCGCGCCTATTACGGCGCCATCTCGTATGTCGACGAGCAGTTCGGCGTGCTGCTGCGCGCACTGGAACACAGCGGACAGCTGGACAACACCATCATCATCGTCACCTCCGACCATGGCGACATGCTGGGCGAACGGGGCCTCTGGTACAAGATGAGTTTTTTCGAGCCGTCCGCCCGCGTACCGCTGATTATCCATGCGCCGCAGCGCTTTGCCGCGCACCGGGTCGCCGCCTCGGTGTCACATGTCGACCTGCTGCCGACCCTGCTCGACCTGGCCCATGGCGGCGAAACGCCATCGGCCAGCGCCGACTTTCCGCTGGAGCTGGACGGCCGCAGCCTGCTGCCGCATCTGCAACAACGGGGCGGCCACGATGAAGTGGCGGCCGAATACCTGGGCGAAGGCGCACTGGGTCCGATCGTCATGCTGCGCCAGGGCGATTATAAATTCATCCATGCGGCCACCGACCCGGACCAGCTGTATCACTTGCCCAGCGACCCCGACGAATTGCGCAACCTGGCGCAGGACGCCGGCAGCGTTGAAGTGCTGCAAGGCTTTCGCGCACAGGTCGCCAACCGCTGGAACCTGCCCCAGCTGCATGAACAAGTGGTCGCCAGCCAGGTCCGCCGCCGCTTTATCGGCGCGGCCAATATGCTGGGCGCGTATCACGCCTGGGACTATCAGCCGCCGCACGACGCCAGCCGCCGCTATATCCGCAATCACCTGGACCTCGATGCGCTGGAAGCACGCGCCCGTTTTCCTGTCCCGCAACGGAGCGATGCATGAAACGTCTTTTCCTGGCAGCCCTGCTGTGCGCAGCCATCTTGCCGATTCACGCCGCCGAACCTGACGCCTGCCGCCTGGTACGCATGGCAGACCCCGGCTGGACCGATATCGGCGCCACCAATGCCCTGGCCGGCATCGTGCTCGAAGCGCTCGGCTATGAACAGAAGGTAATGCCGCTGTCGGTACCGATCGCCTATGCGGGTCTGCAGAAGGGCCAGGTCGATGTGTTCCTCGGCAACTGGATGCCGGCCCAGAAGCAACTCGTGACGCCGTTGCTGCAGGCCGGCACGATCGAGACCGTGCGCGCCAACCTGCCTGACGCCAAGTTCACCCTGGCCGTGCCCGACTATGTGGCGCGCGCCGGCGTGCGCACCTTCAGCGATCTGGCCAAACATGCGGACAAGTTCGACCGCAAGATCTACGGCATCGAATCGGGCGCGCCCGCCAACCAGACCATCAAGAAAATGCTGGCGGAAAAAAGTTATGCGCTCAGTGGCTGGACACTGGTCGAATCGAGCGAACAGGGCATGCTGAGCCAGGTAGCCCGCAAGAACCGTGGCCAGCAGTGGATCGTGTTCCTGGCGTGGGAGCCGCACCAGATGAACAACAACTTCAAGCTGGTCTACCTCGATGGCGGCGACCAGTATTTCGGCCCGCGTTTCGGCAGCGCCAGTGTCAACACGGTGGCGCGCCGCGGCTACCGTGCCGCCTGCCCGAATCCGGGAAAACTGTTTGCGCAGCTGGAATTCACTGTCGCGCTCGAGCACGCCATCATGGCCGACATGCTCGACAAGAAACAGACGGCGCGCGCCGCCGCCCTGCGCCAATTGTGCGCCAGGCCAGAGCTGATCAATGCCTGGCTGGCCGGCGTGACCACCCGCAGCGGCGCCGACGGCGCAGCCGCCGTGCGTGCGCGCCTTGCGCAGCCCTGATTCTTTCTCATTCCCACACCACCGCCGGAGCCACTGATGTCAAGCAAGCCAACTGCACTGCGATTCAAACCCCTGACCTTTTTCGTGCTGCAAGCGCTTGCCTGCTCGGCCTACGCCGTTGATACGGCGCCGGCCGAAGTACCGGACGCGCCGGTCGAAACCGTCTTCGTGCAAGGCCAGGGCCGCCAGGTACAAAATATTACGCGTAAGAACCTGGCCGAAGCCACGCCCGGCACCAGCCCCTTGAAAACGCTTGAAAAACTGCCCGGCGTGTCGTTCCAGTCGGCCGACCCGTTTGGCGCCTACGAATGGTCGGCGCATATCTCGATCCGCGGCTTCAGCCAGAACCAGCTCGGTTTCACCCTGGACGGCATTCCGCTGGGCGACATGAGCTACCGCAACCATAACGGCCTGCATGTCAGCCGCGCCATTTCGTCCGAAAACATCGGCAACGTCAGCGTGTCGCAAGGCACGGGCGCGCTGGGTACGGCCTCGACCAGCAACCTGGGCGGCACGGTCAGCTTCAGCACAAGGGGACCAGCCGACACGGCCGGTGCCGCCCTGGCGCAAACCCTGGGCAGCGACAATACTTCCCGCACCTACCTGCGCTACGACACGGGACTGCTGTCGACCGACACCAAGGCCTATGTTTCGCTGACGCGCCAGCGCGCCGACAAATGGAAGGGCGACGGTGGCCAGGACCAGGATCTGTTCAATTCCAAGGTGGTGCAAAAACTGGGCAACAGCCAGCTCAGCACCTTTTTTAATTACTCCACGCGCGATGAGACCGACTACCAGGATCTGTCCTTCGACAGCGTCAAGCGCCTTGGCTACAAGTGGGACAACTACGCCCCCGACTGGCAGCGCGCCGTCAATGCGGCCAAGGGCGTCTACACGGGAGGCGTCAACAATCTCGATGACGCGTATTACCTGGGCCGCGGCCTGCGCAACGACTGGCTGGGCGGCGTCGCCTTTGACTGGCAAGCGAGCGACACCGTGCGCTTGAAAACCACCGCCTACGATCACCGCAACCATGGCGAAAGCCACTGGTATACACCGTACACGCCCTCGTCGGCCAGCGTGCCGATCTCGGTGCGGGCGCAGGAATACAAGATCGACCGCCATGGCGTGGTCAGTGACCTGAACTGGGAAATCGGCAATCACACTGTCACGGCCGGTGTCTGGGCCGAGCGCAGCGTGCACAGCTGGACGCGCAGCTTTTACGCCGTGAATGGCCCGGAAAGCACCGACCACTTCCTGTCCGATCCATTTTCCACCGTGATCGCACAGCGCTTCGTCAGCAAGACCACCCAGTTCTACCTGCAGGACAACTTTGCGGCCTTGAACGACCGCCTCAATCTGAGCTACGGCTTCAAGAGCACCAAGGCGCGCATCAAGGGCGACAACCAGGCGGGCGGGCGCGCCGGCGGCACCCTGGAAGCATCGAAAAAATTCCTGCCGCAAGCGGGCCTGACGTTTGCGTTGAGCGGCCAGGATGAACTGTTCTCGTCGTGGGCCAAAAACATGAACGCCTACCAGGCGGGCGCCGACGGTCCGTTCTCGCAAACCCAGGAAGCGTTCGACCTGAGCAAAGGCAAGGTCAAGCCACAAACCTCGACCACCATCGACCTGGGCCTGCGTTCGCGGCGCGGTCCGGTGCAAGCCTCGATCGCCTTGTACGCGGCGGACTTCAAGAACCGCCAGCTCAATGTGGCCACCTGCACCGGCATCGTCGGTTGCCCGACCACGCTGACCAATGTGGGCAAGGTGGAAACCAAGGGGGTCGAAGCGGCGCTGGACTGGAAGATCTCGTCGCAATGGGCCTGGTTCAATTCGTTTACCTATAACGACTCGTCGTACAAATCGGCGCCGCTGTATTACGAGGGCGCCACCGCCATCAACGTCAACGGCAAGCGCGTGGTCGATGCGCCGAAAGTGCTGTTCAACACGGAATTGTCGTACGAGCGCGCCGGCTGGTTTGCCAAGGCCGATGCCAAGTACACGGGCCAGCGTTACTACACTTACCTGAACGACAGCCCGGTGCCGTCGTTCTGGCTGGCCAACCTGAGCGGCGGCTACAAGCTGGGCAATATCGGCCCGTTCAAGAGCGCCACCGTGCAGCTGAACGTGACGAATCTGCTGGATAAACGCTATTACGCCACCATCGGCACCAACGGCTTTGCCAGCAGCGATCCAGCGGGCAGTTTTGCCACCATGCTGGTCGGCGCCCCGCGCGCGGCCTTCTTGACCATCAGCGGCAAGCTGTAACCACGAAAGAACACCATGGCCTCCATCAAAGTGTCATTACGCCAGGTCGGCAAAGTCTTCGATGCCGGTATCGCACCGGCGCTGGACAATGTCTCGCTCGATATCGCCGAGGGCGGCATCTGCGTGCTGATGGGGCTGTCCGGCTCCGGCAAGTCGACCTTGCTGCGCACCATCAATGGCCTGGCCGTGCCGACCACGGGCCAAGTGCTGGTCGACGGCGTCGACCTGGCGGGACTGTCCGCGCGCCGCCTGCAGCAATCGCGGCGCGACACGATGGGCATGGTGTTTCAATCGTCTGCACTGTTTGCGCACTTGCGCGTGATCGACAACGCCGCCTTCGGCCTGGAGCTGGCCGGCGTGGACCGCAAGGAACGCCACCGCCGCGCCAGCGCCGTGCTGGAACAGGTGGGACTGCTGGCCCATGCGACACAGTATCCGCATCAGTTGTCGGGCGGCATGCGACAACGGGTGGGACTGGCACGCGCGCTGGCCGTCAATCCCTCGCTGCTGCTGATGGATGAGGCGTTCTCGGCGCTCGACCCGCTCAAGCGCCGCGAGATGCAGGAGCTACTGTTGGATCTGCAGCGCGCACAGCGCCGCACCATCGTGTTTGTCTCGCACGATATCGACGAAGCGCTGCGCCTGGGTGACCAGATAGCATTGTTGCACGCAGGAAAACTGCTGCAACAGGGAACGCCGCGCGAATTGCTGGCCCATCCCGTCAACGAGCATGTGCGCGCATTTTTCGACAGCGCCGATACCTCGGGCCACTTGCTGGCCAGCGACCTGATCGACCATGAGGCGAGTGCCACCACCGTGCCCGAAGCCATCGGCGTGGCCGCCGACAGCCGCCTGTCCGAACTGATGCCGCGCCTGGGCGCCTTCCGTTTGCCCCTGACCGTGCGCGACGCCAGCGGCATGGCGCTCGGCCTGATCACCGCCGCCAGCGCACTGCGCACCATCACGCGCGCCAGCGCCAGGAACTGACATGGACCAGGCTTTTTTTGAACAACTGCATGCCTGGCTGCCGCTGGGCAGCTGGATCAATACGACCGTCAGTTTTCTGATGGAACACAATGGCGGCCTGTTCGACAACGCCGGCCAGGTGATCGAACAGCTGTCGATCGCGGCGGAAAAGCTGCTGCAACTGCTGCCGGCCTGGCTGATGATCGGACTGGTTGCCGCGCTGGCCTGGCGCCGCCTGTCATGGCGTTTCGCCGTGTTCACAACATTGGCGTTGCTGCTGATCGCCGTGCTCGGCTACTGGCCGCAGACCATGGTGACACTGGGACTGACCTTGTCGGCCACCCTGATCAGCCTGGTATTAGGCGTGCCGCTGGGCATACTGGCCGCGCGGCACCGCCACCTGCATGCGCTGCTGCGGCCGGCGCTGGACTTCATGCAAACCATGCCTGCGTTCGTTTATCTGATTCCGGCCGTGATGCTGTTCGGCCTGGGCCGCGTGCCCGGCATTATCGCCACCGTGATTTTCGCCATGCCGCCGGCGGTGCGCCTGACCACCCTGGGTATCTTGCAGGTAGATAAGGAACAACTGGAAGCGGGCCAGGCCTTCGGAGCCAGCCGCTGGCAATTGCTGTTCAAGGTGCAACTGCCCTTGGCCTTGCCGGCGCTGATGGGCGGCATCAATCAAACCATCATGATGGCGCTGTCGATGGTGATCGTCACCTCGATGGTGGGCGCCGGCGGCCTGGGCGGCGAAGTGCTGAGCAGCATCCAGCAACTGGACGTGGGCCTGGGCTTTGAAAGCGGGCTGTGCGTGGTGCTGCTGGCGATTATTCTGGACCGCATCACCCAGAGTTTTGGACAGCACGAATCGCCGCGCTGACCCAATGAAAACCCAGGCGTTCCTGTTCCATGCGCAGGCGCTCGCCCAGCACATCGTCCCGCAGCAGTTGAAATAATGCCTGCTCGTCCGGCGTCAACCGGCCCAGGCTGCCGGTATAACGTTTGTGCGTCTCTTCACTGCCCCACAACACGCGGTGCGCTTCCAGGGTCGCCAGATCCATCAGCATGGAGCGCGCTTGCGGCAACAAGCCGCGCAGGCGGTCGAGAATCGCAAAGCCATGCGTATCGATATCGCCCCAGTAGATGATCTGCCTGTCATCGAGCCAGCGCACATCGGCCAGGCGCTCGATACCGTAACCGCCGCCAAAGATCACCATGCTGTCCGGCACCTCCGGAAACGCCAGGCCGTTGATTTCGTTCTCGGTAATGAACACCCGTTTGACCGTGGCGTGCAAGGCGGCAAACTGCGCCACCGGCACGCTCAGGTCGGACAGGCCACCGATATGGTGACGGGCGTCGAGCAAACGAAAACGGATCAGTGCCGGCTTGGCCAGCAAGCCATAACGCGCTTCAAATTGACGCGCGCCAACGGCGTCTGCATTGACGGCTTCGGGCGGCAGCAACTGGTCCAGCAGTTCCGCCAGCAAGGCCTTGCGCGTTTCAATGAACTTGCCATCCACGCCGGCAATATCGAGTTCGCGCAGATACATCCCCGGTCGTGGATGGGCGACAAACCATTGCAGGATCGCCAGGATGCGTGACCATGCGCCCGCCTGTTCCAGCACCGTCATCGAACGGCGCTGCAGCCAGCCGGCCAGCGCTGGAAACAGCTGCAGGGTGATGGCGGCAAGCTGCTCGAAACGCCGCTTGTCCGCCGCCTTGCCGATCAGTTTCAAGGCATCCGTTTCGTCGGCCACCACCACTTGCACCGGCACCCGGTTGCGCCCCAGCTGGCGATGATTGATCTCCCGCCACTCGATCACATAACCATAGCCCTTGTGGCTTTTGCTGCCGTCCTCCAGTTGCCGTATCCAGCGCCGCACGGCGTCGAACTGCTCGCCCATCATCGCGGCGCCGGGCTGGCGTACAGGCAGCGTCATGGGAAACAGCGGTATTGCCGTGACATGCGCGGCCAGCCAGCTGCCGCTGTTCCACAGGCGCAACAAGTGCGCCTGGATGGCGGCCGGCGTGGTCCATTTGCTGCTCATGTCACTCATGCGCTGCGCGCCTCGCGCTCGGCCTGGTACTGCTCGATGCTCAGGCAACGCAACATCGATTGCCGGCCCTCTTCGCTGTGCACGAAACCCAGGCCGGCGACATAGGGTTCGATGATATGGATTTTCTGCAAGGGTGTGACGATCAGCAATTGCAGATTCATGCGCTTGAACAGTTCCAGTCCATAGCGCGCGGATTCATCCGAACCGCGGCCGAACGCTTCGTCGATCACGACAAAACGGAAGGAGCGCGAGCGCACCACGCCCCATTCGAGGCCGAACTGGTAGGCCAGGCTGGCAGCCAGCACGGTATAAGCCAGCTTTTCTTTCTGGCCGCCGGACTTGCCACCGGCATCGGTGTAATGCTCATGTTCGCGGTCATCTTCACGCCAGCGCTCGGACGCCGAAAAGACAAACCAGTTGCGCACGTCGGTCACCTTGCGCGTCCAGCGCTTGTCCACTTCGGCGCTGCCGCTGCGGCCACGGAAACGCTCGATGATGGTTTTCACTTGCAGGAATTTGGCTTCCGAATATTCTTCGTCGCTCGACCCGGTCAGCGCGCCTTCGGTGCAGGCACGCAAATCGGCCTGGAAATCGCGCAAGTCGGCGTCCAGGTTGGGCTCGGCTTCCAGCGCGATATAGCGGTTGGGGTTGTAATCGATATCGTGCAGCGAGCGGTTGATGATATCGATGCGTTCGCGGATGGTTTCCCGCTCGCGCTTGAGCTGCGACTGGAAGCCGGCAATTTCGCGGATCGTGTTTTCATTGAGCAGCTCCTTGAAGCGCTGCGCAAAGCGCGGCAAATCATCGGCCTGCAGCGCCGCCAGCATCTTGCCGAATTCACTGGCGGCATTGATGCTGACATCGACTTCACGCGTATCGAGCGGCCAGGCCGTCACGTAATCGCTCATGGCACTGATGATACGGTCGCGCAAGCCGGCGATTTTCTTGCTGTCAGCATCGATACGCGCCTGCAGGAAACCGCGCATGTCTTTTTCACGGTTATCGCACGACTCCACCGTCAGCTTGTGTTCGGCCAGGGCTTCCGCCTGCAACTGCCGCAGCAGAGGAAAATACAGCGCACGCGCAGGCGCCGGCGTGGCGTCCAGCAACTGTGCGCAGTCGGCCAGCTGGCGCCGCGCCAAGTCCTGGCGTTCGCTGAACCTGGCATGCTCGGAGGTGTGACGGCTGAGGTCCTCGTCCGTGCCGGCTTGCGCTTGCGTCAGCGCCTCAAGCTGGCCCTGCAGCTCTTGCAGCAGATCGGACGCCGCTTCCAGTGCCTCTTTTTCACGCAGCAATTGTTCGATCGCCAGCAGCAGCGGCTTCCAGTCCAGTTCGCCGAAATGCTGGAACACCGCCAGTTGCTGCCAGTGACCCAGGCGGTCCTGATGCGTTTTGACATCAATCCCCAGTGCACTGATGCGCGCACGATGGGCGGTGATGCGCAATGACAAGTCACGCGCCTGCTTTTCCAGCGCCGCGATCTTGGCCTGGTTGGTCCAGCCCAGCACATAACGGGTGCGGTCTTGCAACGAATGACGGTCATCCTTTTCATGGCGCTCGCCGCCCGCCTTGATCTGGCCGTTGCGCGTGATGGCCAGTTTTTCGCGCTGGAATTGCTGCAGCGAGTCACAGCAGGCATAGTCGAAACGCCGCGCCAGTTCACTGGCGATCCAGGGATAAAATGCGGAATCGGGCTTGATCGACAGCTTGCGCACCAGCGAATCCGGATGCAGCGGACGCGCTTCCGGCAGATTGAGCGCGCGCACCCGAAAATACACCAGGCGGGCGCCAAGATGGCTGCGGTCAACCCACGCCGCCACCGCCGCATAATGGGCTTCCGGCACCAGCAGCGCCAGACCGAAATTGTGCAGCAGGCGTTCGGCCGCGCCCTCCCACTCGCCGGCATCGTCGCGTACCTGGATCAGCTCGCCAACAAAAGGCAGCTCGTCACCATCGAGATCGAGCGCGCCACACAGCAAGTCGCGCAGTTTCAGCATCTGGCCCGGAATATTCGAGCGGCGCTGGCGCAACGATGCGAGCTCCGCCGATATCTCGCCATGACTGGCACCCAGTTCGCGCACCATGACGCCCGCCTCGGTCAGGCTGTTCTGGCACTCGTCGCGCTGCGCCACGCATTGCACCTGGCCACTGTCGATGGCACGCAGATTGGCGCGAAAACCTTCGTCATCGGCCGCACCCGGCAAGCCCAGCGCTTGCGCCAGTTGCTCGTAGAGCGCCGCGCGCCGCGCGCGCTCATCCTTCAGCGTTTGCTGGCGAGCAATCTCGGCGTCGATCTGCGCCAGGCGATTGCCGCCGTTGGCGGAAATGGCTTCGCGGATGGCATCGCGGCGCAGGCCTTGCTCGATACGCAGCTGTTGCAGCCGCTGCAGGCGCGCGGCCGTTTTTTCCAGCTCCAGCGCCAGTTGTTCCAGGCGGCTTTCCAGCAGCTCACTTTTCAAGGCGGCAAACCACGGCCGCAGCGCTTCGCGGCAACCGCGCAATTGCTCATCCTGCTGCTGCAAGCCGGCATGGCGCGCGCAATCGGCAGTCAGCGGCAGCAATTGCTCGATCTGCTGTTTCGCCTTCAGTACCGCTTCGTGCGCGCGATGCAGATCATCGAAATGGGCGATCAGGGCGGCGATGCGCTCTTCGACGGGAAACGCTTCGAGCATATGCTCGCGCACGAAGTCGGTCAGGTTGCCGACCGATTTCATCGATACCGTCTGGTGAAACAACTCCATCGCCTGTTCATTGCCGATGCCGAAACGGCGGCGGAAATCGGCGCCATACGGTGGAAAGCTGTCGTGCAGGGTGACGCCCTTGCTGGCGCGCAGGCGCTTGCGCAACTGGTTGATATCGGTGCCGAAGCCGGCGAACTGGTCCGCGATCGACAAGGCACTGTCCGCCACCACATAAAAGCGCTCGGGCTGGCCGCGCGCATCCTTGAGCCAGAAGACCTGCGCCAGGGTCACTGTCTGATCGTAGCCCTCGTTATAAAACACGCCAAGGATCACGGCATAGGTATTCTGGTCGCGCAAGGCGACCGCGCGCGCCGTGCTGCCCGTGTCGCCGCGTTCCGATTTGTAATGGCCCAGCACATAGGTGCGCAGGCTGCGCTCATGCGCATCGGCGCCAGCGGCCTTGTTGTAGGAAATCTTTTGCGCGGGCACCAGCAAGGTGGTGATCGCGTCGACCAGCGTCGACTTGCCCGAACCGATGTCACCGGTCAGCAGCAGATTGTCGCCGCCCGGATGCAGCTTCCACACGCGCGCATGGAAGGTGCCCCAATTCAAGACTTCGAAGTGATGCAGGCGAAAGCCGGCGCGCTCCAGGCTCGCCGGGTTGGCGACATCAAGCTGGGGCGTTACACCGTCCTCATGGTCACGCGCCGTCATCCCGCATCCTCCGACAGTCCCACGCCATGGCTGGCGTAATCGTTCAGGCGTTGCTCGAAATCGCTGAGCCATTGAGCATCGACAAAAGCCTTCAAAATGCGCCGCACCTCGAATTGCTGATCCTGACCACGCAAACGATACAGGAAGCCCAGTTCGACCACCTTGTTCAAATGCGTCTCCATGCGGTCGAGCAAACGCGCTTCATTGGCGGTATCGGGGAGGAAAAGACGCAATTGTTCGGTGATCTGCTCACGGCTGACGATCAAGCGCGTGTCGCCGGCATTGCTGTCGAACTCCGCCAGCTTTTTACGCAACAGCACCAGGATCAAACTGACCGGATAACTGAGCTGGCGGCGCGGCACCAGGCGCGGCAGGGCAACCTCCCCCTCCGGCGTGGCGCGCTGGCGCAGATAGGCATAGCCCTCGGCTTCATCGAGTATCAGTTCCAGGCCGATGTGCTGGCAATAGTCACGCACGCGCGCTTGCAACAGCAACAGCGGCTGCCACAAGGCGACATCGTTTTCCTGGTACAACACGCCTTGCATCAAGGCGATCAGGATCTGGCTGTAATGGGTTTCGCTGGAAGAATTCATCATGCGCTGAAAATAAGGAGAGGCACCGTGGCAATGCGCGCACGACCTTGGGCATCGGTCCAGTGTATCGTTTCTTCTTGCGTATCGTCGATCACGCTGGGCAATTCCTGCGTCGCCAGGCTCAGATAAGTCGCCAGTTCCGCCAGGCCTTGCTCGAGCGGATACTCGGCGATCAGTGCGGCGAGCGACACTTGCTTGCGCTCCTGCAGCGCACGCCGGATATGCGACGCCAGTTTCAGGCGATCGACGTAGATCTGCTCGAACAAGGCATCCGACGGCACCGGTTCGGCCGCTTCATCAAGCATGCCCTGCAAGATGACGGGTTTGAACGGCGGCGCAAACAAGGTGCGGTCCATCGGCGCCAGCACATTCGGCGCCGCGGCGTCGATATCGATAAAGGCCGCATGCTCGACCACCGCGCGCGCATCGATCGCCTTTTTTTCTATATCGCGTATCAACTGCATGATGCGGCGATTTTCCAGCCAGGCCTGGTCGTCGAGATAGCGCCGCAGCTGTTCGGACAAACGCGCCACCGTGCGCTGCGTCACTTCGCCCGCCTCCAGCCAGTCGTAATGAATCCGCAGCAAACGGCCATCGGGCGCCAGTTCGCGTACCGGATCGAGCGCCATGACCGCATTCAACAGCGCCGTCAATTCATCCTGGCGCGATGGCGACATCAACAGGTCCCAGAAGGCGCGAAAACTTTTACCCTCATCGGAATCGGCGATCACATCGCGCTTGCCGAAAATCTCCTGCAGCAATTCACCCTTGCTGCCCTCCCAGGTAGCAATACGTTCACGTACCGAGCGGTCCAGGCTGCGAAAATTATGCTCGACGGCGCGAAAGTCGGACAACAGCTCGCGCGCCGTCGACGACATTTGCAGGAAGCGTTCGCGTATCTGGGTCGGCTCCATCATGTCGAGCCGGCCCTGGGCGATTTGGGCGATTTCCGCATCGATGGCCGCCTTGCGTTTTTGCAGCTCGGCGATACGGGTACGGGGATTCAATTCCGTGCCATCGATAATCTGCCGCAGCAAATCGAATACCGTCATCAGGCGCGATTCGGTACCGATGAATTGGCGCTGCCCCAGGCCGAGCAGCCATGCGATCGCCTGTTCGGTCGGCGACGTCAGATCGTAATGTGGCTCGTCCTGGCCACTCGGATAATATTTACGCAGCCAGCCCCGTTCGTCGGAAGCCCAGTCGTCCAGATATGCCGTCGCGCTTTTCGGAAACAACACCTCGCCAGCCAGTTCATGCAGATGATACAGATGGTCGTCCAGATGCGACGCCAGTTGCTGGCGTGCGATGGTACGGATATTGGGCGCAATAAAATGACGATGCAGGAAACTGGCGATCATCGGTGCATGATCGGCGGCAAGGAGGCGCCACGCCGGATGGCTGCGCCGCTGGGCTGAGAGCTGTTGATAATCCATCGGCATGCGTTTCGTGGTGTATGGAGCACTGTAGCACCGAACGATATGCATGTTGATGCTAAAACCACCAGACGAAAAAAAACCCGACCATTTCTGATCGGGTTTTCTCCTACTACGTATAACAAGCCTGACGATAACCTACTTTCACACTGGTTGCAGCACTATCATCGGCGCAAAGTTGTTTCACGGTCC
>NZ_JAFCTQ010000069.1:0-14762 GCF_049896105.1 Janthinobacterium sp. PSPC3-1 | reverse complement strand
GCCGCCCACCGTCTACGAACGGAAAATGGCAGCACGTGAACCTATCGTTGTGTCCGAAATTACTTGACCACCACAGCTTGCTTGGGGATAAACGACGGAACGGGCTAGATACAGTGGCCCGTTACCCTCGCTGCCTTGGACCCCACCCATCCCCACCCTGCCCGTGAGGGCAGGGCATCCCCACCCCCCGCCCGCCCAGGCGGGAGCGAGAGAGTTCGAGCGAGAGGATCGATTTCCGAGCCTCCTGAACTCGAAAGGCTTTATATGTCTCATCTTTTGCTGCAAACAATTGCTGGTACCGTTGGGCCTGTTCCTCAGACATGACCATCCTCGCGTCTGCATTGCGTTTCCGCAACTGTACAATGGGCCTGTTATCAAATACACCAATTTCTGCCGCCCGCAGACGCCACTGTTGCGAAACTGTCAGTGTTCAGACCCAATTCCGCACGCGTCCGAGAGCGTGTTCGCGACAGCGCTGTGTGCCGCGCCTGTCGAACTCGTACGCCTGTCGTCTCCGCGTTCCAGCAAGCGGTAGGCCGTCGTCCGTGAAATCCCGAGATCGCGCGCAGCGCGGCTCACGTTATAGCCGTTACGCTCCAAAGACACGCGCAGCGCGGCCAACGTGTTGATACCCTCGGCGGCGTCCTCGCCGGCGATACAGCCAGGCGATGCTCGAATCCCAGGTCCAGCGGCGAGATCCGGTAGCCCTCCGCTATCACCAGGGCACGTCGTACACGATTGATCAGCTCGCGCACTTTGCCTGGCCAGTGGTAGCTTGCGATCGTGCGCAATGCGGCGTCGGAAAACCCCGCAATTGGTTGCGAGCTTTCGTGGGCAAACAAGTGGCGGAAGTGCTCGGCAAGAACGACCACGTCATCGCCTCGCGCACGCAACGGCGGCACGGTCAACGGAAGGACCGTGAGACGGTGGAACAGGTCCAGGCGGAACGCAGCGGTTGTCGAGTCCCGTTTGATCATAAACGCGTTTAAGGAATAGCTCTGGCCGCTTCTGCTGCCATTCCTTGAGTGCGAAAATGGGTGTTTTGCTGCCGATGGCGCGTTGTGGAATGTGGTGGTTGTACAGCTTCAAATAGTTCAGTAAACTGGCTTGCAGGTCGGCCCTGCTATCGAAACGAGTTTGCGGCAGCAATTCGTTAATGCGGCCGTTGAAGCGTTCGACCATGCCGTTGGTTTGCGGATGGCGCGGCGGCGCCAGGCGATGTTCTGCAGGCAGGGCTCCGCAAGCGACGTCGAAAGCGTGCTTGCCGCTGGGCTTCTTGTCTTTGGTGGTGAAACGGTCGGTAAATTGCGAGCCGTTGTCGGTGAGGATCTTGCTGATCTTGATGGGCGAAGCCAGCTTGAGCCGATGCAGGAAATCGACACTGCTTGCCTCGGTCATGTCGCCGTAGATGTGCATGAAAACCCAGCGCGTTGCACGGTCGATGGCGACGAATAGATAGCGGCGCGAGGTCTCGTCCGGCATCTACGGCAAATACTTGATATCGATGTGAATGAAGCCTGGTTCGTAATCCTTAAAGGTCTTCTTCGGCGTGATCTTTTCGCCTTCGGCAGTCGCAATCAAGTCCGTCAGACGCGACATGCCTTCACGCTTTAGCAGGCGCGCAATGCCCGCTCGCGAGACGGCCGGATTGATGTACTGTTTTGTGGATGAACAGCAGGTCGTCGAGCGGCAGATAAAGCGACTGCCGCAGAGCCAGGACAATCGCTTCCTGGGCCTGGCTCAACGTCGTATGCAGGGTATGGGCACGGTGCGAACTCCTGGACATCGTCGCGTCCCAGCCACTTCTGTGCAGTGGCTCGCGTGATGTTGAAAACCTTGGCCGCTTCCTTGGAAGACAGGCCGGAATCCTTGATTTCCTGGCGGATCTTCGTTGTGGTACGGGCCTGCGGATTAATGCGTGAACTCATGCTGCCAACTGCTCCTGCTGCGATTGAATGTCGGGACTGCTGAACCTAGCAATCAAGTCGCCCAGCATAGCTTTTGTACGAAACAACGGCCAGCTACGGCAAGGAATATGATCGCACGATACTAAACACTTAGGAGCGGCCTGACCGACCTCGCCACTTTGCCACAAAAAATTTCTCGGGCGCACGCGTGACTGCGTTTCTATGTCGCTCATGAGCCGTTGTAATATTTTATGGTTCGCCACGGCTTTGTTGCACAAACCAAGGCTAGGTCAGCGAGGAAGCTGACGGTCTGGTAGACTGGTCGGGCCTGATTTACGCAACAAAGCTGACCGAATTGGAAACTAGCAAAATTCTTCCGCGCAATTTTCTCTCTTTAACCTCCCTAAATGAAAGAAAATTGCGCGAGTTAACCGTTTATTGTAGAACCTATTGTCTACTTTGAATTTGCGAATCGTCTTTTAACATGCGCCAATAAATAATATTTTCTTTATTTATTAGGTTTTAGCACGACTTTGGTCCACCCTTCCGCACGTTTATCAAAATTCCGATAGGCATTCGGTGCATCATCTAATGCAAGCTGGTGTGAAATGATCTGCGAAGGCGTTGCTTTACCTTTATGGATCAATTTTGCCAAATAACGGTTGTAATGCTTGACGTTGGCTTGGCCGGTGCCAATCTTCTGACCCTTGAACCAAAAATTGCCGAAATCGAAGGCAATTTTACCTTCCTTTCCTAACGCGTCTGGACTCTTTGGATCTTGTGGGATGAATACACCAACTACGCCAATGCCGCCAGTAGGCTTGACCGTCTGTACCAAGTTATTCATTGTTAAATTTGGCACTTCCTTACCGTGCTTGTCGCAACATTGATAACCAACGCATTCGCAGCCGCAGTCGACACCTTCGCCGTTAGTAAGGTTCAAGATTTTCTCGACGCCGGCGCCTCCGGTGTCGTCGATCGCCACCGCGCCCATCTTTTCGGCCAGAGCCAAACGATCCTTGTGCGTGTCCACGACGAAAACTTCGCTTGCGCCTTTAATGAACGCAGACATGGCCGCCATTAGGCCGACCGGGCCGGCGCCGTAGATCACGACCGATTCACCCGGCTTGAGGCCAGCCAATTCGGTAGCGTGGTAGCCGGTCGGGAAAATGTCCGACAACATCACGTAGTCATTTTCCTTTTCCTTAGCGTCTTCCGGCAGCACCAAGCAGTTGTAATCGCCGAACGGCACCCGTAGCAGTTCGGCCTGGCCGCCGCTGTACGGACCCATGCCGGCAAAACCGTAGGCAGCCCCGGCCGTGCCTGGGTTTGCCGTAAGGCAAAAGCCGGACAAGCCCCGTTCGCAGTTTTGGCAAAAGCCGCAGCCGATGTTGAACGGTAGACAGACAACGTCGCCGACCTTAACGCGTTCGACGGCGTTGCCGACCTCGATGACTTCACCCATGTTTTCGTGGCCCAAAATACGGCCCGTTTCCATGTTGGTGCGGCCTTCGTACATGTGCAGGTCGGACCCGCAGATGTTAGTTGTCGTGATACGGACCAAGACGTCAGTCGGCTTTTCAATCTTGGCGTCCGGCATGTCTTTAACTTGGACGTCGCACGGACCATTATAAACGAGTGCCTTCATGATTTTCCTTTCAGGGCGAGGGTAAATTCTTCGCAAATAGCGGCGTTAGGGAAGAAAGGTATAACAAATTTCTTCACGAGTGCGCACTGTTGAAAGCGGCTTTGTTGCGTAAATCAGGCCCGACCAGCGTAGAGCGCGTAAGTCTGGCAGTCTGATCAGATGAAACCAGCTCCACAGAAGTACCGCACGACGGCTCTGTCGCATTAGCGGAGCCGTCATTGGGATCGTGTAAACTTTGACGCCCAAAACTGTGGACGCCCTGTCATGCTCAACTTCAAAGGAATGCGTTTCCCGGTCGATGTCATCGTGGTCTGCATCCGATGGTATGTGGCCTAGCCGCTGAGCTACCGGCACCTTGAAGAGATGATGGAAGAGCGCGGCGTGTCGGTTGACCATTCGTCGATCAACCGGTGGGCAATCCGCTTCCTACCGCTCATCGAGAAATTGGCCCGCAATCACAAGCGCCCGGTCAGCGGCAGTTGGCGTATGGACGAGACGTACATCAAGGTCAAGGGCGTCTGGAAATATCTCTGCCGCGCTGTCGACAAGCAGGGCAAGACCGTCGACTTCCTGCTCACAGCGAAGCGCGACATGGCAGCGGCCAAGCGCTTCTTCGACAAGGCCATGGGAGCGAACGGCGATCCGGACAAGGTAGCGATGGACAAGAGTGGTGCCAACAAGGCGGCAATCGATGCAATCAATGCCGGCCGCGATCTACCGATCCTGGTGCACCAAGTCAAATACCTCAACAACATCGTCGAGCAGGACCATCGCGCCATCAAACGGGTGACCAGGCCGATGCTCAACTTTAAATCGTTCCGGTCTGCTGGCGCCGTGCTCGCCGGCATCGAGCTGATGCACATGATCCGCAAGGGCCAGTTCGCCGTCGATGCGGCGCCCATCTCATGCGCCGACCAGTTTTATGCATTGGCAGGACAGGTCCGTCCAGTGTAAGCCGCGGCTATGTTCAGCACGAGAAATCTGGGCTGCGCTGAACAACGCGACAGAACCGCGCTACCGCCACTATCTGCCATGATCTTACCCTGCGCGATGAATCTGTCTTAAGATATCGTCGTTCCGCGCCCGCTGCAAGCGCGCACTGAATCGAACGGCGGCACGATCACGGTGCCGGCAGGTGTGTAGTATCTTGTTTGATCCAGGCCCATCAGAACCCGCCTTTGGTCCACGCACTTTTGGAGATCCAGCATGTTCACAACAATCCTGCTCAACAAGAACGATGACGGCACGACCACTGCCCAGGTTACCCAGCTCGACGACGCGCAGTTACCAGCCGATGGCGATGTCACAGTTCGCGTCGACTATTCGACAATTAACTACAAGGACGGCCTGACCATCACCGGCAAGGCGCCTGTCGTGCGCAGCTGGCCGATGGTGCCCGGCATCGATGGGGCCGGGGAGGTCATTGCGTCGTCGCATCCGGACTGGAAGGCGGGCGACGAATTCATCCTGAACGGCTGGGGTGTCGGCGAATCGCACTGGGGTTGCCTGTCGCAGCGTGCCAAACTGAAAGGCGGGTGGCTGATCCCACGGCCGCCGGGCATGTCGGCCAGGACCGCGATGGCAATCGGGACGGCGGGCTACACCGCGATGTTGTGCGCGATGGCACTGCAAGAGCAAGGTGTCGACAAGAACAGCGGCGACATCCTAGTGACCGGCGCATCGGGCGGCGTCGGCAGCATTGCGATTGCGATCCTCGCCGGCTGGGGCTACCGCGTGGTCGCGTCCACCGGTAAGCTGGCCGAGGCCGATTACCTCAAGTCCCTCGGCGCGGTCGAGGTCATCGATCGCGCGGCACTGTCCGCTCCCGGCAAGCCGCTGCAGAAGGAACGCTGGGCCGGGGTCGTCGATTCCGTCGGCTCACACACGCTGGCCAATGCGGTCGCACAGACCCGTTATGGCGGCACCGTCACGGCATGCGGGCTGGCCCAGGGGATGGATTTCCCGGCGTCAGTTGCGCCATTCATCCTGTGCAGCGTCAAGCTGATCGGCATCGACAGCGTGATGGCACCCCTGCCGAAACGCGTGGCAGCATGGGAGCGGCTGGCGAACGAACTGGACGCCAATAAATTGGAAACGATTACGCAGGAAATCGGATTGGCGGAGGCGCTCGCCCATGCGCCGGAGCTGCTCGCCGGGAAGGTGCGTGGCCGGCTGGTGGTGAACGTTAATTCCTGAGTAAAGCACACGGGCTGCGTGGTGCGGTGCCGGTCACGTTCAGCTCGTCTTCCTCCCTGCGGAAAATAGTTCGCAAATTACCTGAAGGACAACGTTACCTGCTCTGGTACACAAACGGAGGCAAGGCCTTCAGCGCATCCTTCGTCGCCCCAGGCAAGGTCAGCTGTTTATTTTGGAGCTTCAACTGCTCCGTCGGGACGGCAAGCTCCCGTTTGCCCATGCCCAGGAACCCACCCACACCGATAATCGCAAACGAGGCCGCAGGCGTGCTGCCCGCCTTGCTTGGAGAAATGATCAGGTCGTCGACCTTGCCGATCTTTTCGTTCTTGTCATTGACCACCGTCTTGCCGAACAGGTCTCGCTTGGCGTGAGGTAGCCTGAGATTTTCGGACACTCTTGTTTGGTAGAGTTGCACCGACAGGAGCCCTTTATGAAGAAATTGAAGAAGACGTACCCCACCGCGCTGCGCGAAGAAGCTGTGAAGCTGGTTTTGACGCAGGGCCTTTCAATCGAGCAGGCAGCAGCTGGCGTGAGCATTCCCAATGGGACGCTCGCCAATTGGGTGGCCGCAGCCCGCCGTGGTCCATCAGAAGTGACGCCGCCAGGTAGCCGCACGGTGGCCGAACTGGAAGCCGAAAACGCGCGGCTGCGCAAGGAGTTGGCGGCGATGTTGGCGCTGATTGAAATCTGACCCACCCGGATGGCAGTATTTTTTTCGACAGGGAGAGTTCATAGGCAGCGTAGATAGGGGGAGCAGGGACGGGCATAAAATTATTAAAATACATATTTACAAATCTAGATATGGAGAATAGAATTTGCATGCCCGTGAAGTAGCGACGCGCCGGACACACAGACCGAAGCGACGTTGTAACGCGCGGGGCGGCTAACCTGCGCCAGCCAAAGGCTGGCTCACTGTTCCCATCCCTCAATAGAAGGAGACCCAAAATGACCCATGTTGTCCGTTTTCATCAGATCGGCGGCCCCGAAGTCTTGCAGATCGAAGAGCTCGAAGTTGGCGCTCCGGGCTCCGGCGAGCTGCGCATCCGCGTCGAGGCGATCGGCCTGAATCGCGCGGAAGCCATGTTCCGCTCGGGTGTGTACCTGGAGCCGACACAGCTGCCGGCCCGGCTCGGCTACGAAGCTTCCGGCATCGTCGAGGCGCTGGGCAGCGGCGTTCACGGCTTCGAGGTTGGCGAAGCGGTCAGCGTGATTCCGGCTTTTTCCATGAACAAGTTTGGCGTCTATGCCGAGCAGGCGATCGTGCCGGCCACGGGGGTTCTGAAGCGGCCGGCGGGCGTCGGCGCGGTGAAGGGGGCGGCGATCTGGATGCAGTATCTGACCGCCTATGGCGCACTGATCGAGATTGCCCAACTCAAGCGCGGTGATGCGGTGATCATCACGGCGGCTTCGAGCAGCGTCGGCTTGGCCGCGATCCAGATCGCCAACAGCGTCGGCGCCATTCCGATCGCGACGACCCGGACACGCGCGAAGGAGGCGGCGCTACGCGAGGCGGGGGCGGCGCATGTGATCGCCACCGAGGAGCAGGACCTGGTCGCGGAGGTAATGCGGATCACCGACGGTCGCGGCGCGCGCATCGCCTTCGACCCGGTCGCGGGGCCGCAAGTCGAAACACTGGCGCAAGCGATGAGTCAGCAGGGCCTGCTTTTCATCTATGGCAATCTCAGCGGTCAGGAGACGCCGTTCCCGGCCTTGGCAGCGATGAACAAGGCCCTGAGCGTGCGCGGCTACACGCTGTTCGAACTGACCGGTGATCCGCAACGCTTGGCGCCTGCGCAAGCTTTTATCACGCGCGGCCTCGAGGCCGGACAGCTGAAGCCGATCATTGCCAAGACCTTCCCCTTCGAGCAGATCGTCGAAGCGCACCGTTACATGGAATCGAACCAGCAGTTTGGCAAGATCGTCGTCACCGTATCTCGGTAGAGGCAGTTCGTGAAAGACCAGGAGAGGGCAGAGTCGCCTTTCCCGCGACTGCGGAAATGACTCGACGCTGCCCCTTCATCCCCGCCACGCTGGAGCTGGGCGGCAAATATCGCGTTGGGCATTACTGGAATGCGTCACGCATGGTAATATCGTCGTAACAACAGGAGGCACGTCATGGTCAAAGTAGCGTTGTTCGTTCGTCTGGAAGCAAAGCCTGGGAAAGAGAAAGAGGTAGAGAACTTTCTCTTGGATGGCCTTCCAATAGTGCAGGAAGAGCCAGCCACTACGGCGTGGTTCGGAATCCGCTTGGGGCCGTCCACCTTTGGCATCTTTGATGCCTTCCCGGATGAAGCAGGTCGGCAGGCTCATCTTTCGGGCAAGGTCGCAGCGGCGCTTATGGCAAAGGCTGCCGAGCTGTTTGCCAAACCGCCGTCAATCGAGAAGGTTGACGTCCTGGCGGCCAAGCTACCCGGCTAAGCAAACCCAACAAGGCGCTCCAGTCGCGTCCCTACCGCTTTGCGGCGGCAGGGACGCGACTGAGCTTGGACGTCCACCGGCCTGTTCTAAACGGAGCGCTCGAGAGGTGCCTGTCCAGGCACTAGCATCTACTTATCTACAAACGCAAATATATAGGTACTTACACATGAAAGATTCCATTCTTTTCGAAAGCACCACGCTGGGCCCCTACAGCCTGAAAAACCGCATCGTCCTGCCGCCGCTGACCCGTTCGCGTAGCTCGCAGCCAGGCAACATTCCCAATGACCTGATGGCGACCTACTACCGCCAGCGTACCGGTGCCGGCTTCATGGTCACCGAGGGCACCCAGATCGAGCCGCGCGGCCAGGGCTACGCCTGGACCCCGGGCATCCACAGTGCCGAACAGATCCTCGGCTGGCGCAAAGTGACCGATGCGGTACACGCCGAGGGCGGCACCATCTTCGCCCAGCTCTGGCATGTCGGCCGGGTCTCGCACACCTCGTTGCAACCCAATGGCGAAGCCCCGGTGGCGCCATCGGCGATCCCGGCCGAGGGCGTCAGCGTATTCATCGAGACAGGTCCCGGCACCGGCGCCCTGGCGCCGCCTTCGATGCCACGTGCACTGACCACCGCCGAGGTCAAGGAGCTGGTACAGCTCTATGCACAGGCCGCTCGCAACGCCCTCGACGCCGGTTTCGACGGCGTCGAAATCCACTCCGCCAACGGTTATCTGATCAACCAGTTCATTTCCGCGCACAGCAATCAGCGCGACGACGAGTACGGCGGCTCGTTGCAAAATCGCCTGTGCTTCCTCCGTGAGGTGACCCAGGCGGTGGCCGCGGTGGTCGGTAAAGACCGGCTCGGCGTGCGTTTCGCCCCGTTGTTCGCCAGCACCGACGAGGCCCGCGTATATCTCGGCCTGGTCGAAGAAAACCCACACGAGACCTATGTCGAAGCGGTCAAGGTGCTGGAAGAAGTCGGCATCGCTTACCTGTCGCTGGCCGAGGCGGATTGGGAAAACGCACCGGAGCTGCCGGAAAGCTTCCGCAGCGCGGTGCGCGAGGTCTTCAGCGGGCGCATCCTCTATGCCGGCAAATACACCGCCGAGCGAGGCAAGCGTGTGCTCGAGGCGGGCTGGGGCGATCTGGTAGCATTCGGCCGTCCGTTCATCGCCAACCCGGACCTGCCCAAGCGAATTGCCAATGGCTGGCCGCTGAACCCGGTCGATCCGGCCAGCATGTACGGCGGAACCGCTGTCGGCTACACCGACTATCCGACCTATGGCGAATAGTCCGCTCGAGGTGCCGGCCCCCCGAGCGATAGGTTCGGGGGCCGGCGCATTGACAGTTGAGCGGGCATATCGTAATATCGCAAAAAATAGTTATCGTGTTGACCTATGAGTATCGACGTAAGCGAAGCGCTGAAGGCGCTAGACAACCCAACCCGCCTGAACATCCTCTGTTGGCTGAAGGATCCGCGTCATCATTTCCCCGAGCAGGAGGTGGATCCTGAGCAGGTCGGTGTCTGCGTGAGCATCATCCAGGATCGGGTAGGCCTGTCGCAGTCGACCGTCTCGCTGTATCTCGCTGCCTTGCAGCGGGCGCAACTGGTGACCTCACAACGCATCGGTCCCTGGACTTATTACAAACGCCATGAGCAGAACATCGCGGCGTTCCAGGTGGCCTTGAAAGCGCTGATTTGATGCCTGCTCGCAGGCGTTTTTTCAGCCCTTAAAAATCTATATTTTGAAATATGTAGGATAGAAGATGTTAACTCCGAATTCCATTCCCTATCAGCAACAACCTGGCTTTCAGCACACCTACCGCCAAGGCCGCCTGAGCCTAGGTCTTTTCTTCCCCCTCGAAGCCTTTACCGGCGATACGCCGAGTATGCTCGACCAAGTGAACCTGGCCCAACGCGCCGAGAAGCTGGGTTTCTCTGCCCTCTGGTTTCGCGACGTGCCGTTACGCGACCCCAGCTTCGGTGATTCGGGCCAGGTCTTCGATCCCTGGGTCTACCTGGGTTTTATGGCGGCACACACTCGCTCGATTGCGCTGGGCACCGCGTCGGTCATCCTGCCAATCCGCAATCCCCTACACACCGCCAAGGCCGCAACTAGTGTCGATCAGCTCAGCGGTGGCCGCCTGTTACTCGGCGTGGCTTCCGGTGACCGTCCAGTAGAGTTTCCGGCATTCGGTGTCGACCCGGAGCAACGCGACAGCCTGTTCCGCGAATACCTCAAGGTATTTCGCGAGGTTCAGCGCAGCAGTTTCGTGTCTTTGACCTGGTCCGGCGGCACGCTTGAGGGGGCCGATCTGATTCCCAAGCCGACCACGGGGGAAATTCCTTTCTTCGTCACCGGCCATAGCCGCCAGACGCTGGAGTGGATCGCCCGCTGCAGTCATGGCTGGATCAGCTATCCGCGTGCACCGAAGGCTCAGCAGCTGATTGTCGAGGACTGGCGCACGGCGGTTCGTGCCGAATGTGGTGAACTGTTCAAACCCTTCACCCAGTCGCTATACATCGACCTGACAGATAACCCGCAGACACCACCTCGGCCGATCCACCTGGGCTATCAACTGGGGCGACATCACCTGATCCCGCTGCTGCACAGCTTGCAGGAGATCGGCGTTAACCATGTGATCATCAATTTGAAATACGGCCAACGCCCCGCAGGTGAGGTCATTGAGGAACTCGGTCAGTTCGTTCTACCTGACTTCGTCATGTCAGCATAAGCCGGCGTGGTGAGGCATCAAATCATTATCCGCGGGGATTGCTCATGAGTTTCAAGGCCAACATCAGCGTGTAACATTTCGGGAGAGAGCAGTCCTTGAGTTCCGCGACATCTAATGATGAGGCTTGCGAGGCAAAATGACGGATCTTGGTATCGACGATACCCTCGAAGATCGCATCCAAATCGCCGAACGCCTCCAGCCAGGCCCAGGACAGGTGTTCGATTAACACCTCCAGGTGTTTGCGAGAAGGCTTCCTGGGTGACTGCTTGAGAGGTGAGCGCGTGCAAGATGTTTGATGGCTTGATGTTCACGATAGCTGATGGTCGATCAGGCGCTCCGCCGCGACGCGACCGCTAATGGCCGGATGGCATCGTCGCAGCGGGGGCCAGCCCCGCAAAGCGCTTCTGCATGCCCCCGCGCGACGCCGGGGTACGCCCTGAACGGGCGACCTCGCATCCGCTCGGCTCAAATCGCCCCGGCCCGGCAGCTCAACGCGCGCGCCCGGTTTGGCGGGCGCAGTTGCGGCAGTCGGTTGCTATGACGTTCAGAACAGGTCGGGCTCGTCGTCGCGTTTCTTGTCATCGACCCCGTTGACGTTAACCATGCATACCCGATCGGCATGGTGGTTGAGGATCTGGGCGTAGTAGGTGGCCTCGAAGCGGTGATACAGCTGCACCAGCACATCGGCCACGGCGGCGGCGGCTTCGTCCGACAGCGTCGGCAACTCGATCTCCAGCATGACTGTTGGCCGCCGAACCCTGCGCGGCGACGGGCTCATTTTCTTCTTCATCATGATCGGCTCCTAAGCGTGGCCGCGGCTATTGCGCCGCGTCGAATTGGTGGCGGAACTGGGCGCCGCGAACACGTCCAGATACAACTTGTCGTCGAGGCTGGGCAATTGGCGCTGCGCCGCCACAGCCAGCAATTGCGCCGCCATGTTGGTCATCACGCGATAGTTGCCGCCGGCGCGTTCGCACAGCGTGTGCTTGAGCGTCGCGCTCATCAACGTGGCGGCCCCGGCGCTGTCGAGCAGATGATTCAGGCAGGCACTCAACTCCTCCCGTGACGCGTAGTCCAGGGCCAGCCGGACCCGGATGCGGGTGCCCAGCGGCAGCAATTCATCGCGCGCCAGGGCATCGGACAAGCGTCCGTCGCCGGCCAGGATGACGGCCAGCAGGGGTTGCGAGTCGAAGCGTGCCGACGCCAGCAGCCGCAACTCAAGCAATGTCTTCGGGCTCATCTCCTGGGCTTCGTCGATCAGCAGGCAGCAGCGCACGCGGGTCGCCGCAAGATGGCTGACCCAGCGCTCACGCAAGGTCTTGAAGCCGCCCCAGTGGTTGCTGGGCTTGAGCGCGACACCAAACACTTCTGCCAGCTCGCGGTAGAAGTCACCCAGATTGCTTTGTGGATGATTGAGCACGCCGACCGTCAAGTCGGCCTGGCGCTCAAGCCGGTCGGCCAAGGCGCGCAGCACCACGCTCTTGCCGGTGCCCGGGTCGCCCGTGATCAGGGCGAAGCCGCCTTCGCGCACATGGACGTTCTCGATGCGCCAGAGGAAGTCGCTGATCTTCGGCGACAGATACAAGGCTTCGCTGGGCAACTCGGTGCTGAAGGGATTCCACTTCAGGCCATACTGGGTCAACAGGATGCGGTTCATGCTTTGTGCTCCGGGTCGTGACAGGTTTCATCGAGCTCAAGATAGGCCGGCGGCACGCCCGTGGCGGCGAATTGCGCCTGCCAGTGGCGCATCAGCGGAGCGCGGCCATCGCCTTGCCGGGCGCTTTTACGTTCGCCTTTGAGCGCCGTCACCGGCAGCGATGAAACGCCCATGGGTTGGGGGATCGGCCGGCGCCGGCCATCGGCGTGCCGGGTCTTGTCCAGCGGATAGATGGCCTGCACGTCCCCGCTACGGGGATCGACGATGTCGGCGCAACTGCGATCCCAGCGCGCATAGCGCAGGCGCAGTTCACGCAGGTGGCCGAACACTTGCGGGATCTCGAAGCGGATGCCGTCCAGCGATACGGTGCCATCGCTGCGGCGTTGGGTGCGTTTGACCTCGATGCAGAAGTGGCGCCGCAAGGCTGCCGAATCGGGACAGTCGCGCATCACGCTGGGGCCGGCGATGAACCGTTGCAGCGGCGTGGCGCCGTTCAATTCCCGGTGCGCTGAAGATCGCAATCCTGATTGAGGAAGGATTTGAGCAAGTCGAAATGGTCGAGCCTCGTAAGGCGCTCGACGAAGCCGGCGCAGAGACGCGCATCGTCTCGCCTAGGAATAAGCACGTCCACGCTTGGAACTTCACGAAATGGGGAGACGAGTTCCCGGTCGACGTCGCCCTTGACCACGCCAAGCCCCAAGATTTCGACGCGCTCCTCCTGCCAGGCGGCGTCTTGAACCCGGATGCGCTTCGGACGGAGCCGAAAGCGGTGGCTTTCGCAAAGGCCTTTTTCGATGACGGCAAGCCGGTGGCAGCGATCTGCCACGGCCCGTGGACCATCATCGAGACCGGCGCGGCGCACGGCCGACGCTTGACCTCTTGGCCGTCGCTCAAAACCGACCTAAAGAATGCCGGAGCGGACTGGGTGGATCAGGAGGTGGTCGTCGACCAAAACCTGGTCACGAGCCGCAACCCCGACGATATCCCCGCATTCAATCGGGAAAAGATCAAGCTGTTTTGCACTGCGCGCGGGCAGCGGCATGCTGAGTGATATCGTGAGGAGCGCAAGCGAGAACATGGAACGGCGCCGGTTCGGTTGCATGAGGCGCGACGTCGCGGTAATCGGCCAGGGCACCTGGTACATCGACGAGGCCGACCGTGCCGCCGCGTTTAGAGATCATAGGGGGTTCCCGTCAATACCCGCAAACGGCATCAACAAGGAGGCAGGCATGGTCAAAACAGCGTTGTTCGTCCGGCTCGAAGCGAAGCCGGGCAAGGAGCAGGAAGTCGAAAGCTTCCTGATGGGCGGACTGCCGCTCGTCGAGCAGGAACCCGCGACGATCGCGTGGTTCGGTCTGAAAATCGCGCCGTCGGTGTACGGCATCTTCGATGCGTTCCCCGACGACGCCGGCCGCCAGGCGCACCTGTCGGGCAAAGTAGCCGAGGCGCTAATGGCGAAGGCGCCTGATCTCTTCGCCAAATCGCCGGAAATCATGAACATCGATGTACTCGCGGCGAAGCTGCCATCGTAGCCGCGTCGGGTTCGGGTGCGGGACTTCCTTGCGTCGCAACGCATGAACACCCTGCCCGTCGATCAAACCGCGGAAAGCCAGCGCGGCTTCGGGCGCGTACGAGGCGCGCGAGAACACAACCTCAAGAACGTCGATGTCGATATTCCGCGCGACGCGCTCGTCGTGTTTACCGGCGTGTCCGGCTCGGGGAAGTCGTCGCAAGCGTTCGGCACGCTCTACGCGGAGGCGCTGCGGCGCTATTTCGAGGGTTCTGTCGCGTTAGCGATTCAACGACACAGCAGTCGCTACTAAGTCACGTGACACTTACACGGGGCGGACTTGTCGTGCCAACGCATAAAACTGGTCGGCAAACGAATTGTCGCGTTGGTGTGCAAAGGGGATGAAGAGCAAGGTCTTGTATACGGCAATTCAGTGACACATTGCAGACCTTTTCTAGATTTGCTTTGTAAGGCCAGTGTATAACGTGCCGAATTCTGCGAGCTTCCCATTCGAGGAGAACGCCGCCGGCAGCCAGCTGCAAAATACAGGGGAAACCAGCCGAGATTGGCTTAGCGCCCGATTCTTCCGAATTCTGTGCGTTCCCCTACCAGAATGCTGTGGTCTAATTTGCTCGGACACCTCGATAGGTGGAAAATACACCACCTGAGGAGTTGAACATGACAACAAGAA
>NZ_JAFCTQ010000068.1:0-15015 GCF_049896105.1 Janthinobacterium sp. PSPC3-1 | reverse complement strand
AAACGGGCTTGAACGGCTTGCCGGTCGGGTATTTGGCGCGCCAGCCTCGTCAGAAAACCGAATTGATCAGCGCTTCCTTAGATAGAAATCATACCTGTAAAAAAAATACGATTCAGAAATGGTTGCCTTGTACCACAGAACTTTCCTACATGCCAGCAGCCTGTATCCCTATGCACAGACTGGGCCATGGCGGTGACAATGTTTTCTCCGACGGCGCCCTCCATTGCACGCCAAGGGACGGCGCATCGGAAGCAAGCAGGCCAGGCAGCCAGAGGCTGTCATGCATATGTATCCCACTTACAAAGGAAACTATCATGAACTCGAACAAATCGAACCAGACCAGCAAATCGTCGTCGGACAAGCAAGCCGATACCATGCAAAAAGGTAATCAACAGTCCGGCAATCAACAGTCAGGTAGCCAACAAGGCGCCGGCAAGCAAGGCGGCACCCATGAGCAGCACGTGGAAGCGGGCCGTCAAAGCCACAAGAACGATGCCAATCGCGGTGGCGCCTCGCAACAATCGGGCAATGCACAGGGCAACCAGCAGTCCGACCGCTCGCAAGGCAATCAGCAGTCGGCGTCCGGCTCGGGTTCCAGCTCCGGCTCGCGCGGCGGCACGCATGAGCAGCACGTGGAAGCCGGCCGTCAAAGCCACAAGAATGACGCCAAGCGCTAAGCCTTGCGGTCCAGCCGGACCAGCACAGCTTCGCTAGCGACAGCCAGGCCGGCAAACTTGCCGGCCTGGCTGTTTTATTGCGCAGCATGCAGCCGTTGTCTGCTGGCGCATTCTGCGCGATAATGACGCCCATGAACGATACCACTACCTTACCCCCATTGCCCGATCGCCTGTCGATCGACCCCAGCAGCCCTTATCACGTCGCCGCCGTGTTTGAAAACGACGTGGGCATCAAGTTCAACGACAAGGAACGCCTCGATGTCGAAGAATATTGCATCAGCGAACGCTGGATCAAGGTTGCCTCGACCAAGTCGCTGGACCGCCGCGGCCGCCCGCTGCAAATCAAACTGAAAGGCAAGGTCGAAGCGTTCTACCGCTGATGCTTGTCCATCTTGTTGTAAAAAAGGCCGATCCGATCGGCCTTTCTTGCATCTGGCGACCGCGTCTCAATCCTCGCCGCAAGTGATACCGGCTGCTGCGGCAAGCGGCAGCCACAACATGGCGTCGGCCAGCACCTGGTCGACCGGCAAGGCGCACTGACGGGCTGCATGCAAAGCGCAGGCCTGCAGGCTGCCGGCATCGTCGCTTGCCGCCTGCAGCAAATGAAATTGCCACGGCAGCAAGCTGTGCATGCCGAGCCGATAATGCAAGCGCGCGATGGCGACATGGCCGGGCCCCGGTGCGGGCTGGGGCGGCATGGCGTCATCGGGGGCGGCCTGTGCTTCGCGCCAGAATGCCTGCAGGGAAAACGACAGGGACAGCAGGCGCGTGCACGGCGCCAGCCGTATCCGCGTCTCGCCGCCGGTGAGCCAGGCCAGGTCCGGCATGGACACCGCCGCCCGCTGCTCCAGTCCCCGCGCCCTGCCCGCCTCGCTGCGCGCGCGTTCCAGCCGGGCCAGCTCAACGGGAAAGCGCAGCTGTTCGCCACCGCCCGCCGGCTGGCTGGCCGCAAGGAAATCGGCAAAGCCGCCCCCCAGGTCATACAAGGTGGGCGAGCGCGAGGGGTGGCGCCAGACATAGGCGCGGGCGAAAAAGTCGAACAGTTCCGCGCCCATGGTCTTGCGCAGCACGGGGAAATCGACCTGCAGGCATTCGAGCAGGCGCTGCACATAGCCGTCGGCGTAGATATGCAGGCGCGCCTGGCGGCCGGCCGCGCTCTTGAACACCTCGTCCCGGCTCAGGCCATGGTGATGCTGTGCCAGTTCCATGCCGCGCTGCGCGCCGCCGGGCGCCGTCATGGCCGTCAAAAACCAGGCCTGCAGCCGCGCCAGCGATTGTTGCTCGGATTCATGCATGGACATCTCCCAGGTGAAAGCTGAGCGGGCTGGACACGGCGCCGCGCGCAGGCACCAACGGTGCTTCGTCCGAAAACTCGCCCCGTTCGGCCGCGCGCGCCTTGGCCAGTTCCGCCAGCAGCTGCGGATACGGCGGGATATTCGCATCCCATTCCAGCAGCGCCGACACGCCGCCCGTCAGCCGCTGCGCCAGCGCATACAGCCGCCAGACAGCAGCCGGCACGGGGGCGTCATGCGTGTCGATCAGCACCTCGCCGCAATCGGTGGGGCCAGCCAGGTGGAGTTGCACGATATGCCGGTGCGGCAATTGGCGGATATAGTGCGCCGCGTCGTAGCCGTGGTTGTGCGCGCTGACGTACACATTGTTCACGTCCAGCAGCAGGCCGCAGCCCGTGTCTTCGGCCAGGCGGCCCAGGAATTCCCATTCCGGCATGCTGGAGCTGGCGAACTCGACATAGGTGCTGGGGTTTTCCAGGATCAGCGGACGGCCGAGGAAATCCTGCACCTGGCGCACGCGCGCGGCCACATGCCGAAAACTGGCCTCGTCCAGCGGCAGCGGCAGCAGGTCGTGGCTGTTGACGGAGGCGGCACCGGTCCAGCACAGATGGTCAGAAATCCAGGCCGGCCGCACCTCCTCGGCCAGCTGGCGCAGCTTGGCCAGGTAGCGCAGGTCGAGCGGATCGCTGCTGCCGATCGACAGCGACACGCCATGCATGACGATCGGCACTTGCGCCGCCACTTGCTCCAATACATGGCGGCCATAGCCATGGTTGTCGATAAAGTTCTCGCTGATGATCTCGAACCAGTCCACCTGCGGTCCGTGTTCCAGGATGTGCTGGTAGTGTTGCGGGCGCAGCCCGACGCCCAGGCCCAGATGCGGCAGGCCCAGGCGGGGAGCCGCCAGTTTATTGGCGGCCATCATCAGGTCGACGGTGGCAGGGCCATGCGCAAATCGGTCGGCGCCGGCTTGGCTGCGGGGGTTGCGCCGCGCGCCGCCATCACCTTGACATACGCTTCCCAGGCCTTGTCATACACGCTTTCGCCAAGGGCGAAGCTGACGGTCTGGCCCAGGGATTCCGACTTGTGGTCCGGGCCCGGGCCGAAGTTGTACAGGGTCATGGTGCCTGGCGTGGCGTTGGGGTACAGCTGGGAGGCCGAAATCGGCACGGCACAGCCGCCGAAGGTGGCGCATTTGTTGTCGCTTGGTGCGCTGTAGACGTCGTCCGCCGGCACCGGTGGCGGCGGTTTGGGCGCGCCGCACAGATTGCCCGCCACCTTGGTTACCTTGGCCGAATGGCCACAGGACGAGCCGCCGCACTGGCCGCCACCCGTATCGAGCTGGGCAAAGCCGCAGCCGCCCTGGGCATGGCAGCCGTTCGAGCCGCGACAGGTATGGTAGACGGCCAGCGCCGCGCAGGTGGCTTCGGCCTCGCCTTCCAGGTGCATGCCCTGGCAGGCGTGGTACAGGATGTCCTTGTCGCGCACCGGCACGCCCGTTGCCAGGTTGGGCGCCTGGCCCAGCACGGCCCAGCACAGCGCCATGCGGTCACCGGCGCCGACCATCGACGGATACGGAAACGCCGTGCTCTGGTCTTGCCAGTAGGTATCGAGCACCGAGGTGATGCCGTAGATGGCGCCGTTGGCGACCGTGCTCAGCATCGTCAGGGTGTCGGACTTGTCTTTCAAGCGGTTCAGCGCGCCCGCCACATCGTCGGGGCCGGGAATATTCTGCGGCGCCGTGGCCTGATTATAGTGCTCGTTGGTCAGCATGGCCGCGTCCCAGACATGGCCTTCCGCATGCCATTGCGCCCAGGTCTTCACCGGCAGCATGTGCTTCACATGGCCGAAGCGCTCGTAGTGATCATATTTGGCGCTGTCGTGGCGGGCCGCCGCGTCGCGCGACTCGGCGTCGCCGCCGTCGTTGCTGTAGGAGGGATAATCGACCTTCAGCGCCGCATCGTCCTCGCGGTAATCGGGTTGCACCGCCATCAGCATGGCGCCCACGTTGCGGCGGTAGCGCTTGATGGCGCCATCGCTGCCCTCGCCCTGGTCGGTAATCGCGGCCATCATGTCGATCGCCTTGTTGAACGAGGTGATATTGCCGCCATCCTGGACATTCGGCCCGAAGCTGGTGTCGAAGCGGGGGAACTCGGCCTTTTCATGGCCCTTGACGGTGGTGTTGAACATGTCTTGCTGCACCGAGTTATTGACGAACAGCTTCTGCCACAGGGTTTCACCATCGGTGTACTCGATGCTGATATAGGCCGCATAGCATTCGTACATATAGCCGATGGTGCCGAACAGGGGCAGGTCGTGCACATGCTTGCCCGGCGTCCAGCCGTCCAGCGGCACTTGCGGGAAATACTTGGTGTGATCAAGCTTGTCGAAGGCGCGCAGCTGCTCCCGCGCCTGCTTTTCCGGCTGCTCGATGGCGCGGAACAGCTCGCACTGGTTCTCGTTCAGCTCTTCCAGGTTGACCCGCACCTTGCTGTAGCCCGAGGTGTCCTTCAGGTCGACGATATGCGGAATCGTGGTCAGATCTGGTCCGTAGCAGGTCCAGCCATGCTGCTGGTTCTGCAGTTCCGCACCCGTGAAGCACGGCGCGGCGCCGATCGCGGTGGCGATATTCGACGCCATCTGCAGGTGCAGCATTTCCTGGATAAACACGCTGAAGATGATGTTGAAGGCCTTTTGCTCTTTCGACTCGGGCCGCGCGGTGGTGCTCATGCCCGGCCATTGCCGGCCTTCGTAGTAGCGCACGCCCTTGGAATTGATCTGGTGCGTGCCGTAAATCGAATACATGGTGGCCATGTACAGCGGGATGGTAAACAGCTCCACGCTGACGGCCGCCTGCGCAATGGCGCGCACGGCCGCCGTATCGGTGGCCAACTGGTCGAGCGGACGGTGCTTGATCGGCGACTGGGTACTGCCTGCTTCGGGCATTTTCATGCTGGTCTCTCCACGGGAAGATTGCGTATCGGATGGATGCCCTGCCCGCGCCATTCTGCGTGGCGCCGGGAAAGGCTGGAATATGATACTTCGTGAAAAGATATTCTTACGTCAAGATTTAAATGCCGCGAAAAAGAACGCTTTTTACCGATTCAGTCACCATCCTGCCTCGAAAAAACAGTGTTTTTCCTTACAACGATGACAATTGGATAGATTTTGCAAATCGCGCGCGTGTATAAGCTGTGCGCCGCGCTGCACTGGCTAGTGACTATCGATTCAATAGTCACTGTGATGGCCGCAGGAAAGCGCAATCGGGTGTCTGCGCATTACATGCGCTACCAGCCCAACTATCCGGGCTGGCGCTCAATACTCGACGCCAGGAGAATATTGCTCTCCGCATGCTTGCTCGAGGCGACAGCGCTGGTGGCTGGCAAGGTCGAATGGACCGAAGGACGCAAAATGGAATCTCTGATTCAGGAAATTGCCCATGGCAATGTGAGCATTTCGATCTATCACCTCGATGGCGTCGAGGTTGGCCAAGTCCAGCCAGACAAGGTACACGCCTTTCCGCGCACGTGATGAAACACCTATCGTGTTATATCGTCCCGCGACCTGGAACCTGATGCCTCAACTAACGTTGCCCATCGCCCGCATCAATGCCGCTGTATCTCGATCAGCTCGATCTCGAACAGCTTGGGCCACAGCTTGCCGGTGACAAACAGGCGCTTGCCGTGCTTGTCCCAGGCGATGCCGTTCAGCACGGCGTCCGGGTTTTCGGTGCCGCGCTGGGCCGGCGGCAGCAGGCCGGTCAGGTCGATCCAGCCCACCACCTTGCCGCTGGCGGGGTCGATGCGGGCGATGACGTCGGCGCCCCAGACATTGGCAAACAGCTGGCCGTCGACGATTTCCAGTTCGTTCAGGCGCGCGATCGGCTTGCCCTCGGCCTTGACGTCGAAGCGGCGCACTTCGGCCATGGTTTTCGGGTTCAGCACGCGGATGGCGGCGCTGCCGTCGCTCATGTAGACATATTTTGCATCGCTGGCCAGGCCCCAGCCTTCGCCCTGGTACTCGAACTTGCGCTTGAGCTTGAAGCTTTTCTGGTCGAACACATAGCCGGTCTGCGTGGTCCAGGTCAGCGCCATGATCTCGTCGCCCACATCGGTGATGCCTTCGCCGAAAACGTTCTGGTCCAGCATTTCGCGCTGCAGCACCCTGCCCGTCTTCAGGTCCACCTTGCGCAACGAGGACTGGCCGTTCTGGCCCGTGCTTTCATACAGATGGCCGTCCTTGAACAGCAGGCCCTGGGTAAAGGCGCGCGGATCGTGCGGATAGGTATTTTTTACCAGAAAGCCATAGACGGGGATGGCGGCCTGGGCATAACCCATTTCGCTCATCAGCCCGACCGTGCATGCCAATCCCAGCAGCATGGAAGTGGTTGTGCGCCTGAGTTTGGTCGTGACGGTGGTGTGCATGTTCTGGTGGAGTGGTTGCGGTCGCCTATTGTAATCGCACTGCGGGCACGGCATTGCCCATATGCGCGCGCACCAGGTCCAGCCAGGCACGGGCGGCAAACGACAGGCGGCCGGCGCGGCGCCAGGCCAGCATCAGATTCCATTCCACCGGCGGATCAAGCAGGGGCACAATGGCGAACTGGCTGGGGTCCAGGGTGTCGCAGAACATCTTCGGCAGCAAACACACGCCCACGCCCAGGCGCACCAGGGAGGCGATAAAGTCCCACTGGCCGCTGCGGCTGGTAATGCGTGGCACGAAACCGGCGCGCTGGCAGGCGTCCAGCACGATCTCGTTCAGCGCAAAGGCGTCGCCATAAAAGACAAACGGACTGTCCGCCAGCTCCGCCAGGGCCACCGCGCTTCGCCCCTGCCAGCCTGAATCGGGCGGCGCAAGCAGGCACAAGGGCGAGCGCACCAGCGGCAGTGATTCGAACTCCTGCCAGCTGGCGACGTTGCCCGGATAGTCCAGCATGGTGCCCAGCTCGATGCTGCCCTTGCGCAAGTCGCGTTCGATCGCCTGGGTACCGCTTTCGACCATTTTCAGTTCGATGCCCGGATAGCGCTGGTGATACTCGGCCAGCCACGGCGCAATCACCGTATGGGTTTGCGGCGACACGCCCACGCGCAGCTCGCCCCGCTCCAGGTGCTGCAAGTCGCGCAATTCCACCTTCAATTCCGCATGCAGGGCCAGCAATTCATGGGCGCGCGACAGCACCACCTTGCCCGCGTCGGTCAGGGTAAACCGCTTGCCCACCCGGTCCAGCAAGGCCAGGTCCAGCGACTGTTCCAGCTGCGCGATCATCTTGCTGACGGTGGGTTGCGTCACGTGCAGCTTGCTGGCCGCGCGTGTAAAGCTGTTCTGTTCCACGACTTCGACGAAGTAGCGCAGCGAGCGGATATCCATCATGCATTCCAATATCGAATGAACTTCATAAGTTTAAGTCATTTTATCTTTTAATCATGGCAACCTACAATGCAATCTTCCGCCATTGAAAGCCTGCCATGCACGCCAACTGTTCCAGTCCCGCCTTGCCTCCAGCCAGCACACCGGCCTGGCGCCGGCCCGCGCAAACGCTGTGGCAGGTGGGTGTGCTGATCGCTGCCTGGTGGGCCGCCGACCATGCGGCTGCCGCTTTGCATTTGCCTTTTTCGGGCGGCGTGGTGGGCATGTTCCTGCTGGTGGCATTGCTGGCCTCGGGCTGGGTCAGGCCAGCGGCGGTGGAACTGGGCGCCAACTGGCTGCTGGCCAATATGTTGCTGTTCTTTATACCGCTGGTGGTCTCGGTGGTGCAATTTACCGAGCTGATCAAGGCCAAGGGCCTGATCTTGCTGCTCGACATAGGGCTGGGCTTTGCGTGCGTGATGCTGGCGACGGCCTTTACGGTGGAATGGGTATGCCGCATCGAGCGCCGCCTGCGCCTGAAAAAACTGCTGCGCCAGCGCGCCGCAAGGACGGCCCCATGAATACGCTGACCCTGTCGCTGCTGTTTTTGCTGCTGACGCTGGTGCTGTTCTATGCCAACCAGGCCCTGCACCGCCACCATCCGCACTTTTTGCTCACGCCCGCCATCTGCACCTCGGCCATACTGATTATCATCGTGCAAGCCACCGCCACGCCTTTCAGTACCTATTTTGGCGAAACGCGCTGGCTGCCCTGGCTGCTGGGTCCCGCCACCGTCGCGTTTGCGCTGCCGATCTTCCAGGAACGCAAGCTGATCCGCAAGCACTGGCTGGCCTTGTCGCTGGGCAGCTGCGCCGGCATCGTGGCCTCGCTGGCCGCCACCTTGCTGCTGGACCGCCTGCTGGGCGTGCATGGCGACATGGCGCGCAGCCTGCTGGCGCGGTCGGTCTCCACGCCGTTTGCGCTGGAGGCGTCGCGCCAGATGGGTGGCTCGGCCCAGCTGACGGGCATCTTCGTGGTAATGACGGGCTTGTTCGGCCTGATGCTGGGCAAGCCGCTGTTGAAACTGCTGCCGCTGCGCATGCGCATCGCCCGCGGCGCCCCGTATGGCGCGGCCGCGCACGGCTTTGGCCTGTCGGTGGCGCGCCGCGTCGGCACGGAAGAAGGCGCGGTGGCCAGCCTGACCATGATTTTTTCGGGCGTGGTCACCGTCCTGCTGGCGCCCGTGATTGGGCATGTGCTCGCTTAGGCGCGAACGTGAAAGCCGTTTATCGGGGATAATACCGGCTTCACCAGTCCACCCGGCGCCGCCAGTATGAAATACCCCGCTGTTTTGCCCTTCGCCGAGATCCTGCCGCGCCTGCATGAATTCGACGCCATTCTCGATGTGCGCAGTCCGTCCGAATTTGCCGAAGATCACTTGCCTGGCGCCATCAATCTACCTGTGCTGGACGATGAGCAACGCATCAAGGTCGGCACGCTGTACAAGCAGACCAGCGCCTTCGAGGCGAGAAAACTGGGCGCCGCGCTGGTGGCGAAAAATATTGCACGCCATATCGAAGAAAACTTTCTCGGTCATCCGCAGGACTGGAAGCCGCTGGTGTATTGCTGGCGCGGCGGCAACCGCAGCGGCAGCATGGCGCATATCCTGGCGCGCATCGGCTGGCCCGTGGTCCAGCTCGACGGCGGCTACAAGGAATACCGGCGCCATGTGAACGCCGAACTGACCACCCTGCCCGCCGCGTTCGACTTCATCAATGTGCTGTGCGGCCCCACCGGCAGCGGCAAGAGCCGTTTGCTGCAGGTGCTGGAGCACCAAGGCGCGCAGGTGATCGACCTGGAACACCTGGCGGCCCACCGCGGCTCGGTGCTGGGCGGCTTGCCGACGGCGGACCAGCCCTCGCAAAAAGCGTTTGAAAGCGGCTTGTGGCAGCAGCTGCGCCACTTTGATGCCAGCAAACCCGTGTTTATCGAATCCGAAAGCAAGAAGGTCGGCCGATTGCGCGTGCCGGACGCGCTGATGGACAAGATGCGCGCCGCCGACTGCACCGCCGTGCAACTGTCGACCGCCCACCGCGTGCAGCTGCTGATGCAAGACTATGATCACTTTGTTGGCGACCCGGAAAAACTCAATGTGCAGCTGGCGCTGTTGACGCAGCTGCATGGCCGCGAGAAAATCGGCCACTGGCAGCAACTGGCGCTGGCCGGCCGCATGAGCGAACTGGTCGAAGAGCTGCTGGTCCAGCATTACGACCCCGGCTACCGGCAGTCGATCAAGCGCAACTTCCGTCGCTACGAACAGGCATCGCCGCTGGTGCTGCCCGATATCTCCGATGCTGCTTTTAAGCAAGCTGCGCTCAGCTTGTGTACTATCGTCAGCAACAACACCAACATCAGCAGGAACTCCCATGTCAGATAGCATTGCAGCACCGATCCGATTGACCGAATTTGCCCATGGCGGCGGCTGCGGCTGCAAGATCGCGCCGGGCGTGCTGGCCGAGATATTAAAAGGCAGCGGCGGTTTCCCGATGCCGAAAGAACTGCTGGTCGGCATCGAAACAGCCGATGACGCCGCCGTCTACCAGCTCAACGACGAGCAGGCGCTGATCGCCACCACCGATTTCTTCATGCCCATTGTCGACGACCCGTTCGATTTTGGCCGCATCGCCGCCACCAATGCCATTTCCGACGTCTACGCCATGGGCGGCACGCCGATCATGGCGCTGGCCCTGGTCGGCATGCCGATCAACAAGCTGCCGGTGGAAACCATCGGCCTGATTTTAAAGGGCGGCGAAACCGTGTGCGCCCAGGCCGGCATTCCGATCGCTGGCGGCCACACCATCGATTCGGTCGAGCCGATCTACGGCCTGGTCGTGCTGGGCCTGGTCCACCCGTCGCAAGTCAAACGCAACGCGGGTGCGCGCGCCGGCGACCAGCTGGTGCTGGGCAAGCCGATCGGCGTGGGCGTGCTGTCAGCGGCGCTGAAAAAGAATGCGCTCGATGCCGACGGCTACGCGGCCATGATAGACAACACCACCAAATTGAATACGCCAGGCAAGAAACTGGCCCTGCTGGACGGCGTGCATGCGCTGACCGACGTCACCGGCTTTGGCCTGCTGGGTCACACGCTGGAACTGGCGCGCGGCGCGGGGCTGCAGGCGCGCATTGCTCTTGAGCAGGTGCCACTGCTGCCGCAAGTGCGGCAACTGGCCGAGCAAGGCAATGTCACCGGTGCGTCCGGGCGCAACTGGCAGGGTTATGGCGAGCAGGTATCGCTGGCCCCATCGCTGAACAGCGTCGACCAGGCCATCCTCACCGACCCGCAAACGGCCGGCCCGCTGCTGGTGTCGTGCGCACCGGAAGCCGTGGAACAGGTGCTGGCGATTTTCCGCGCCGAAGGCTTTGCGGAAGCGGCGGTCATCGGCGAGATGCAGGCAGGCAGTACTGGCGTTTCCGTATTTTAATAAATAACCTAAAAGGTAATCGCATGACAACGTTCTCCAAATTCCCCGCCATCCTGGCCACCGTCGCCGCCACCCTGGCCATCCACAGCGGCATCGCCCAGGCGCAGCAAGTCTTGCGCGTCTCGGCGATTCCCGACGAAGCGCCGACCGAACTGCAGCGCAAGTTCAAGCCACTGGGCAGCTACCTGGAGAAAAAACTGGGCATGAAGGTGGAATTTACGCCCGTGACCGATTACGCCGCGTCCGTCGAAGGCCTGATCAACCACAAGCTGGACATGGTCTGGTTCGGCGGCTTTACCTTCGTGCAAGCGAACGTGCGCAGCGGCGGCAAGATCGTGCCGCTGGTGCAGCGCGAGGAAGACACCAAGTTCCGTTCCGTGTTCGTCACCACCAACCCCGACATCAAGCAATTGTCCGACCTGAAAGGCAAGAATTTCACCTTCGGTTCCGAATCGTCGACCTCGGGCCACCTGATGCCGCGCTACTACCTGCTGGCCGCCAAGATCAATCCGGACACCGACATGAAGCGCATCGCGTTCTCGGGCGCGCATGACGCCACCGTGGCGGCCGTAGCTGGCGGCAAGGTCGATGCGGGTACGCTGAATATTTCGGTATGGGAAAAACTGGTCGAATCGAAAAAAGTCGACCCGGCCAAGGTCCGCGTGTTCTACACCACGCCCGGCTATTACGACTACAACTGGAGCGTGCGCTCGGACATGAACCCGGCCGTGCGCCAGAAGCTGACCGACGCCTTCCTGGCGCTGGACCCATCCACGCCTGAAGGCAAGGAAATCCTCGAGCTGCAGCGCGCCACCAAGTTCATCCCGACCAAGGCCGAGAACTACAAGGATATCGAAGCGGCTGCGCGTGATGCGAAGTTGTTGAAGTAATTTACGTCAACGCGTTTTACCGTAGGTCGGATTAGCGGCGAAGCCGCGTAATCCGACACCACCAGGGACGCCAACAATGTTGTCGGATTACGGCCTCCGGCCTAATCCGACCTACTGATCTCACAAGCATGACATTCCAACTTCATAAAGTCAGCGTCCACCACGCGGGCGCCGCCGGCAATGCGCTGGCGCTGCGCGAACTCAGCCTGGACGTGGCTCAAGGTGAACAGATCGCCCTGATCGGCCCGTCGGGCGCCGGCAAGACCAGCTTGCTGCATACCCTGGCCTGCGCGCTGCGGCCCGAGTCCGGCACCCTGAACATTCTCGGCGCGGCACCGTGGCAACTGGCCAGCGGCGAACGCCACGCCTTGCGCGCGCGCCTGTTCCTGGCGCCGCAAACCCCGCCCTTGCCGCCGCGCCAGCGCGTGGTCAACGCGGTGCTGGCCGGCAGGCTGCCGCAATGGACCTTGTGGACGGCGATGCGTTCGCTGCTGGCGCCGACGGACCCGCGCGCGGCCTGGGAAGCGCTGGGCAAGTTCAATCTGCAGGACAAGCTGTACGCGCGCGTCGACCGCCTGTCCGGCGGCGAACGCCAGCGCTGCGGCATGGCGCGCGCGCTGGTGTCGAACGCACAGGTGTTCCTGGTCGACGAACCGTTGTCGGCGCTCGACCCCACCCTGGCCGTGCAGACCATCGCCGTGCTGCAGGAAGAAGCCACGGCGCGCAACGCGACCTTGATTTGCAGCCTGCACCAAGTCGAGATCGCCCGCGCCTGCTTTCCCCGCATTATCGGCCTGCGCGATGGGCAGATGGTATTCGATGCGCCCGCCACGCAAGTGACCGACGCGATGATCTCCGCACTGTATCAAAACAAGGCGGACCCCGCACCAGAATTCGACCCTGTCGCGGAAAAACTCGAAGCGGCGAGGCCCCATTGCTGACGGCAGCAAAACCGGCCATGCCGCGCGATCCGGCCTGGCGCGACCGCCTCATCACGGCGGCCGTGATAGTGATCGTGCTGTGGCCGATGCTGGTGCAGGCCGAATTCAAGCCCTGGATCTTATGGGACGAGCAAAGCCTGGAAGCGACCTGGAATTTTCTGTCCAGCTTCGTGCCGCCGGCCCATTCTGCCGATTTTTTGCAACTGGTGCTGGTGTCGAGCTGGGAAACCATCGCCATGGCGACGGCCGGCATGGCGCTGGCCATGCTGGGTGCGATACCGCTGACCCTGCTGGTCACCGAGCGCCTGTCCATTTCACGCATCGGCACTGGCCGGGTGTCGCCGCTGGCGGCCGCCCTGCGCCATGGCGTGCGTACCCTGCTGGTGTTGCTGCGCAGCGTGCCGGAACTGGTCTGGGCGCTGCTGCTGGTGCGCATCGTCGGCCTGGGCCCCACGGCCGGCGTGATCGCGATCGCCCTCACCTACTGCGGCATGCTGGGCAAGGTGTATGCGGAAATCCTCGAATCGTCGGACGCTTCCGCCTGCAATGCCTTGCTGAACAATGGCAGCGGCCGGCTGACCGCCCTGCTGTATGGCGCCCTGCCGGAGTCGGCCGCCGAACTGGTGTCGTACACGATTTACCGCTGGGAATGCGCGATCCGCGGCTCGGTGGTGATGGGTTTTGTTGGCGCCGGTGGCCTGGGCCAGCGCATGGATGAATCGATGAAGATGATGGCCGGCAGCGAGCTGGCCACCATGCTGATGGTATTCGTGCTGCTGGTGGCCGGCGCCGATGCGGTGTCGGCCATGCTGCGGCGGAGGCTGTCATGAAGCACGATTTCACACTGCCGCCCCTGCCGGTCGCGGAACCGGTACGCTGGTCGACCTGGTGCTTGCTGGCGGGCCTGGTGCTGCTGGTCGTCGCCAGCTTTGCCAGCCTGCCCTTGAAATGGGGCGAATTCTTCAGCGGTGAAGCGGTGCACACGACTGCCGACTTCCTGCACGGCTTTGCGCCGCCGGAACTGACGCCGGCCTTTCTTTCCAAAGTAGGCATCGCCACCTTTGAAACCCTGGCCATGTCGGCCATCGGCACGGTGATTGCCGCCATCCTCGGGGGCCTGCTGGCGCTGCCCGCCAGCGGCCGCTTTGGCGTGCTGGCGCGCAACATCACGCGCGGCTTCCTGAACGTCTTGCGCTCGATCCCCGAACTGGTATGGGCGTCCATTTTGCTGATCGCCGCCGGCCTGGGGCCATTTGCCGGCACCCTGGCTCTGGCGCTGCATACGGTGGGCGTGCTGGGCCGGCTGTTTGCCGATGCGTTCGAAAACTGCCCACCGTTGCCGGCCGCCACCCTGCGCATCAACGGCGCGCGCCCGGCGGTGGCCTTTTTGTACGCCACCTTGCCGCAGTGCAGCCCGCAGATGATGTCCTACACACTGTATCGCTGGGAAAACAATATCCGCGCCGCCGCCATCCTGGGCGTGGTGGGTGCCGGTGGCCTGGGGCAAATGCTGAAATACCATCTGTCGCTGTTCCAGATGCAGCAGGCCGCCACCGTGATCATCGCCATGCTGCTGATGGTGGCCGCCGTCGACGCGCTCAGTTATGTGTTGCGCCGGGCTATGACTCGCTAAATTACTTTTATAAGGAGTACCCATGCCAAGCTGATGGATGATCATATCTACAGGCACTCCGGAGCACATAGCCGATTCGCGAGCGAGACCTAAACGACAATGGATTGAACGCCCCTTTTCATTTTTCCCAAAATACAACATTGGATAAAATAAACTCTTATAATTCATTGATTAATTGCAAACCAATTAAAATAAATGCAAAATAGTTCTTTTTTGGTTGCGAATTATGAAAAAATTTATAGCAATATTAATGATGTCAGCTTTACTATCCGGTTGTGCGACAGCACCCAATAGCTCCTACAACGTTGAACGCAGTGCCAACAGTCAACATTCGACAAATGGCCAATACGACTCGCAGTCATCTGCTACTGGACGGTCGACAAGTTCCTCGTCGTCGTTCTCATCCGAAAAGCCATTCTGGACAGGTACCACAATCTTTTGGACAATAGTTAGTATTGCCTTGGTGGGAGTCGCTGCAAAGAAATCAAGTGATAAGACATGCCATACCGGACCGCGCGGTGGAACTTATACCATAACGGCAAATGGCAACAAGAATTATTCTGGTTGCTGATTTAGCGAAAATTTAACATTGAAGTATTTTTTAGCAACTACTCAACTAAGGGCTGGCTGATCCGAGTTTCCGGCTTCGTTGGCGCGCAGCAACAGTTCGCTCATCCTATAGTGGATCCACGATTTGAGACAGCAGTTTAAGCTATGGTCCTCAACGGAGGATGGCAGGGAATGACAGAAGCAA
>NZ_JAFCTQ010000067.1:0-15496 GCF_049896105.1 Janthinobacterium sp. PSPC3-1 | reverse complement strand
AAGAATTTTGACAGCGGTCGATGTTGTTCGCAACACCACCAACCGCATGAGAGGAATAATACAAGGTCGGATTAGCGCTTGCGCGTAATCCGACATCACCACCGGCGCCAACAATGTTGTCGGATTACGCAGGCACACCCAGAATCACGCTCGACGCCTTGAACATCGCCGTCAGCTTGCTGCCGATGGCGATTGCCATCTCGCTGGCGCTCTGGTTGGTGATGATGGCGGCGATGGTTCCGCCACGCGGCAGATCGAGCACCACCTCGGTATTGACGGCGCCCGTCTGCACGCGCGTGACGGTGCCGGCCAGCTGGTTGCGCGCCGAGAAGCGCGCGCCTTCGCCATCCGCCACCAGGATGATGGACGAGGCCTTGATCAGCGCGAATGCTTCCACGCCGGGCGCCAGGCCCAGGCTGTCGCTGCTGCCCTGGGTGATGACGGCCACGATCTGCTGGCCGCCGGGCAGTTCCAGGATCACTTCGTCGTTGACCGCCCCAGACTTCAGTTCGGCCACCTTGCCCAGGAATTGATTGCGTGCCGTGGTTTTCATGGCCATTCTCCGTATCAGTAAAAGGTCGTCGGCGATGCCCTCGGCCTGGCTGCCCAGCTGGCGCAGGTAGCGCTCGTGCTCGCGTTCGATGATGCGAAAGTTGTCGACCAGCTGGCGCCCGCGCTGCGTCAGGCGCGTGCCGCCGCCGCCCTTGCCGCCCGCCAGGCGTTCTACCAGCGGCTCGCCGGCCAGGTTGTTCATCGCGTCGATGGCGTCCCAGGCCGCCTTGTAGCTCATTTTGACCGCCTTGGCCGCCTGCGTGATCGAGCCGCATTCGGCGATCGCGCCCAGCAACGCCACCCTGCCGGCGCCACCGAGGTGTTCACCGCCCACCGTCATCCATACCGAGCCTTGCAGGCCGATTTCTGCCTTATCCAATTTTCACCTCGTGTCTGTTTTCTTCCATCGTGTCGATGCGGCCATCGCGCAAGTAAAGCACATGGTCGCCGAGGATGCGCGCGTCTTCCGGGTCGTGCGTAATCAATATCATCGGCACGCCCAGGCGCTGCTGCCACTGGCTCAGTTCCAGCCGCATGGTGACACGCAGGGCCGGATCGAGGGCGGCGAACGGTTCGTCCAGCAGCAGCGCGGCCGGCTCCGACACCAGTGCCCTTGCCAGCGCCACCCTCTGGCGCTGGCCGCCGGACAACTCGTCGGGATACTGGTGCGCCAGTTCCTGCAAATGAAACGCATCGAGCCAATGCTCGACCTTGGCCAGTTTCTCACGCGCGCGCGGATTGAACCAGCCGCGCGCCAGCCCGAAGCCCACGTTCTGGCGTACCGTCAGGTGCGGGAACAGCGCATAGTCCTGGAACAGATAGGCCACATTGCGCTGTTGCGGCGCCAGGTTGATGCCGGCAGCGGAATCGAACAGCGTACGGCCATTGAGGCGGATATGGCCGGCGTCCGGGGTGAAGAGTCCGGCAATTGCCTTCAGGGTCATGCTCTTGCCGGCGCCAGACGGGCCATACACGGCGATGCGCTGGCTGGTCGAGCTGCACTGCACGTGCAGCTCAAAATGGCGTTTGCCGGAGCGCAAGGTGGCGCGGATATCGAGGTCGAGTTGCATGGTTTTACTTGTGAACGATGCGGCCAGGCGCCAGCGTGCCGGCCGACAGCAGCACCACGATGCAGACCACCGAGGTAATCAGTACCAGCATATTGGCGACCTCATCCTGGCCCGCCTGTACCGCCTCGTACACGGCCACCGACAGGGTCTGTGTCTTGCCGGGTATGCTGCCGGCCACCATCAGGGTCGCGCCAAATTCGCCCAGCGCGCGCACAAAGCCCAGCAGCACGCCGGCCAGGATGCCGCGCCAGGCCAGCGGCAGGGTGACGCGAAAGAAAATGGCGATTTCGGATATGCCCAGCACGCGCGCCGCCTGTTCCAGCTGGCCATCGACCGCTTCAAACGCCGCCCGCGCCGGTTTGAACACCAGCGGAAAAGCGACGATGGTGGAAGCGATCACGGCGCCCTGCCAGGTAAAGATCAGGTTGATGCCGAAGTGTTCCTGCAGCCAGATGCCGATGCTGCCGCGCCGGCCCAGCAGCACCAGCAGATAATAGCCCAGCACCGTGGGCGGCATCACCATCGGCAAGGTCAATACCGCGTCGAGCAGGTCGCGCCCGGGAAAGCGGGCGCGGGCCAGCAGGTAGCCGGTACCGATGCCCAGCAACAAATTGAGCGCCGTGGCCCATGCCGCCACTTTCAGCGACAGGGCCAGCGCGGTCCAGGCGATATCCATCCGGTGCGATCAGCTTATGGTTTTTTGAATCCGTATTTGGCCAGGATGGCTTGCGCCGGCGCCGTTTGCAGATAGCTGACAAAGCGTTTGGCCTCGGCCGCATTGGCGCTGCCCTTGATGGTGGCGATCGGGTACAGCACCGGCGCTTCCAGCGGCACCTCGAACACCACCTTGACCTTGTCTTTCATGATGGCCGCGTCGGTGCCGTACACAAAGCCCGCATCGACTTCGCCGCGCGCCACGTAGTCGAGCGACTGGCGCACGTTCTGCGTGCTGATGGCCTTGGCCTGCACGCCGTCCCACAGATTCGCCTTTTTCAGCGCGCCTTCCGAATAGCGGCCCACCGGCACGCTGGCCGGATTGGCGATCGCCACGCGCGTCACGCTTTTCTGCGTCAGGTCATTCAGGTTCCTGAGTCCGAGCTTGCTGTCCGACGGCACGATCAGCACCAGGCTGTTGCTGACGAAATCATGGCGGTCGGCTGGCAGCACCAGGCCTTCTTTTTGCGCCGTGTCCATGGTTTCCTGGTCGGCCGAGGCAAACACGTCGACCGGTGCGCCCTTGACGATCTGCTGCAGTAGTACACCCGAAGCGGCGAAGTTCAAGGAGACCTTGCTGCCCGGATACTGCGCCTCATAGCTTTGCGCCGCATCCTTGAAGGCGTTCGTCAGGCTGGCCGCAGCCGACACCACCACTTCGCCGGCCATGGCGGAGGTAGCGGCAGTGGTCATGAAAAAAGCGGCGGCAAGAAGGCGGGCAGCAGAGGTCAGGCGCATGGTCATATCCTTGAGAGTGAGCAATCAACAGAAGCGTAATATACACGGATATATAGCGTCTTGCCATTGCATGGATCAAGCAGGCGTTAGCCGGCCATCCCTGATATACTGTATATACATACAGTATTGAGGTGCCCCATGGAATTGACGGACAAGCTGGAAATCCTGGCCGATGCGGCCAAGTACGACGCGTCCTGCGCCAGCAGCGGTGCGCCCAAGCGCCACTCGATCGGCAAGGACGGCTTTGGCGCCACCTCGGGCATGGGCATCTGCCACAGCTATACGCCGGACGGGCGCTGCGTGTCGCTGCTGAAGATCCTGTTGACCAATTACTGCCTGTACGACTGCCAGTACTGCGTCAACCGCCGCACCTCGAACGTGCCGCGCGCCCGCTTCACGGTGGCCGAAGTGGTGAAACTGACGGCCGACTTTTACCTGCGCAACTACATCGACGGCCTGTTCCTCAGTTCCGGCATCATCCAGTCGGCCGACTACACGATGGAGCAGCTGGTGCAGGTGGCGCGCGAGCTGCGCGAGGTGCACCAGTTCCGCGGCTATATCCACCTGAAAACCATCCCCGACGCCGACCCGGCCCTGATCGAACAGGCGGGCCGCTATGCCGACCGCCTCAGCGTCAATATCGAACTGCCGACCCAGGACAGCGTGCAGAAGCTGGCGCCCGAAAAAAGCGTGCACACCATCAAGCTGGCGATGGGCTCGATCCGCCGCAAGCTCGATGAAAAAGCCGAGGAACCGAAGTCACCCCGTTTCGCGCCGGCCGGCCAGAGCACGCAGATGATCGTCGGCGCCGACGCCAGCGACGACCAGCAGATCCTCAACACGGCCGAGACCCTGTACGGCAGCTATAAACTCAAGCGCGTGTATTACTCGGCCTTCAGTCCGATTCCCGACAGCCCGAAAAGCGTGCCGCTGGCGCCGCCGCCGATGCTGCGCGAACACAGGTTATATCAAGCCGACTTTTTGCTGCGCAGCTACGGCTTCCAGGCCAGCGAACTGCTGCCCGCCAGCGGTGGCAACCTGGCGCTCGATATCGACCCGAAACTGGCCTGGGCGCTGGCGCACCGCGAGCATTTTCCGATGGACCTGAACCGCGCCGCGCTGCACATGATCGCGCGCGTGCCTGGCATCGGCCTGCGCAACGCGCAGCGCATCGTCGATCTGCGCCGCCTGCGCCAGGTGCGCTACGCCGACCTGTCGCGCCTGCGCTGCAGCATGAAAAAGATCTCTCCCTTTATCATCACGGCCGACTACTTTCCCGCGCGCGACACCACCACCTCCGAAAACCTGCGCCGCGCCATGACGGAAGCGCCGCAGCAGATGAACTTGTGGCCGGAGCTGCAGGCGGCATGAACCAGGTCGTGCGGCTGGCGCAGTCGTTCGGCGAGTGGCGTGCTGCAGCGCGGGAGCTGATCGCGCTTGGCGTGGCGCCAGTCCATATCGCCTGGCAATCGCAGCCCGGCGACGGCGACCTGTTTTCGTCAACACCGGACGCAACCGATACCAGCGCGCCGCCGCTGCGCCTGCCGCGATCCCTGGTGGAACTGCTGGAAAGCGCCGCCTGCTTCAATGTGCAGGATCGCTGGGCGTTTTTATATCAGGTGCTGTGGCGCTGGCAGCAGGGCCAGCACGATGTGATCTCGCCGGCCGATGCGGATGGCGCGCGCTTGCACGGCATGGCCAAGGCCGTGCGCCGCGAAGAGCACGACATGCACGCCTATGTGCGTTTCCGCGAGCGCGAAGAAGCGCAGGGTGCGCCGCGTTTCGTGGCCTGGTTCGAGCCCGTGCACGACGTGCTGCCGCAAGTGGCGCGCCACTTCGCGCGCCGCATGGGCCCCATCAGCTGGATGATCGCCACGCCGACCGCCACCATGCTGTGGGACGGCACAACCCTGCACGCCGGCCCGGCCCTGATGCGCGGCGCGGCCGAGCGCGGCCCGGCCGATATCGACGACGCCGGCGAAGCGCTGTGGCTGACCTACTACCGCAGCATCTTCAACCCCGCGCGCCTGAATGCCGACCTGCTGCGCAGCCATATCCCCTCGCGCTTCTGGAAAAATCTGCCGGAAGGCGCCATCGTGCCCGCCATGGTCAGCAGCGCCGCCAACGGCGAGCGCCGCACGGGCCAGACCGCCACCGTCGGCCAGCGCAGCGGCGCAGCGATGATCCCGATCTCCGCCGAACGCGCCCAGCCCGCGCGCGAACTGCCCACCACGCTGGACCAGTGCCGCCGCTGCGAACTGTGGAAAAGCGCCACCCAGGCCGTGCCCGGCGTCGGTCCCGCGCAAGCGGCCATCATGCTGGTCGGCGAACAACCGGGCGACCAGGAAGACCTGGCCGGCTTGCCGTTTGTCGGCCCGGCCGGCGCGGTGCTGGAGCGCGCCATGCTGGAGGCGGGCGTGGCGCGCGACAGCATTTATCTGACCAACGCCGTCAAGCATTTCAAATGGGAACCACGCGGCAAGCGCCGCCTGCACAAGACGCCAGCACAACGCGAAATCGCCGCCTGCCATGACTGGCTGGAACAGGAACTGGCCAGTGTAAAACCGCAAGTGATCGTGGCGCTGGGCAGCACGGCCTTGAAGTCGATATTGCAGGATGGCTCGGCCACCATGACGCCGCTGATCGGCACGCCGATTCAGCATGACGGCCGCTGGGTGGTGACCGTGTATCACCCGTCGTATGTGCTGCGGGCGCCGGATGAGGAGGCCAGGGGGCAGGCGTATCGGGTGATTGTCGAAGGCTTAAAACGAGCGCTAAAATTAGCTGAAATATAAATTTTCGATATTAATTTATCAAAATTTTTACTTATTAACATCAGAAGAAAGATCTAATGAATTTTTTACTGATTCGTACGATGACGTAAGCTTATTCGACCCTAAGTTCATGAGGTAATCTCTCTTTGGCAGTCAAGAATAAAGATACCTCGCGTGTAAAAGAAACCAAACATTCACGCAAATTATCTTCAGCCATATCTGGCCTTAAAACTTGTTTTAGTACGCCATCAGGCTTAGGGCAAGAAAGGAGTTTCTGCTTAAGTACTGGAAAACCAAATACATCTAACGCAAGCAATAACGCACTTTCGAAAGTAACCACTTTATCTATCAGACCGGCGTGTAACTCAGGCACAGTATCCTTGCAAGAGATCACCGCACGAAGAGCTTTCCGATCACCGGTAATTAAAGTTGAAGCATTATTGCTGATACATGCAACAAAAAGCTGTTGTTCTCCAGCGTCAATGTTCTGAATTCCAGAAACACGGCCTAATAATTCGATATTTTCTATTACAGGAATATCCTTAACCAAGTCTAAAAAATTCTTCAGACGTAAAACAGTTTCCTCATTACCACACTTAGAAAATAGCTTATCAGGATTTTTTGGAAGCAACTGATATCTTGCCGTTGTAGAGACAAAAATACTTTCTATCGGCGCCCCAAGAAGTTCAGGCAAAGAATCGAGCAAATCACACTGAGCAAGCTTCAGAATTATGTCGTTATCCGCAAGAACAATCACTAATCGACCTCGCCCACCATTTTTGCCAGAATTTCAAGATCATCTTCTTTCATCGAGTCTTGATCGAGACTGTCAAACAACTTTGCCCTAATTAGATCTTGATCTGATGGAGATGTTCCAACGATTTGTTTTACTGCATTTATAGCAACCGGCCAATGACCATGTGAATGACCATAGTTAAGTGCTACATGAGTTGGATCAATTTGTTTGCTCTCACCATGTCGAAGAGCAGCACTAGCTAATTCACTCCCTGTCAAATTTCTTCCGGCAGGAACAATTCTGCACTCCGCATCACCAGTGAGCAATTCTAATGCAAATCGATTGGCGGCACGTTCGTCCTCATCGTCAGCATCAGCATCAATTTTCTGATCAATTATGCAGCCGCCGTCTTTCAAATGTTTTAACGCAATATGGCCCAACTCATGCGCCAAATCAAATAAAAGGTAACCATGCGTAGAGCGTTTCGTAAGTACAATCACAGGGCGTCCGTGACAGTCAAATGCCAAGCCATCCATTTTTTTTGTTTTCGTGGGGAATTTTCCTAGATAGATAACAGGAATACCAATCGAAAAACAATAGTTTAGTAATTCTGAAAATCCAATCCACTTGGATTTAGCTAAAAGCTCCTTGCGCAGTACACTAGCATCTGGAACTACGACTGGCGACGTAAGTTCATCTAAACCACTCTGTACAATTCTTGCCGCAGAGAAGGCCAGAGCGCAAGCAACGTCTAGGGAATCCTCAGCAATGTCGGTACGACGTTTAAATTTTCGGGAGTCGGGCAACGCGAACACTGCCTCACTATCCTGCATCCACAGAGAGTCTGGTCGAATAGCCAATATTTTACCGAGCATTAAGGTTGCCTGCTGGTAGCCGGACGGTGTCTCGGCAATGGAATCATCCCACCACTCAGGTAGTAATGATCTGACAAAAGTAGGATTGAAACCTGATGTCTGCAGCTTTTTAAGTAGGGGCTGCATAGGTTTTTGAACGATAGCCATTGCATACCTCCAATAAAAAAACGCCGAAGATCTTGTACTTTTCCCTCAGCGTGGTCGGCACAATGTTCGAACGAGATGAATCTAAATGCAAAATCTGCATGCCAGTGTTTACGTACTGAAATATGTCAGTAGGCACTCACTCACGCTTCATAATTAAGCAAGTATAGCATTCAAAGTCAAGGGACGCCAAAAGCTTATTGGCATACGGTTTCAGAGTTCGAAAATAAGGAAGTAAACGTGGTCGTAAGTAGACAAGATTGTCACATCGACGCTGCTACCTTTGGCAGACATCTTGACCATCGGTATGCTGCTGGATACGCTTTTCTTAGAGGAGCAAAAGACGATGGCGATTTCGTCTTCCTTGGAAAAATCTCAAGCTGCTGACCAAGGTGACGTGTACGATCACAAGCTGATCATCTGGAACGCCGGCCAGTTGCCGCCTGACTGGTCGCTGACGCGCCTGATAAGCAAGCACTCGTCGCAGCCCGCCAACCCGGACATTGCCCGCACCTTGTTCCTGGCCGGCTTGATCGAATCGTGGGGCCGTGGCATCGACCTGATTCGCCGGGCATGTGTGGCCGAGGCCAGTCCGGTACCGAGATTCGATTGTGACAGCGCGGCATTCTGGGTGGAGTTTCCGTTTCCGTTGCCTGCCTCGACAAATTTATCGCCACCGTATGACGTTGGCGAAAAGACTTTGCTTGAAACGCCGGTTAAAACGCCGGTTAAAACGCCGGTTAAAACGCCGGTTAAAACGCCGGAGGCAATCCTGCAATATCTTGCGGATAAGCCGGACATGACGCTGGCCGAAGTGGCTGCCCGGATGGGCAAATCGCTCAGTGCGGTCCAGCGGTCCAGCGCAAAGCTCGTCAAGGATGGCAAGCTGAAATATATTGGCCCTCAGAAGGGCGGCCATTGGGAAGTGCCGACATGACGTCACGCGCTCACTTCGCAGCGCCTTTCTTTACAGCGTAGACACCGGCACTTCTTTCTCCTCATCCCGGCGCGCATACCGCTGCGCAATCACCGCGCACACCATCAGCTGGATCTGGTGGAACAGCATCAGCGGCAAAATCACCATGCCCAGCGAGCGGGTGGAAAAAAGCACCTTGGCCATCGGCACGCCGCTGGCCAGGCTTTTCTTGGAGCCGCAAAAGACGATGGCGATTTCGTCTTCCTTGCTGAAGCCCAGGCGGCGACTGACAAAGGTAGAGATGCCCAGCACCAGCGCCAGCAGCAGCAGGCTGATCAGGCCCAGTGCCACCAGGGTTTCCACCGACAGGGTGTGCCAGATGCCTTCGTTGACCGCTTCGCTGAAGGCCGTGTAGACCACCAGCAAAATCGAGCCCTGGTCGACATATTTCAGCGTGGCTTTATGACGGTCGACCCAGCGGCCGATCCAGCGGCGCAGGAACTGGCCGGCCAGGAAGGGCAGCAGCAGTTGCATCACGATCGACAGCACGGCGTCGACGGACGATTTGCTTTCCGCGCCTTTCGCCACCAGCAGGCCCACCAGGATGGGCGCCAGGAAAATGCCGATAAAGTTCGAGGCCGAGGCGCTGCAGATGGCGGCGGGAACGTTGCCGCGCGCCATGGCCGTCATGGCGATCGAGGACTGCACGGTGGACGGCAGCGCGCACAGGAACAGAATGCCCATGTACAGGTCGGGCGTGAGGAAGGTCAGGGCCAGCGGACGCAGCGCCAGGCCCAGCAGGGGGAACATGACAAAGGTGCTGGCCAGCACCAGCAGGTGCAAGCGCCAGTGCAGGGCGCCGGCCACCACCGCTTCGCGCGACAGCTTGGCGCCGTGCAGGAAAAACAGCAGGCCGATGGCGACGGTGGTGACATGGCCGAACACCACGGCGGTGGTGCCCGAACACGGCAGGAAGCTTGCCAGCGCGACGGTCACCAGCAGGGCGATCGTGAAGTTATCGGGTTTCAGATTGCGCAGCAGGGCGCCGGGGGAGAAAGAAGACATGCGTAGGCCTGGTTGCGGCGCACCCTTGCGCCAGTGCCAGGCATTCTACCTGCTTGCCTGGCGGCATGCCCGGGAGATGCATGCCGCCTTTGCTATTTCACTTAAACAATCCCGCTGCTGCTGGCGCCTGCTTTTGGTGGACGCGCCACGCCGCGCGCTTCGCGGTAGCCGCTGCTGCGGTAGCAGGCGACCGGATCGATGGCCGCGCCCGAACGCAGTCGCGCCATGGCCAAAATCGCGCTGACATCGGTACGGAAGGCCTGTTTCAAGGCTTGCGCCGAGGCATGCACGTCATTGCTTTCCTGCAGATGGCGCAGGCCGGCGCGGTCGACCAGCGCGGACTGGATAAAGGCGCGCTGGACTTCCACCGCGCTGCTCATCAGGCTTTCGATCGGGTCGGTCACATTGTGCGACTGGTCCAGCATGTAGGCGGGGTTGAAGGTGCTGCCTTCGCGCTCGGCCGCATCGGCCAGTTCGTTGAAGACCAGGAACAATTGGAACGGATTGATGCTGCCCGAATCGAGGTCGTCGTCGCCGTATTTGCTGTCGTTGAAATGGAAGCCGCCCAGTTTGCCGAACTGCGCCAGGCGCGCGACGATCATTTCGATGTTGGTGTTCGGCGCATGGTGGCCCAGGTCGACCAGGCATTTGGCTTTCGGTCCCAGGGTGGTGGCGCAGGCAAAGCTGGTGCCCCAGTCGGCGATCGTGGTGGCGTAGAAGGCCGGCTCGAACAGCTTGTGCTCGATGAAAATATTCCAGTCGGCGGGCAGGGCGCCGTAGATGTCGCGCATGCTGTCCAAGTAGCGCTCCAGCGCGCCGCGCAGGTTATGCTGGCCGGGGAAGTTGGCGCCGTCACCGACCCACACCGTCAGCGCTTTCGAGCCCAGCGCGCGACCCAACTCGATGCACTCGATATTGTGCTCGACCGCCTGCGCGCGCACGGCCGCGCTTTGCGACGTCAAACTGCCGTGCTTGTAGGTATGCGCCTGGCCCAATTGATCCTGGAAGGTGTTCGAATTGACGGCGTCAAAACCCAAGCCGTAGCCTTCGGCGATTTCGCGCAGGGCGGCCGTGTCGCTGACCTTGTCCCACGGAAAATGCGGCGAGACGGCGGGCGTGGCTTGCGTCAATTGATGGATGACGGCGCAGTCTTCCAGCTTTTCAAAGATATTGCGCGGTTCGCCCACGCCAGGGAAGCGGGCAAAGCGGGTGCCGCCAGTGCCGGCGCCCCAGGTGGGCACGGCCACGGCAAAAGTCTGCGCCAGCGCCGTCAGTTTTTCAATGTCCTGGCCGCGCCGTTCCAGCACGCCGGCCAGCGCCGCGTAGTCGGCGTCGAGGTTGGACTGCAGCTTGGCATTGTGTTCGGCCACCAGGCCGCTATCGATCATGGTGTTCATGTTTTGTCTCCTTGTGCGCAGCGCGGCGCATGGGCCGGCTGCTTTTTTATAGGACTTGATTATCGCGGATTATCGGGTAAATGCGGCCGCATTGCCCGCGTCCACATTGATGATATTGCCGGTGCTCTTGGCGGCTTTTTCGCTGGACAGGAAATACACGGCTTCGGCGATGTCTTCCGGCAGCACGCTGCGTTTGAGCATGCTGCGCTGGCGGTAGAATTCCTCGATATCGTCCGAACCGATCTTGTTCGAGGCGGCCCGCTCTTCCTTCCACTTGCCGTCCCATATACGCGAACCGCGGATCACGGCGTCGGGATTGACCACATTGACGCGGATGCCATGCGGCGCGCCTTCCAGCGCCAGGCAGCGCGCCAGGTGAATCTCGGCCGCCTTGGCAGTGCAATAGGCGGAGGCGCCGCCGGAGGCCACCAGGCCATTCTTGCTGGCCACATATACCATGCTGCCGCCCAGCTGCTGCTGCTTCATGATGCGGAAGGCGGCGCGGCTGACGAGGAAGTAGCCGGTGACCAGAATCGACTGGTTGCGTTCCCACATTTCCAGGGTCGTGTCTTCCACCGGCGCCGACGAGGCGATGCCCGCGTTCGACACCAGCAGGTCGACGCCGCCAAAGCGCAGCGCGGTGGCGTTCAGGATGGATTCCACCTCCTGCTCACCCGTGATATTGGCGCGCACGGTGGCGATATTGTCGCGGCCAGCTACCTTGAGCAGGTTCTGCTCGGCTTCTTCCAGGGCGCCGCCATCGATATCGGTCAGCATCACGCACGCGCCTTCCTGCAGCAGCTGGCGGGCCACGGCCTGGCCGATGCCGCCGCCGCCGCCCGTCACCAGGGCGATACGGCCGGCCAGGCTTTTCGGTTTCGGCATGCGCTGCAGCTTGGCTTCTTCCAGCAGCCAGTATTCGATATCGAACGCTTCCTGTTCCGGCAGGCCCACATAGGTGTCGACGCCATTGGCGCCGCGCATCACGTTGATCGCATTGACATAGAACTCGCCGGCGATGCGCGCCGTCGCCTTGTCCTTGGCGAACGACAGCATGCCCACGCCGGGGATCAGATAGATGATGGGGTTGGCGTCGCGCACGGCCGGGCTGTTGTCGTGCTTGCAGCGCGTGTAGTAGGCGATATAGTCCTCGCGGTAGGCGGCCAGCGCCTCGTCCAGGCCCGCCACCAAGCGATCAAAATCGGGGCTGGCGGGATCAAAATCGATCACGAACGGGCGGATCTTGGTGCGCAAAAAGTGATCGGGGCAGGAGGTGCCGAGCGCGGCCAGCGGCAGCAAGTCATTGCTGCAGACAAAATCGAGCACATTGGCGCTGTCGTCGAAGTGGCCGAGCTTGTATTCGTCCTGGCTGATCTTGCCGCGCAGCAGTGGCATCAGGCGCTGCGCCAGCGCGGCGCGTTCTTCCGACGGCAGCGGTGCGACCTTGGCGCCGCCGAATGCCGGTTGTTTGGTGTTCGCCGCCAGCCAGTCTTCGGCGCGCTTGATGATGGCCAGGGTCACTTCATAGCAGGACTTGGCCGTGTCGCCCCAGGTAAACAGGCCGTGGCCTTCGAGGATAATGCCTTTCAGGTTCGGCTGCGCCTGCGACACGGCTTCCAGTTTCAGGCCCAGGTCGTAGCCGGGGCGCTGCCATGGCAGCCAGCCCAGTTCGCCTTCGAAGATCTTTTGCGTGAGCGCGCGGCTGTTGGCGCAGGCGGCGATCGCGATCACCGCGTCGGGGTGCATATGGTCGACATGCTTGCGCGCGATATACGCGTGCAGCGGGGTATCGATGCTGGCCGCGCGCGGGTTCAGGTTGAAGGTGCAGTGCGGCAGATAGGCCACCATCTCGTCTTCCAGCGCCAGGCCCCGGTAACGGCCTTTCAATGCGTTCAGCTTGTCCATGTACAGGGTGGAAAAGCCGTCGAGCTTGATGCTGCCCAGGTCGCCGCCGGAACCTTTCACCCACAGCACTTCGGCTTCGGTACCCGTCAGCGGGTCGGTCATGGTGATCTTGGCCGAGGTATTGCCGCCGCCAAAGTTGGTGATGCGCATGTCCGAACCGAGCAGGTTCGAGCGGTACAGCAGCAGTTCCGGTTCGCTCAAGGTTGCGGCGTGCGCGTCGTCCCACAGCGAAGCCATGGGCGCGGGCGATTTGGTGTCCATCGTGGCGGTCATACAGTGTCTCCATTATTGGTTATGTGTGCCCATTGCCATGGCCGCATCTGTGTGCGGAACGCCATGACGGCAGCAGCGCTCAGTAGAAATCAGTGGCCTGGTCATGTCAATCAACAAGCAATCAAAACGGTGAGAGAAACGCAAATAATCATCATGTTGATCGGAACCCCGATCACCCATTTGCGCGATCGCCAAATAATCACCATGTTGATTGATTGTTGACATGGACTGCTCAACTGCTTAGGCTGGCTCACCGATAAAGAAGTCGTCCCTGGCCTTTGCGCACCGCGCCGCAGCCGCCAAGGAGATGACTCAAGAGGAGACAACGTGATCAATCACAAACGCCGCAAAGGGCTGTTGAAGTTACTCGCCGAGCACACCACGGCGAGCGTCGACCAATTGGTCGGCTGGCTCAATTCGTCGCCGGCCACCGTGCGGCGCGATATCGCCTGGCTGGCCGAGCGCAATCTGCTGGTGCGCACCCGTGGCGGCGCGGAAAGCCTGCCGCAAAAAAAACAGCGTACCTTTGCGCTGTCGGGCGAGACATTCCAGAACAATATCGACCGCTGCGCCGCACAGAAACGCGCGATTGCCAGGCACGCCTGCGGCCTGTGCGCGGACGGCGACACCATCATCATCAATGGCGGCACCACCACCTATCGCATGGTGGAATTTCTGGTCGACAAGCGCCTGAAAATCCTCACCAATTCCTTCATGATGGCCGAGCGCCTCCTGATGACGAGCGAGAATGAAATCATCCTGCCGGGCGGCAAAGTCTACCGCGAGCAGAACGTCATTTTGAGCCCCTTCGACAACGATATCAGCCAGCACCATTACGCCGGGAAAATGTTCATGGGCGTGTACGGCCTGTCGATGCTGGGCCTGATGGAAGCGGACCCGATGCTGATCCAGGCCGAGAAGCGATTGATCAGCCAGGCCGAAGAACTGATCGTGCTGGCCGACAGCAGCAAGTTCGCGCGCAAGGCCGGACTGATCCTGTGCGGCCTGAACCGCGTGTCCTGCGTCATCACCGATACCGGTGCGTCGGATGCGGCCGTGCAGATGCTGGAACAGTCGGGCGTGAAAGTGCTGACGGTGGCGCCCGAACCGGCCGCCGAATCGACCCTGCTGCCGGCGGAACCGGAATGGCAAGTCAACTAAAAACCAATAACAAGATGGCAGGGGACATGGTGTCTACCGCCACATCAATAATAAAAGGAGACGTGGCATGAAGATGAACAAAATGATGGTGGCGGTCCTGAGCACCTGCATGATGGCCTGCCTGGCCACCGGCGCGCAGGCGGCGGAAAAAATCAAGATCGCGATGGTGGTGAAGAACCTGGGCAACGGTTTTTTCGACGCCGCCCACGAAGGCGCCAACGAAGCGGCCAAGCAGCTGGGCGACGTGGAAATCATCTACACGGGTCCGACCACGGCGACGGCCGAAGGCCAGATCGAAATCATCAGTTCCCTGATCAGCCAGAAGGTCAAGGCCATCGTCATTTCCGCCAACGACGCCAATGCGCTGGTGCCGATCACCAAGAAAGCCATGCAGCGCGGCATCAAGGTCATTTCCTTCGACAGCGGCCTGGCCAAGGACGGCCGCCTGATGCAACTCAATCCATCGAGCCCGGCCCTGATCGGCCAGAAGCAGATCGAAATGGCGTCCGACGCCATCGGCGGCGCCGGTGAAATCGCCATCCTGTCGGCCACGGCGCAGGCGACCAACCAGAATATCTGGATCGGCGAAATGAAGAAAACGCTGGCCCAGCCCGCGTATTCGAAAATCAAACTGGTGTCGACCGTGTATGGCGACGACCAGTCCGACAAAAGCTACCGCGAAGCGATCGGCCTCTTGCGCAGCAACCCGAACCTGAAAGCCATTATCGCCCCGACCACGGTCGGCATCAATGCGGCCGGCAAGGCCGTGGTCGATGAAAAACTGGTGGGCAAGGTGTATGTGACGGGCCTGGGCCTGCCATCGGAAATGGCCGGCCACGTGAAAAGCGGCGCCGTGAAAAGTTTCGCGATCTGGAATCCGATCGACCTGGGCTATGCCGCCACCTATGCCGCGCATCAATTTGTTATTGGCAAAGCCACCGGCAAGGCCGGCGAATCGATCGCCGTGGGCCGCATGGGCAAGCTGACCGTCGATGCGGCGGGCGAAGCGGCGCTGGCGCCACCGTTCACCTATGACAAGGATAACGTCGACAAGTTCTCGAAGATTTTTTGATGGGCTTTGTATGCAATGACGTCAACTGTAGATACTGTTATCCCCGTCAAGCGTTGTGCAAGGTCGGATCAAATATTTTTCCAGACCTGAGCACACCGAATGCC
>NZ_JAFCTQ010000066.1:0-15665 GCF_049896105.1 Janthinobacterium sp. PSPC3-1 | reverse complement strand
CGCGTTGGCGTGCGAGGTGGTGCCGCTTTTCGATGAGCGGCTCAGCATGCCGCTCTGGGTCTTGTTGGCGGGCAGGTTCCAGGGTGGCATATTGCGGGCGTTGTAGACGCAGCCGATGATGATGGGCATGGAGACATTGCCGTCCAGGAATTGCACCACCACTTCCATGCCGACCCGGGGCAGGCTGATGTGGCCGAAGTTGGCGCCGGCCCAGCTCGAGACGACCCGTATCCACGGCGAACTCTTGTCGTCGAAAATGCCCAGGCGGTCCCAGTGGAACTGCACCTTGACTCTGCCATAGCCGTCGGTATGGATCTCCTCGCCGGGCGGGCCGACCACAGTGGCCGTTTGCACGCCGGCCATGCGCACCTCGTGGCTGTGGAAATGGCGGCCCGGGCGCCAGGGCGTGTCGCGCGGCAGGCAGGTAAAACTGTTGCTGTAATGCGAGGTGGCGTTGCGGCCTTGCTGGTAGTTATTGCTGGCGTGATGGTGTACGGAAATGATCAGGTATTCGGTGGCCGCCTTGCCCGCGCCGCCATCGAAATGGCCGCTGAGAGTGAACCAGCGGCCGGGCTGGGCCGTGCGGTCGTTGCCTTGCGCCTGGTACAACTGGCCCTGGGCATCGATCTCTTCCATGCGCCGCCTGGCCAGCAGTTCGCCATCGTCGATATTTTTAAAGCCGTAGCTGCCCGTGTTTTCATACACTTCCAGCTGCGGCACGGCGCCTTGCCGGTTCAGCGAGTCGCCGCTGGCGCGGGCGCTGCGCGGGTTCTTGAAGTTGAAGCTGGCGACCGTCATCTTGCCCGGCGCCATGCGCCGCACCGGACTCCAGTCGTGCACGCCATCGTCTTCCAGGCTGCCGGCCTGGTGCTGGAAAGGCATGCTGCTGATCTCGCCATCGATGGGCTGGCCGCTGGTGGTATCGTCGGACAGCCACAGGGTATGGCCGTCGCGCCGGTGTTCATAGCGGTAGTGCCAGCCCAGTTGCTCCCAGTGGCGGTGCAGCAGGTTGTGGTCGCTTTCGCGGTACTGGCAGATATACGTAATGAGCGGGTCGGGGCCGCTGGCGGCCAGCTTGTAGTCGCGCATCAGGTAGTCGTTGAAGACCAGTTCCGTCAGGTCCGCCACGGTCTTGCCGTGGAAGGCCACGTTGTTGTGGCGCAAGCGCAAATGGCTGAGCCAGGGTTCCAGCACCATCTCGTAAAAGGCGAAGCCGCCGTCGGTGCGCAGGAAACGGAACTCGAACACATGGCCATTGAAGTAGCGCAGGCTGCCGTCTTCGCGCACCAGTTCGATGCTGACCATCTTGCCCATCAGCGCAGTCAGCGGGATGGAGGCGTTATCGGACAGTACTTCCACCACATAGGAAAAATCGCGCGACAGGCTTTCGCTGGCGTCGAGCGCATTGGCCAGCAGCAAGGCGCCGTTTGGCGCGTCGCCTTGCGGAAAATGCAGCCGCAGCAGGCGGTCGCCCTGCATGTCGCCGAGCAATGCTGTCAGGCGTTCAGCCGCGTCCTGGACCAGGTTCATGCTTGCCTCTTGATGTACGGATGTGGGGGCCGGAGCGCCGACTGTAGCAATGGCAAGCACAGCCGTTTTGAGCGGACGCAAGTGTCATGCATCGAGATCCAGCGCGGCCATCAGGTGCATGCGGTAGTGCATGTCGTCGCGATGCCTGCCGGGCTGGCAATGGCCGAGAAAGCTGTCGCAGCCCAGGCCCGCCTGCGCGCCACTCAAGGCCACGCCATGCACCGCATCGGCGCGCAGCACCAACACGATGTCGTAGTGCAACAGCGGCTGGCCGAACAGCCTGAGCATGGCTTGCAGCCGCACGCTGGCGGCGGCGCCCGGCAGGAAACCGGCGTGCTGCGCCGCGCTCAAGGGACCGATGCGCAGGCGCAACGCCAGCTCTGGCCGAAGGCAGCGCTCACCCAGCATGGCGCGCTGGCCCAGCACCGCATTGGCGCCACCGAGCGCCGTCTGTTCGCGCGGCGCCAGCAATTCCATCGTCCCGGTGTTTTCCGCGATCTCGAAGGGCGCGCCGAAGTGGTCGCCGAGGATGCGCGCCATCACCAGCGACGACACATTGTTTTGCTGCAGCAGGCCGCTGTACAGGCCGATGATGTCGGCCGGCACGCCGATGGCATCGTGCGATGCGCCCGCCAGCGCCAGCAGGCAGGGCAGCAAGGTGGTGTGCACGGGGGCGTGCTCGATCCGGTATTTTTCCCAGGCCTGGTAGAACAGGGCCACGGCGCGGCTGGAGAAGATGTCGAGAAAGGCGCGCGTACCGGCATCGGGTTCGCCGGCGATCCGCTCCGAATAATGGCTGGGCAGGCTGCCGTGCATGCCCAGGAAACCCATGAAGGTGGGCGTCAGATGGATCTTCGGCGCATCATTCGACAGCAGCGCCTGCAGCAACTGTTGCGCGTCATGCAGGCCGGCCGCCGACAGCGATTCGATCTGGCCGGCTGGAAACGTCATCGACACGCTGTTGTCGAAGCGCACCAGGTTGGCCAGCGCGTCGTCGGGCGGCACGCCGTGTGCGTGCAGCCAGCCCAGCAGCAGGCGCAGCGCCTGGCAGCAGTCGAAGCGCTGCGGCGCGTCCAGCAATTGCTGGATCAGGCTGGCGTGCTGTCGGCGTAGCGGGCCGGGCATCGGACGAGTTCCTCGCCACTGCGCTGCGACACCAGCGACAGGCGGCTGAAGCAGTTGAGCTGGCTGTTCATGGCGAAATAGCGCTGGAGTACTTGGGCAAACACATGCAGGCTGCTGCCGACAAAGGCCTGCTCGTCGAGCCCCAGGCGTATCGCCACGCCGGGCATCAGGGTGGGGAAGGGCAGCGTGTCGATCCAGTCGCGCGTGCTGCCATGCTCCAGGCTGGTGATGCCGTCGATCAGCCGCTGCGTGGCGGGTGAGCGGGGCAGGTCGTACAGGCTGAGCATTTTCTGGAACGGTGCCAGGCCCGCCTGCGTCAGGGCCGAGTAGTTCAGGGACAGATGCGCGATCAGGCGCCAGTGCGCGCCGTTGCCCGTATCGAAGCGGTGGCTGGCTGTGGGTTTGCGCAGGAAGCGGATCGGCATGCCGTCAGGAACTTCTTCGGCTTTCAGGTCCCCGCCCGGCAAGCCACAGAGCAAGCGGCTGGGCAGGTCGCGGTTGCTGCACAACAGTTCGGTCGAGACGGTGGCAAACGCGGCTGACTCAGCCGCAAACTGCGGATCGATCAGGGTCAGCCGTACTTCATGACCGGGACTGACGGCCGCCACGGTCTCATCGCGCCGCGCCAGCCAGTAGTGGCCCAGGTCGCCGCTACGCGCGTCATACAATGGCAGGAAAGCGCTCAGCCGCTCGCCGGCCGCGTCCTTGCGCAACATGGTGACGCTGGCGATGCTGTAGATATCATAGCTGCCGGCATGGGTGGCGTCGGCCAGCAGGGCCGCATCGGCTTCGGTATGCGTGAGGCGGATCGGCACGCCCGGCTTGGCGAACAGATTGACCACCGGCGTGCAGCCGAGCAGCAGGTTGCCGGCATGCACGCCGGCCAGCAGGCGCGCCGCATGGCTGTCGCTGCGCAGGTTTTTGAGCGGCAAGTGCAGGGTGAACTGGCGCGTGTTTTTGGGCAGCAGTGCCGCCAGCAGCGGCCAGGCGATATCGACAAAATGGAATTTGTCGGGAAACGCAAAATACTCGGTCAGCAGGCGCTGCGCCGGATGCGCGCGCGGCGAGCACGGGATCAGGGCTTCCTGATCGGTATAACCGGCCGGCCGCAAGACGTCACCCTCGACCGCCAGCCAGGGGCCGTGCTGGTCCAGCGCCACATAGGCACCGGCGCCGCGCAGGAACAGCGCGTCGAGCAGGGCCGCGCGCAAGGAGGCTTCGCCATCGGCAAACACGCGCAGCTGCTGCAAGCTTGTTTGCCGCAGATCAAAATGTTCGCTGGTGCTGGCAAACACGATGCTGAGCAGGGCGCTGGCGCCATCCTGCAGGACCAGCCCGGGCGGCGCATCGATGATCGCTGAAAAACGCAGCTGCGTGATGGCCAGCGGCGCGATGGTCACGTCAAGGCTGGTGGTGAATTTGCAGGCCACGCCCTGCACCGGCGGCGAGCGCAGCACGGTGCCGCGCGCGATGGTGGCGACCTGGCCTGCCGCTTGCGCTTCGTCCTGGGCGATGCGGACGATAGCGCACGAGGGAAACGGCCGCAAGTAATGCGGGTACAGCGTTTCCAGCAAGGACTCGGTGAACTGCGGATAGTCGTCGTCGAGGCGCTTGGCGATGCGCGCCGTGAGCAGGGCAAAGGACTGGATCAGCCGTTCGACATGCGGGTCTTCGCAGCTGTCGCCGGCGATCAGCAGGCGGCCGGCGGCCCGCGGAAAACGGCTGGAAAATTCACGCGTGTACTGGCGAAACAGGCCCAGTTCGCGTTCGTAATACGGCAGGAGCTGTTCCACGATCGCCTTCTTTGCCAGCTGGAAAGCTCCATGCTGGCATCAGAGGCGATCGTCGATATTGACTTAAGGCAATGCAGCTTAGAAATGGTACTCGGCGCGTACCATCGGCGTCTTCGCCGTCTGTCCTTTGTTGCCGGTGGTGGCGGCCGAGTTGCCGAACTTGTTCTTCCAGTACTGGTACTCGACGCCGACGCGGAAGGTGTTCTTGGCGTTGCCCATGGCCGCGCCCACGTCGAACATCACCTGCATGTCGATATTCGTTTCCACCGCCGTATCGCGGCCCACTTCATCCTTGCCCTTGGAATCGATCAGGTTGAAAAAACCTTCGAACGAGAACAGCGGCGACAGCGGAATGCCCCAGGCGCCCGTCAGCATGGCGTGGGTTTTGTAGGTGTAGCGACCGGTGACCAGCGAGATCGGCGGGAAGGCGCCGCTGGGGGCATTGCTTTCACGCAGCAGCAGCAGGCTGGTGTTGAAAAAGCCGGGCACGTCCCACATCAGGGTCGGGCCGGCCACCAGCATGCGCTTGCGCGAGTTGTAGCCGACATCGTTCTTGGTGTTGACGTCGAAGCCCAGGGTGACGCCGACGCCGCGCACGGGGCCGAACTTGATGTCGCTGCCGCGCACCTTGCCGATATCGATGGTGTTGCGGTAGACCAGGTAGGCTTCCTGCGCGCCCGAAGTCTTGCCCAGGGCGCCAGGGTCCTTGCTGTCGGACATCAGGAAGTCCAGGTTGACGAAGTTGCTGCCGTACTTGTAGCCGCTGGCATGGGTGATGGCAAAGATGTTTTTCTTGATTTCATCGGGATTGAACGGCTCGCGGTAATCATTGCCGGCGCGCCAGCTCAGCGCGGTGTCGCTCCAGTCGGCGGCGTGGGCGGTGGCGCCCAGTCCGAAGGTGGCGGCGAGGCACAGGCACGGCAACAGACACGATGTAAATTTAGGCAATTTGAACTCCTGGTAGCGATGTTGAAAAATGGTCGTTATTCGGTAAAGCGGGTAGCAGGACGCGTAAGGCATACGATGCGGCGCAATGTCGACAACTTGCGCTCCGTTCAATCCATGATGCGAGAACCGCCACGTCCGGCTATATGGATTATTGAGATAATGACTATTGGTTCTTGCATATAATCATCGCACCAACGTGGCGCTCCGGGGCGCGGGGCTGTGGTAGAGGGGGCAATATTTTTTCAAAAACGCGCACGGGTGTTGTTTTTTTGTGGAAACGTCAAGTTCCCCCCGCAAACCGGTCCACATCAAGCGCGCGGATGCCGATACGATAGATGGCAATGGCGCACTGCGATGCGGTGCGCCTGCTATCCGATCAACGTTGGGCAAGCGCCTGCACCAGGCAGAAAATACAGATGACGGCACGTTTGGAACTCATCAATATCAGCAAGCGCTACCCGTCCGTGGTGGCCAACGACGGCATCCATCTCACCGTCGAGCCGGGCCAGATCCATGCCGTGCTCGGCGAAAACGGCGCCGGCAAATCGACCATGATGAAAATCATTTACGGCGCCGTACAACCCGATGGCGGCCAGATGGCCTGGAATGGCCGCGAGGTCGAAATCGCCAACCCGTCGGCCGCCCGCGCACTGGGCATCGCCATGGTGTTCCAGCATTTTTCGCTGTTCGACACCTTGACCGTGACGGAGAACATCGCGCTCGGCTTGCCGGCCGACACGGATCTTTCGGCACTGGCGCAGCGCATCGAGGAAACCGCGCGCGCATATGGCCTGGAGCTGGAACCGCAGCGCCACGTGCATACCTTGTCGGTCGGTGAATGCCAGCGCGTGGAAATCGTGCGTGCGCTGCTGGCCAAGCCGCAGCTGCTGATCCTCGACGAGCCCACTTCCGTGCTGACCCCGGCTGCCGTCGAAAAGCTGTTCGACACCTTGCGCCTGCTGGCCGCGCAGGGCTGCAGCATTCTGTACATCAGCCACAAACTCGATGAAATCCGCGCGCTGTGCCACACCTGCACGGTGGTGCGCGCAGGCAAGAACGTCGGCGTCTGCGATCCGTCGCAGGAGACTTCGGCCAGCCTGTCGCGCATGATGATCGGCGCCGAACCACCGGCCGTCACGCGCCAGGCCAGCGCGCCGGGTGCGGCCATGCTGAGCGTGAAGAATTTGAATTTGCCCAAAAGCCATCCGTTCGCCACCGAACTGCGCGATGTCAGTTTCACGGTGCGCGCGGGCGAGATCGTCGGCATCGCCGGCGTGTCGGGCAATGGCCAGCAGGAGCTATTGGCCGCGCTGTCGGGCGAGGATACGCGCGCGGTCCCCGGCGCCATCGAACTGGGCAATGTAGCGGCCGGACGCCTGTCGCCCGGCAAGCGCCGTGCGCTCGGTTTCGGCTTTGTGCCGGAGGAACGGCTGGGCAGGGGCGCCGTGCCGGACATGTCGCTGGCCGACAATATTCTGCTGAGCCTGCAGACGCCGGCCACGATACGCCACGGCTTCCTGCGCCGCCACGCCATCGTGCAACGGGCAAGCGAGATTATCGCCCGCTTCCAGGTGAAAGCGGGCGGGCCGCAGGCGCTGGCGCGCAGCCTGTCGGGTGGCAATCTGCAGAAATATATCGTCGGACGCGAAGTGCTGCGCCAGCCCACGGTGCTGGTGGTGGCGCAGCCGACCTGGGGCGTGGACGTGGGCGCCGCCGCCCAGATTCGCGCCGAGCTGCTGGCGCTGCGCGACGCCGGCTGTGCCTTGTTGGTGGTGTCAGAGGAGCTGGACGAATTGTTTGAAATCAGTGACCGATTATTGGTGATGGCGAAAGGGAAATTGTCGCCTTCGCTGGCCGTCAAAGACGCCAGCGTGACCCTGGTGGGGGAATGGATGAGCGGCTTGTGGCCGCAGGCGCAGGAGGCGGCGCATGGTTAAGCTGGCCTTTTACCTGGAAGCACGGCCGACGCCGTCGCGGCTGATGTCGTGGCTGTCGCCGGTGCTGGCGGTGTTGCTGACCGTCATGTGCGGCGCGCTGCTGTTCACGGTACTGGGCAAGGACCCGCTGGCGGGCCTGGCCGTGTTCTTTGTCGAACCGATGCGCGACATGCATGGCTGGTCCGAGCTGGGCATCAAGGTCGCGCCGCTGCTGCTGATTGCGGTCGGCCTGGCAATGTGCTTTCGCGCCAATGTCTACAATATCGGCGCCGAAGGACAGCTGACCCTGGGTGCCATCTGCGGCGGCGCGACCGCGCTGTATTTCGATACGGGCGATGGCGGGGTTGGTATGCATGGCGCCGGCATTATCGCGATGTCCCTGCTGGCCGGCATGGCCGGCGGCATGGCGTGGGCGGCGATCACGGCCTGGCTGCGCGACCGTTTCAACGCCAGCGAAATCCTGGTGTCCTTGATGCTGGTGTATATCGCGCAATTGCTGCTCAGCTACCTGGTGTATGGCGTGCTGCGCGACCCCGAAGGTTTTAACTTTCCGCAATCGAAGTTATTGTCCGACGGCTTGCTGCTGCCGACCATCCTGGCGGACACGCGCCTGCATATCGGCATCGTGTTCGCCTTGCTGGCCTCGCTGGGCGGCTGGCTGTTCCTGTCGAAAAGCATTTCCGGCTTCCGCCTGCGCGTGGGCGGCATGGCGCCGGCCGCAGCGCGCTATGCGGGCTTTTCCTCGCGCAAGGCGCTGTGGTCGTCGCTGCTGATCTGCGGGGCCTTGTCCGGCCTGGCCGGCGTGTGCGAAGTGCTGGGGCCGATGGGGCAGCTGACGCCCACCGTGTCGCCCGGCTATGGCTTTGCCGCCATTATCGTCGCCTTTGTCGGCCGCCTGCATCCGGTGGGCGTGATCTTTTCCAGCTTCGTCATGGCGCTATTCTATATCGGCGGCGAACTGGCGCAGTCGCGCCTGGGCCTGCCCAGTGCGATCACAGGCGTGTTCCAGGGCATCTTGCTGTTCGCCTTGCTCGCTTGCGATGTGCTGATTCAATACAAACTGCGCTGGAGAAAATAATGGACAACCTGGCTCTTACTCTGGCGCCGTTGATCGCCGCCAGCATCAATGCCGGCACGCCGCTGATGCTGGCCGCGCTCGGCTTGCTGGTCAATGAAAAAGCGGGCGTGGTCAACCTGGGCGCCGAAGGCATGATGCTGGTCTCCGCCATTACCGGCTTTGCCGTGGCCGTCAATACGGGCAGCACCACTCTCGGTTTCCTGGCCGGTGCGCTGGCCAGCATGGTGCTGTCGGGATTTTTTGCCTGGCTGACCGTCTGGCTCGGCACCAACCAGTATGCGACGGGGCTGGCGCTGTCGCTGTTCGGCGCCGGCGCCTCGACCTATATCGGCCTGAACTACGTGGCCCACAGCCTGCAGAACGGCCGCTTCGGCATACCGTTGCTGGAAGATATCCCTTTCGTCGGGCCGGCCCTGTTCCGCCAGCATCCGATGGTGTATCTGTCGCTGCTGCTGTGCGCGGCCATCGCCTGGTTCTTGTACCGCACGCGCGCCGGCCTGGTACTGCGCGCGGTGGGCGAGTCGCCATCGTCGGCCCATGCGCTGGGCTATCCGGTACGCCGCATCCGCCTGGCGGCCGTGCTGTTCGGCGGCGCCTGCTGCGGCCTGGCCGGCGCCTTTTTGTCGCTGGTGTATACCCCGCTGTGGGTCGAGGGCATGGTGGCCGGGCGCGGCTGGATCGCCCTGGCGCTGACCACCTTTGCCACCTGGCGCCCGGCGCGCGTGGTCGGTGGCGCCTATCTGTTTGGCGGCATCACCATCCTGACTTTCCATGCGCAGGCGATTGGCGTACCCATCGCCTCGCAGCTGCTGTCGATGCTGCCCTACCTGGCGGCGATCGTGGTGCTGGTGCTGATATCGAGCAATGCCAACTATATCAAGCTGAATATGCCGGCCTCGCTGGGAAAAAACTTTAATCCAGGTAATTAATCACTCACCACAAGGAAAACCATGTCCATCATGACCCATAAAATGCTGCGTGCCGCACTGTGCGGTGTCGTACTGATGCCGGCCGTCGCCATGGCCGCCGCCGCGCCGGCCGCTGCGCCACTCAACGTGGGCTTTGTATATATCAGCCCCATCGGCGACGCCGGCTGGACCACCCAGCACGATATCGCCCGCAAGGAAATGGAAAAGGCGCTGGGCAGCAAGATCACCACCAAGTATGTGGAAAACGTGCCGGAAAGCGCCGATGCGGAACGGGTCATCCGCGACCTGGCGCAAACCGGCAGCAAGCTGGTCATCACCACCTCGTTCGGCTACATGAATCCGACCTTGAAAGTGGCCAAGCAATTTCCTAATGTGAAGTTCATCCACCTGACCGGCTACAAGACGGCCGTCAACGTGGCCAATACCAATGCGCGCTTCTATGAAGGCCGCTACCTGGCCGGCGTGCTGGCGGCGAAAATGAGCAAGTCGCATGTGGCCGGCTACGTGGCGGCGTTTCCGATTCCGGAAGTGCTGCAGGGCGTGAACGCGTTTACGCGCGGCATGCGCAGCGTCGATCCGAAAGCGGAAGTCAAGGTGGTGTGGGTCAACAGCTGGTTCGATCCGGGCAAGGAGCGCGATGCGGCCATCACCCTGATCGGCCAGGGTGCCGACGTGATCACCCATCACACGGACTCGACCGCCGTGGTGCAGGCCGCCGAAGAGAAGGGCAAGTACGCGATCGCCTACCATTCGGACATGAAGAAATATGGTCCGAAAGCGCAGCTGGCCGCCGTCACCCATCACTGGGGCGCGTACTATACGAAGCAGGCGCAGGCCGTGATCGATGGCACCTGGAAGACCAGCAGCACCTGGGGCGGCATCAAGGATGGCATGGTCAAGCTGGAGGGTATCAACAACAGCGTGCCGGCCGAAGTGAAACAATTTGTCGCTGCGCGCGAGAAAGAACTGGTGGCCGGCACCCTCAATCCGTTCACCGGACCGATCAAGGATAACGATGGCAAGGTGCGCCTGGAGAAGGGCGTGCTGGACGATGCGGCGCTGTCGAAGATGGATTATTTTGTCGAGGGCGTGGCTGGGAAAGTTTCCGGCAAGTAATATCAACTTCATGTAGTATTGCCGGTACGATCCACGCAGCAGAGCCGCACAGGCCGTACCGGAGACAGACATGGACAGACTCGACGTATTCAAGATCATCGCCCACCAGGCGGGCAAGGGCGAGCTGACCTTTCCCGCCAACGTCAAGGCGACATTGAAACTGCAGGAAGCGCTGGACGACCCCGAATGCCATATCGAAACGGCCGCCCATATGGTGATGGCCGAGCCGCTGCTGTCGGCGCGCGTGGTGGCGCTGGCCAATTCGGCCGCCTACAACCGTTCCGGCAATGAAATCGCCCATGTGCGCGCGGCCGTCTCGCGGCTGGGCTTTGCCACCCTGAAATCGATGGTGGCCTCCGTCATCGTGCGCCAGCTGGGCAGCCAGATTACCGATCCGCAGCTGCGCGCCAAGACGGCCAAGCTGTGGGAACACACGGCCCATGTGGCCGCTTTGACCCAGGTGCTGGCCAAAAAGGTCACCCATGTCGATCCGGAAACCGCCATGTTCGCCGCCATCGTGCATGAGGTGGGCGGCTTTTATCTGCTGTCGCGCGCCGAGGAATATCCGGGCCTGCTCGACAGCAATACCGAAGACTGGATCGAGTACGGCGAAAAGCTGATCGGCCGCGGCGTGCTGCGCCAGCTCGAAGTGCCGGACCAGGTGTTGCAGGCGGTGGAAGGCCTGTGGCATGGCGGCGGCCCGTTCCCGCCGCGTACCTTGGGCGCCACCCTGGTGCTGGCCAACGACCTGGCGCCCGTCGCTTCGCCCTTGCATCCGCCGGAAGTGGCCGAGCGGCGCCGCGCGGCGGCCCTGATCGACTTCGGCACCGGCGGCAGCACCCTGCACACCATCCTCGAGGAATCGGCTGAAGAGATCGAATCGCTGGCGGCCGCTTTACTTGTGTAGTCTTTGCTGGTGTAATATTTTCCCTGTATCACATGCAATCGCCGGCGCGGCTATCCGCCGCCCGGTTTTTTTTCGTCCTCTTATCCGAAGGATCTCATGCAGAAACTGTTTTTATTGCTGGCCGCCACCAGCCTCGCCACTGGCCTGGCGCTGGCGTTTCCCGTTCACGCCGCTAGCAACTTGCCTGTGGTGCAGGAAGCGCCGCTGCGCGCCCACCTGGCCTTCCTGTCCGATGACTTGCTCGAAGGCCGGGGTACCGGCCAGCGCGGCGCCGACCTGACGGTGGCCTACCTGGAAAGCCAGGCGCGGTTGATCGGCTTGCAGCCGGTGCGAGGCAACAGTTTTCGCCAGAGCGTGCGGATTGCCGGCGTGAAATCGCTGCCGCAGGACAGCTCGCTGCAGGCCGTGGCTAGCGAAGGCAAGGCCGTGCCGCTGGCGTTTGGCCCGGACTGGGTCTGGGCCACGGGCGACTCGGTGGCCGAGCACATCTTTGACGCGCCGCTGGTGTTTGCAGGCTATGGCGTGACCGCGCCGGAAGAGGGCTGGAATGATTTCAAGGCTATCGATGTGAAAGGCAAGATCATCGTCGTGATGGTCAACGACCCGCAGCCCACGGAAGCCGAGCCGAACCGATTTGCCGGCAAGGCGCTGACCTATTATGGCCGCTGGACCTACAAGTTCGAGGAAGCCAAACGCCAGGGCGCTGCCGGCGTGCTGCTGATCCATACGAAACCGTCGGCGTCGTACGACTGGAACGTGGTGCAGAGCAGCTGGAGCGGCAGCGAGCGTTTCCAGCTGGCGGAGCGCACCGCCGGCACGCCGCTGCAGGGCTGGATCACGGAAGGCGCGGCGCGCCGTCTGTTCGCGGCCGGCGGCCAGGACCTGGACGCCCTGCGCGCCAGGGCCGAAAGCAAGGATTTCCAGGCCGTCGCCCTGAACGTCAAATTGACGGGCGAAATGAAGTCCGCCGTGCGCAAGGTCGAGCAGTTCAATATCGCAGGCATGGTGCCGGGCACGGACGCAAAGTTGAAAGACGAAGCCGTGATCTACAGCGGTCACTGGGATCACCTGGGCAAACAGGGCGATGTGAAAGCCGGCGTCGACATCATCTACAACGGCGCCGTCGACAATGCCTCGGGCACGGCGGGCCTGCTGGCAATGGCGCAGGAAGCGGCGAAAAAGCCGGCCAAGCGCACGCAGATTTTCCTGTGGGTGGCGGCCGAGGAGCAGGGTTTGCTGGGCAGCGCCGCGTATGCCGCCGATCCCCTGTGGCCCTTGAACAAGACGGCCGCGGCGCTGAATCTGGACAGCCTCAATTTCGTCGGCGCCACGCGCGACATGGGCGCCCAGGGCAGCGAGCGCACGGAGCTGGGCGGCATTGCCGCTACGGTAGCCAAAACCATGGGCTTGCAGATCGCAGCGGCGCGTCCCGATCTGGCCGGTGGATACTTTCGCAGCGACCACTTCAGCTTTGCCAAGGCCGGCGTACCGGCGTTTTCCATCAATGGCGGACGCGACTACGTGAAGGACCCGGAAGCATCCAGGGCCAAGGCCGCCGCGTATGGCCCGCGCTACCATCAGGTGACCGATGAGTACGACGCCAGCTGGGATTTGTCGGGCATGACGCAGCAGGCGCAATTCACCCTGAACCTGGGGCAGGCCGTGGCCAACGGCGCGAAGATGCCGGCGTGGAAGGCGGGCGATGCGTTTGGCAAGGCGCGCGAGTAGGTCATTTATCAGGCCCGTTCCAGCCGCCGTTGTTGATACCGATACTTGCTCCACACCAGCAACATCAGCAGCGGCATCGCGCCGCCCACCGCGCACAGCGCCAGCCAGCCGCCGGCGGCAAAGCTGGCGCTGGCCAGCGCCGAGCCTGCCGAGGCGCCGATAAAACCGGCCGCGATAAACACGGTGGTGACCCTGGCGCGCGCCTGTGGCGCCAGTTTGTAGATGATGGACTGGTGCGTCACTTGCAGGCCCATCACGCCCATGTCCAGCAGCACGATGCCGATCAATAGCAAGGTCAGCGATTGCGCGCCGAAGCCGATCAGGGCCCAGCCGGCGATCGACGCCACCGCCAGCAGCCAGGTCACTTGCCGCGCATAGCCGCGGTCGGCCATGCGGCCGGCCGTATTGGCGGCCAGCGCGCCGGTGGCGCCGGCCAGGCCGAACAGGCCGATCTGCATTTCGGTATAGTGATACGGCGCACCACTGAGCAAAAAAGTCAGGCCGGTCCAGAACACGCTGAAAGTGCCCAGGCCCAGGCCGGAGAACAGGGCGCGCTGGCGCAACAGCGGTTCCTGGCGGATGATCTCCAGCAGCGAGGCCATCAGTTTGCCGTACTGCAGCTTGCCGCGCGGCGCTTCGTCGGGCAGGATGCGGCGCAGCATCACCAGCAGTGCGGCAACCACCACGGCCGCCAGCACGTAGACGGTGCGCCAGCCGCCGCTGATCTGCGCCACCGTGCCCGACACGGTGCGCGCCAGCAAGATACCCAGCAACAAGCCCGTCATCACGGTGCCCACCATGCGGCCCCGGCTGTGGTCGGGTGCATACGAGGCCACCATCGCCGTGACCACCATCAGGGCGCTGGCGGTAATGCCCATCAGCACGCTGGCGATCGCAAACACGACGATGTTCTGGCTGGTGGCGGCCAGCAGCAGCGCCGCGATCTTGGCGAGCAACATCCAGCTCAGGAGTTTGCGCCGGTTCAAGACATCACTCAAGGGCACCAGGAAGACGATGCCCAGCACATAGCCGATCTGGGTGGCGGTCACCAGATAGCCCGCTTGCGTCACGCCCACGCCGAACGAGGCGGCCAGCATCGAGGTCAAGGGCTGCACGTAATACAGGCTGGCCACCAGCACGCCGGCCGACAGGGCGAACAGCAGGATGCGGGTGGAAGTGAGCAGGGCGCTGGCGTTGATGGGAGAAGGGGACGATGACATGTGTTGCGGCTTTCGAATCATGCTTGGATCAGCATCATAACGGTGCGGCATTTTTCTTGCCGAGCAAGACCAAAAAAATCCCGGCGGTCCATGCGGACGGCCGGGAAAAGGGTATACGTTGGGGATATACCAGGGAGAAAAAGTTACTTTGCTGTAGCCAGCTCCGCATGCACCTGGGCCGTGATTTCATACGAGCGCAAGCGGTGCTGGTGGTCGAAAATCTGCGAAGTGATCATCAGTTCGTCGGCGCCCGTCTCGGCGATAAAGGCGGCCATCTTGGCTTTCACGGTGGCGGGCGAGCCGATCGCGGTGCACGACAGCACCGAGTCGAGCATGGCGCGTTCCTGCGGACCCAGCTGTTCCAGGTAGCCGGGCACAGGCGGCTGCAAACGCGAAGGACGACCGGTGCGCAGGTTCACGAAGGCCTGCTGCATCGAGGTGGCGCGCACCTGCGCTTCGGCATCGGTATCGGCGGTAAACACGTTATAGCCGAGCATCACATACGGCTTGGCCAGCTGCTTGGACGGCTTGAAATGTTCGCGGTAATAGGCCACGGCCTGCATCATCATCTGCGGCGCGAAATGCGATGCAAACGCATACGGCAAGCCCAGGTGGGCCGCCAGTTGCGCGCCGAACAGGCTGGAACCGAGGATCCAGACCGGCACATTGGAGCCCTTGCCGGGCACGGCCAGCACGCGCTGGCGCGGCTCGTCGCACATGTAGTCGATCAGCTCCAGCACATCCTGCGGGAACTGGTCCGAGTCGGACTGCAGGTCGCGCCGCAGGGCGCGCGCCGTGGTCTGGTCGGAGCCGGGCGCGCGGCCCAGGCCCAGGTCGATGCGCCCGGGATGCAGCGCTTCGAGGGTACCGAACTGCTCGGCGATCACCAGCGGAGAATGGTTCGGCAGCATCACGCCGCCGGCGCCGACGCGGATGGTCTTGGTGCCAGCCGCCACATGGGCGATCACCACCGCCGTGGCGGCGCTGGCGATGCCGGGCATGCCGTGGTGTTCCGCCAGCCAGTAACGGTTGTAGCCCCAGCGCTCGCCATGCTGGGCGAGATCCAGGGTGTTCTGGAAGGAAATGGAAGCGGTGCTGCCTTCGGCAATCGGCGCCAGGTCGAGTATGGAAAATGGGATCATGAAAGAGATATCGGGTCGGGTTGGGAAATCACAATGGATGATTTGTCTATCCCCTGATGGCAGCAGGGTTGTGGCAAGCATCAGCAGGCGACCATCATAAGACGATTCTGTTGTTGGCGTACGGGACCATAAAAAAGGTTCTTCGCGGGGAATGGGGGAAGACGGGGTTGACGATCTGAGCGGGAGGTGGCGGCGGTGGCCTGATGTTGGTA
>NZ_JAFCTQ010000065.1:0-17772 GCF_049896105.1 Janthinobacterium sp. PSPC3-1 | reverse complement strand
CATGCGACCTTGGACAGCAACGCGCTTCAATAGTGCCCGCGGGAGAGGTAAGCAGAATGTGCCGCCCTAGTTTTTTTCGCCGTCCGCAGGCGCTGCGCCTGATGGTGGCCGGCATGCTGGCCACATTGACAGGATCGGTGCTGTTCGGCCTGGCCAAGCTGGTGCTGGTCGATGCCGGCTGGAGCACCAATGGCATCGCCGCCCTGTCCGGCGTGGCCAACTCGGTGATGGTGCTGGCCGGCTGCGCGCTGGCCGCCGTGTTGATGCGGCGGCTGGCGCGCTGGACGGCGCTGCTGGCCGGCCTGCTGGTGCTGGCCGGGGCCAGCGCGCTATGGCTGCTGATCGGCAGCGACCCGCATGGCGCCAGTACACAGCTGGTGTGGCTGGCCACCGCCCTGATCGGCATCGGCATCGGCGTGACCAGCGTCTGCCTGTACACGCTGCTGATGCGCCACGCCCAGCTGGGCGATCAGCCGGCCACCGATTTTTCCATCTTCCAGAGCACGCAAACCCTGGGCGAGATCGTGGTCGCCTCGGCCGCCACGGCGCTGGCCGCGCGCGCCGGCTACGGCGCCGGCATGCTGGTCGGCGCCGCCAGCGCGCTGCTGGCCATCGCCATGCTGCTGTGGGTACGGCGCGGCGCCACCACACTGGAGAGCACGGATGACTGAAACGCCCCGGCAACTGATGCGCCGCCTGCTGCGCGGCCACCAGCGCCGTCTGGCGCTGGCCATCACCCTGGCCACGCTCGCGGCCGGCGCCGAACTGTGGCCCTGCTGGCTGCTGGGAAAGGCCGCCGGCGTGGCCGTGCAGGCCCCGGGCGCCGCTGACGCCTTGCTGGCCCTGGCCGGCTGGCTGGCGCTGGCACTGGCGCTCAAGTACGCGCTCTACAGCGCGGCCTATTATTTCAGCCATGTCACCGCCTTCCAGGTGCTGCTCGACACACGGCGCCAGCTGGTGCGGCAACTGGCGGGCGTGCCGCTGCGCTGGCTCAATGGCGCCGGCAGTGGCGAGCTGAAACGGCTGGTGCTGCAGGACGTAGACCGGCTCGATCAGTTCATCGCCCACCATACAGTGGAACTGACGGCGGCGCTGGCCAGTCCGCTGCTGGTGGCCGGCCTGCTGGCGGCGCTCGACTGGCGCCTGGCGCTGGCCGCGCTGGCCACCGTGCCGTTCGCGCTGCTGCTGCAAACGCTGATGATGCGCGGCCTGGGCGGCCATCTGGCGGCATTCAATACGGCGCTCGACGAGCTGCACGGCGCCACCATCGAATATGTGCGCAGCATGCCCGTCATGAAGGCCTGCCGCCAGGATGCCCGCTCCTTTGCGCGCATGCGCGACAGCCTGCGGGCGTATGAATCGCTGATGACTCGCATCACGCGCCTGACGGTACCCGGCTGGTCGGCCTTCATGGTGCTGTTGAGCGCCAATATCGTCACCCTGCTGCCCACCGGCTTGTACCTGTTCGATGCGGGCGCCATCAGCCTGCCGCAGCTGGTACTGGCGCTGGTGCTCGGCTCCAGCATGCTCAAGCCCCTGTTCAAGGTGGTCAAGGTGTCGTCGGAGTGGCGTGAAATCGAGGCCAGCCTGGCGCGCATCGCACGCTTGCCGGCCCTGCCGCCGGCGGCACCCGGTGTCACGCCGGCCACGCTGGCGCAGGCGCCGGACGTGCGCCTCGAACACGTCAGCTTCGCTCATGAAGCGTCACCGTTGCTGTCCGGCTTCAGCCTGCATCTGCCTGCCGGCACCATGACGGCGCTGGTGGGTCCCTCGGGTGCGGGCAAGAGCACGGTGGCGGCCCTGCTGGCCGGCCTGCTGCAGCCCACATCCGGGCGCATCCTGGCCGGCGGCGTGGACCTGGCCGCGCTGGACGACACCGCACGCACCGCGCTGGTCGCGCTGGCAACGCAGGAGGCCTTTCTGTTTCGCGGCAGCCTGCTCGACAATCTGCGCCTGGGCCGGCCAACGGCGAGCGACGTGGAAGTGCGCGAGGCGCTGCGCGTGGCCCAGGTGCTGGACTGCGTCGATGCGCTGCCGGACGGCTGGCACAGCCATGTCGAGGAACGCGGCGTACGCCTCTCCGGCGGCGAGCGCCAGCGCATCGCGATTGCCCGCGCGCTGCTGGCCGCCACGCCCATCCTGCTGCTCGACGAAGCGACAGCATTTGCCGACAGCCGCACCGAACTGCGCTTTTACCAGGCTCTGCGCGCCAGCTACCCGCGGCAAACGGTGCTGGTCATCGCGCACCGCCTGGCCAGCGTCGCGGGCGCCAGCCAGATCCTCGTGATGGATGGCGGCCGCCTGGTCGCCAGCGGCACGCATGGCGCGCTGCTGCGGGACTGCCAGTTATACTGCCAATTGTGGCAACGCCAGTTCGACAGCGAACGATGGCACATCAACGGAGACGCTGCCCATGCCTGTCACTGAGATGCTGAGGCGCGTGATACGCCGCAGCGGACGCACGCCGCGCCGCATGCTGCTGGGCCTGGCCCTGCGCGTGCTCGAACGCGCGTTCGCCATCGCCCCCTTTTTTGCCGCCTGGTGGTGGCTGGCCGACCTGGCGGCCACCGGCCAGCTGCGCTCATTGCCCCTGCTTTGCCTGCTGCTGGCCGGCCTGCTGGGCGCCCAGCTGTTGTTTTCCTACTGGGGACAGTTGCACTGCTTCCTGGGCAGTTACGCACTGATGAAAGGCTACCGCGAGCAGGCGCTGGGCCACTTGAGCCGCCTGCGGCTGGCTGCCGTGCAAGGGCGGCGCAGCGGCGAACTGGCGTCGCTGCTGACGGACGATGTCAAGCGGGTGGAGGATATTTTCACGCACCTGGTCGGCGAACTGGTGGCCGCCTGCGCCGTGCCGCTGCTGTACCTGGCGGTGCTGCTGCTGGCCGACTGGCGCCTTGCCGCCACGCTGGCGCTGACGTTTCCGCTGGCGCTGTGGCTGCTCAACCTGGCGCGGCGCCGCTTTGGCGCCGCCGGCCGCCATAAGCAGGAACTGCAGCGGGAGACAGCGGGCATGCTGGTGGAATTCATCGGCGGCCTGCGCACCTTGCGCCTGTACGGCCGCGCCGCACAGTGGGTCGGGCGCCTTGACGCGCGCTTTGCCCGGCTGCGCAGCGCCAGCCTGGGCGTGGAAGCCTGGGGCGCCGGTCCGATCCAGGCCTACCGCTACACGGTGGAGCTGGGCCTGGTGCTATTGCTGCTGGCGGCGGCATGGCTGGCCGGCCACGATGCGCCAACGCAGCGGCACTGGCTGCTGTTCGTGCTGGTGGCCTATAAACTGATCGATCCGTTGCACGATATCGCCGCCCATTTGTCGGAACTGCGCTTCATGGCCCTGTCCGAAGCGCGCCTCGAAGCGCTGCTGGCCGAAGCGCCCATGCCGCAGGGCGAGGCGGTGCTTGCGCCCGGCAACCATGCACTGCGTTTCGACGGCGTGGGCCTGCGCTACGAAGGCAGCGCGGCCTGGGCCTTGCGCGATATCCGCCTGGAGGCGGCGCCGGGCACGGTGACGGCCATCGTCGGCCCGTCCGGCGCCGGCAAGAGCAGCCTGCTGCACCTGCTGGCCCGCTTCGACGATCCACAGGAGGGCACGATTTCCCTGGGCGGCACGGACCTGCGCGCGCTGGGCAGCGAGCGCCTGTACCAGCAGCTCAGCTTTGTATTCCAGGAGGTGCAGTTGTTCGACGGCACGGTGCTCGACAATGTGCGCATCGGCCGCCCCGGCGCCAGCGACGAGGAAGTGATGGCTGCCTGCCGCGACGCGTATTGCGACGCCTTCGTACAACGACTGCCACAGGGCTACCACAGCCGCATCGGCGAGAACGGCCAGCGCCTGTCCGGCGGCGAGCGCCAGCGTCTGTCGATCGCCCGCGCCCTGCTGAAAGACGCGCCACTGCTGCTGCTCGACGAAGCGACGGCCTCGGTCGATCCGCAGGCCCGGCATGAAATCGAACAGGCGCTGGCGCGGCTGGCGCGAGGACGCACGGTGATCATGATCGCCCACCGCCTGCGGACCGTGCGCCATGCGGACCAGATCCTGGTGCTGGACGCGGGCCGCATCGTCGAGCGGGGCCGCCATGCGGCGCTGCTGGCACAGGATGGTTTGTATGCGGAACTGTGGCAAGCGCAGCAATCCTAGAACGCCGGCTCAGGCCAGCATGCCGCGCCTGGCCTGGCTGGGCAGCATGCCATGCTGCTTGCGGAATGCCGCGCTGAAGTGGCTCATGTTGCTGTAGCCAAGCATGGCCGCCGTGTCACTGACGCCGTGCCGGTCCAGCAGCGCCTTGGCGCGGCCCATGCGTTCTCGCTGGAACAGGGCGTAGATGCTGAGGCCGAACATGGCCTTGAAGCCGCGTTTCAGCTTCAGCTGGTTCAGGCCGACCTCGCGCGACAGCTGCTCGATGGTCGGCGGATCGCTGAGGTCGGCCAGCAGCCGCTCGTGCGCGGCGCGCAGCAGCTTCTGTTCGCGCGCCGATGGCTGGGCCGCGCCGTCATCACTGCCCTGCAGCGCCTGCAGGTTCCAGGCCAGGAACTCCAGCGTGGCCGCATGTACCAGCAGGCGCGACGGCTGCGGGCAACTCAGCAGCTGTTCCAGCTTCAGGGCCGCCTCCCGCGCGCGCGCGTGGCCACCTTGCTGGTGCAGGAAGCCCGCGCCTTGCAGGCGCTCGCCCACGCCGCCGTATTCGTCGCCGGCCAGCTGGCTCAGGATATCGGGACGGATGCGCAGCTCCACGTTGCCATAGCCGACAGGGTAGAAATTGAGCTGGAAGCGTTCGCCCGGCGCGCAACTGGCCACCAGGCTGTTGGCATGCAACTGGCGCGGTTCGCGTCCCACGCCGCCCTGCACCGCCACCTCCGTCATGCCGCGCAACTGGCAGCTGAAATGCAGGTGGTCGCTGTCATTGACGGTCGCCACCTGGAATGCCTGCTGCGGCCGCAAGGAGACCAGCGACACGGCCAGGCCCTCCCGCACGTCGACGGTGCGCACCAGCGTGCCGGGCGGATGGGCCACGCCGGCGGGCGGCCCGTCAAAGAATTCGGACGATTTCAGTTCATACATTGCATCCCCTGTGAGCTTGCCATGCGATGGTGCATCGCCACATTTTAATGATAATGATTCCTATTTACAATGCAAACCTGACGCCAGATGAAAGAGTCCCGCTTCGGACGTTGGCGGACCGGATCGGGGCGGCGCGCGCCGGAGGTGCTGATTACCATGGATTCTTCTTTCACTTCCGCCAACAAGGAAACCATGTCCGCACCCCTCCCTCCCCGGCTGACCCTGTGCCTGCTGCTCGCCGCCCCCGCCTTCGCGCTGGCGCAATCGTCGCCGGGCGATGATGACGCCACTTTGCCGTCGGTGCTGGTCAGCGCCAGCAAGGCCGGCCGCAGCGTGATGCAGACGCCGGCCAGCGTCAACGTGCTCGGCGGCGACGCCATCGAGCAGGCCCACCTGGAAACCTTGGGCGAGGTGGCGCAGCAGTTGCCGAATGTGTATCTGACCAATTTCACGCGCAGTACGCCGTCGCTGACGATACGCGGGCTGGGCTTTTCCGACGACGAATCGGACAGCACCAGCACCAGCGTGATGCTCGACGGCGTACCCATCTACAGCATGGTGCTGGGCCAGCTGTTCGACCTGGAACAGCTCGAGGTGCTGCGCGGCCCGCAATCGACGCTGTACGGCCAGAGCAGCATGGGCGGCGTGGTGGCGCTGCGCTCACGCGATCCGGGCCGGATATTGGGCGGCAACGCGCAGCTCGATATCGGCAGCGGCCAGCGGCGCCGCGCCAGCCTGGCGATGGACGTTCCGCTGGGCGAGAAATCGGCCGTGCGCATCGCCGCCGGCGGCGAGTCGGCCGACGGCTTTATCGATAATCCGCGCCTGGGGCGCAGCGACACGGGCGGCTGGGACAGTGCCTTTGCACGCATCAAGCTGCTGCACCGCGACGACGCGGGCGGCACCTGGCGCCTGGGCCTGCATCACGCCAACATGCGCGGCGGCAACGACTACTTTGCGGCAGCACCGGACGCGCGCGAGCACCGCTCGCAAGCGGGCGACGCGGGTACCAACAACGTCAAATACACCTTGCTGTCGGGCGAATATGCGCGCGCGCTGGCCGGCAACACGCGGCTGGCCGTCACGGCCGGCGCCAGCCAGAGTGAATGGAATTACTGGCTGCCCCGCTCCACCTTCCAGGCGCGCACCGGCTACGACATGAAGAACGTGCAATGGAGCCTGGAAGCGCGCCTGTCGGGCGGCGAAGGCCGGCTCGACTGGCTGGCCGGCGTGTTCGGCGCGCATATCACGCGCGATTCGCCGTACGACTTCGATTCCATGCCCTATTACCTGAGCGCCACCAAGGCCGACGTGAAAGGCAGCAGCGCCGCCGCATTCGGCGAGCTGGGCTGGAAACTGGCGCCAGCCTGGCGCCTGGCCGGCGCGCTGCGCCTGCAGCACGACAGGCGCAAGCTGGACTGGAGCAGCCGCCAGGCCGGCCTGTTCGACAGCGACGGCGACGGCATGCCCGATACGCCGTTCGACGCCACCACCGTCGTCAATGATGCGAAAGCGCGCGATACGGTGGCCCTGCCGCGCCTGACGCTGGAGTTCACGCCCGATGGCGCGCAATTCGGCTGGCTGACCATGGCGCGCGGCTACAAGGCATCCGGATTCAACCTGTATGCGACGGCACCCGACGCGGCCGGCACCGCCTACCGGCCCGAATACGGCAACCATGTGGAACTGGGCTACCGCCTGCGCGGCGAACGGCGCGCCTGGGAACTGGCCGCCACCGTCTACCACACACGCCTGCGCGACCAGCAGGTGACGGTGACGGACACCAACGGCCAGAGCCGCATCGACAACGCAGGACGCTCGCACAGCCAGGGCCTGGAACTGACGGGCTTGCTGCGCCCCGCGCCCACGCTGACCCTGAATGCCTTTGCCGCCATCGCCCACGCCGAATACGACGAATACCGCAAGGGCGCGGTCGATTACGCGGGCCAGCAGTTCGCCAATACGCCGCGCCACAGCGTGGGCGCCGGGCTGCAATGGCAGCCCGCACCGCAGTGGGAACTGGGCGCCACCGTCACGCGCCAGGGCAAGTCCAACCTGTACCCGGCCAGCACCACCGTCAACCCGGCATACACCATGAGCAACGCCCACCTGGACTACCACGCCGGCAAATGGACCTTGGGCGTGTATGGCAACAACCTGGCCGACGCGCGCTACTTTACGCGCGCGCTGGCCAACAATATCGTGGTCGCCAGCGCACCGCGCACCTGGGGCGTGCGCGCCAGACGCGCGTTCTAAGTAATCGTCAGGAAATTATTGTGAAGTTATGACGAACAGAACCGGATGCTATGCAAGGCGTCAACTGCGACGCCGTGCGAGCACTGCTAGCAGTTGGCAACACAGCAGAGCGCCGGTTATGGAAGTCAGAAATCACAAGAATTTATTGGGGGTTACTTGGGCGCATGCGGTGGCGTGCGTTCTAGGCATGCGGTGGCGTGCGTGCAGGCCGCCAGCCGGGGAAAATCAGTGATAGCATTTGCCACGTTCTCAATCAATATTGCCCACCTTGGCCGCCCCGGCCATCGGCAAACACTTGAAAGGCAACCATGCTCTTGTCCGAACTGCTGACCCGCCTGACCTGCGGCGACCTCGAAGGCGAGGAACTCGATGACGCCGTCACCGCCATCACCAATGCGCCCGCCAACGCCGACCAGGAGTGGGTGACCAGCGATGCACACGCGTACGCGCTGGAGATCATCGACCAGCTGGGCGGCTATATCGCCTCGAGCGACAAGATCGACGAGCTGCATGAGCAGATCCAGGAGATGTTCGACGAATTTCCCGACTTCCCTTATGAACTGGTCGCGGACCACGAGCGTGGCGTGCTGCCCTACTACGAGTGGCTCGATGGCGAACTGGCGCAACGCGCGGTGGAAGAAGGCGGCTATGACCTGATCTGGATCGAGGGTTCCGGTACCGACAATATGGATGCGCTGATCGTGTACCGGCGCGATACCGCCGACATCATCCAGGCCGCCGCCCTGATGGGCGTGACGATAGCGCGGCCGCTGACGTATTTTCGGGGGGTGCAGGCGCAGGTGGATGCAAGCAAGGCGCGGTAACGGGCCCTACTCGCCCTGCCGCGCATCCTGTCGCGCATCCTGCCGATATGCGGCCGGGCTGCTGCCGGTCCACTGCCTGAAGGCGCGGCAAAAACCGGTGGCGTCGGCGTAGCCCAGGTCAAACGCCAGCGCCGCCACGCTGGTATTCGAATTGGCCAGGCGATGGACGGCGATATCGCGCCGCAGCGCGTCCTTGACGGCCTGGAAATGCGTGCCTTCGTCGGCAAAGCGCCGGTTCAGCGTGCGCACGGTGGTGTGCAAGGCTTGCGCCAGGTCCTGGATCGTCACCGCTTGCGCCAGGCGCCGCTCCAGATATTCGCGCGCCCTGGCCGCCATCGACGCGCCATGCACGGCACTGAATGTCCAGTCTTCGGGTGCACGCTTCAGGAAGGCCCACAGTTCGTGTTTCTCGCGCTTGAACTGCTGCGCGCAATCGTCGTAGGCGAAGTGGATGCTGGTGATGCCGGCATTGAAGCGCACCTCGCCCGGAACCAGCAAGCCATGCTGGTCCATCTGCTCCTGTCGGTCGAAGCTGAACTCGACCCGCTGCGGGCTGATCTCGCGACCCAGCAGCCACGAGGCGATGCCGTGGATCAGCTTCATCATCAGCACATGGCCCAGTGGCGCGACCGGCGTGCCAGGCGCCCGTTCCACCAGGGCCAGCCGCAGCAGCGCATTTTTGCTGGAAATGTGCAGCCGGTAATCGTCGAGCAGCAAATTCCAGAAACGCACAAACCGGTTCAGGGCAACCATCACGGTCGGTGCATCGAGCAGGCTGAGCATCAGGTATTTCAAGGTGCCGGTGCGGATCGGCCGCGACCACAGGCCCAGCATCTCGTCGTCGAGTGTCGCCGCGACGCTCCGGTATAGCGCCACGTATTGCTGGCGCGTCAGCCGGGCCTCGGGCCGATGCAGGAACGCGGCGGGAATGGCGGCGGCGGCGAGTACCCGCGCCACCGCCGTTTCTCCATGACGGACGCGCACCCAGTGCAGCATGCCGTGCAAAAAGTGCGCGGGTACGGTCAGGGAGTTTTGCACGGAGAGCATCATCGTGCCACCATTATGGCGCAGTTTGCATATTCATTGGCGCGATGTGGCAACCACACCTGCCTTATCTGCCTATACTGAGGCCTGATTTCCACGCCGGCGGCGATGCGGGATGGCTGCTGCATGGCGCATTTTGCCTATCGCCATCCATCACGATTCAGATGGCGGCATCGTTCAAACAGGAGCATGAATGAATACAAGACGCATAGTGGTGACGGGCATGGGCATGGTCACGCCCTTGGGTAACGGCGTTGAAGCCACCTGGCGCCGCCTGCTCGATGGGCAGTCGGGACTGGTGGCTTTACCTGATGACCTCACTGACAGCATCGCCGCCAAGGTTGCCGGCGTCGTGCCGGGTTTGAGCGCCGAATGTCCATGGGGCTTCGACCCTGCCCTCGCCGTGGAAGCCAAAGATCTCAAGAAAATGGACCGCTTTACCATGTTCGCGCTGGCCGCGGCGCAGGAAGCCCTGCGGCAGGCCGGCTGGCAGCCCGACACCGACAGCGCGCGCGAACGCACGGCCACCATCGTCGGCTCCGGCGTGGGCGGCTTCGGCGCCATTGTCGACGCCGTGCGCACCACCGATGGCCGAGGCCCGAAACGGCTGTCGCCGTTTACAGTGCCCAACTTCCTGGCCAATATGGCGGCCGGCCACATCTCGATACGCCACGGCTTTCGCGGCCCGCTGGGCGCTCCCGTCACGGCCTGCGCCGCCAGCGCCCAAGCCATCGGCGACGCGGCCCGGCTGATACGCGCCGGCGAAGCCGATATCGCCGTGTGCGGCGGTGCCGAGGCCTGCATCGACCGGGTCAGCTTCGGCGCCTTTGCCGCCGCCAGGACCATGTCGACCGGTTTCAATGACCGCCCTGCCCAGGCATCGCGCCCCTTCGACATGGCCCGCGACGGCTTCGTGATGGGCGAAGGCGCCGGCATGCTGGTGATCGAAGAACTGGAGCATGCCTTGCGCCGCGGCGCCACGCCGATTGCGGAGCTGCTGGGCTACGGCACCAGCGCCGACGCCTATCACATGACGTCGCCGCCCGAGGACGGCGCAGGCGGACGGCGCGCCATGGAGCTGGCGATCCGGCAGGCCAATATCGCCCCCGAACAGATCGGCCACCTGAACGCTCATGCGACCTCGACGCCGGTAGGCGACATGAGCGAGCTGGCCGCCATCAGGGCGATCTTTGGCAGCGGCGGCGGCCCCGCCGTCTCGGCCACGAAATCGTCGACCGGCCATCTGCTGGGTGCGGCCGGCGGCGTGGAAGCGATCTTCACCGTGCTGGCCCTGCGCGACCAGCTGGCGCCGGCCACCCTCAACCTGGCGCAGCCCGATCCGGCGACGGAAGGCCTCGACATCGTCACCGGCGCGGCGCGCAAACTGGCCACCGATTACGCCATCTCGAATGGCTTCGGCTTTGGCGGCGTCAATGCCAGCCTGGTGTTCGGCCGGCTGTGATCCCGGTCGCGACGGCACTTGCTTATTAAACATGACCTCGCTTACACTTGCGGCCCAGCCATGCCGCACCCGCGCGCATGGCTGCAGCGACTGCAAGGGATACGGTGCCATCCATCTTCAAGACCAACCATAAACTGCTGTCCGCGCTGGTGCTCGCCGGCGCCACCGCGACTGGCGAAGCCAGCGTGCCTGCGGCCACGGCCCTGCCCGCGCTGGTGACTGCGGGCGCGCCGCCGCAACTCGACGGCGCGTTGGACGACGAGGCCTGGCGCCATGCGCCCGTGTACGACACTTTTTATGAATACCTGCCCGAAAACGGCCGGCCCGCGCCACCGCGGCTGCGCACCACGGTGCAATTGCTGGTGGCCGATGGCGCGCTGGTGTTCGGCATCCGCGCCTGGGACGACGCGCCGCAGCAGCGCCGTGGCGCGCTGGCGCGGCGCGACAAGGTGGGCCTTGATCAGGACTTTGTCGGCATCTGGCTCGACCCCACGGGCCATGGCCGCGCGGCGCAGTTCGTGCGCATCAATACGGCCGGCGTGATCAGCGACGGCATGTACCGCGCCGACGAGGACCTGTCCGACCTGGGGCCGGACTTTCCGATCGACGCCGCCGTCAAGCTGCTGGACGACGGCTACAGCATGGAAGTGCGCTGGCCCTTGTCCAACCTGCGTTTCCCCTACGAAGGCGGCAAGACCTGGCGCGCCATGATCGAGCGCAGCGTGCCGCATGCGGGCGGTATGCTGCTGACCAGCACGCCGTTGACCAGCGACGCCCTGAGCCATATCGCGGTGCTGCAGCAGATAGACGGCATGGGCGCCACGGTGGCCGGCGTGCGCGACCGCGCCTTTTTGGACCTGAAACCCGAACTGACCCTGCGCTCTACCCGCGACGACGATGCGGATGGCCGGCGCCGCGCCAACCGCGCCAGCCTGGGCCTGGAGGTCAATGCCCGCCCGCGCGCCGACTGGGTCTTCAATGGCACGCTCAATCCCGATTACTCGCAGGTGGAAATCGACGAGCCGACGTCGTCGGGCGCCAGCCGGATTGCCCTCAGCCTGCCTGAAAAACGGGGATTTTTCCTGGAAAGCGCCGACGTGCTGGGCCTGCCGCTGGCGGCCTTTTATTCGCGCACCGTGGCCGATCCGGAATGGGGACTGCGTGCCACCTGGCGCTCGGCCCGGCATGACGCGACGGCCATGAGCTTGCGCGACCAGCCGGGCGGCGTGGTGCTGCGCGGCGGCCCGTATGAAACGGCGCAATACGACCAGACCACGCGCACCCTGGCCAGCCTGGTGCGCGGCCGCTGGCATGGCGATGGCCTGCTGCTGGGTGCCTTTGCCTCGCAGCGCGGGTACAGTCACGATAATGGCCGCGCCGGCGCCAATACGGTGTTCGGCCTGGACGGCCAGTGGCGCGGCGACGGCCAGCAGGCGGCGTGGCTGCTGATGCAGTCGAACAGCAATGTCGCGCTGGCGGAAGATGCGCAGCCCGCACAGCGCGCCGCCACCCGCCGCGGCGTTTATGGCTGGGGCAAATTCACGCATATCAGCGACGCCTGGTGGAACGACGCGGCCTTCGAGGCCAGCAGCGGCGGCTTTGTCAACGACAACGGCTTCGTGCCGCAAACGGGCGTGCTCAAGGTCGACATCAACCTGAACCGCCGCCTGGGGGCGCAGCGCCCGGCCTGGAACGGGCTGGCGCTGGACTTGTACGAAACGGAAGCGCACCTGGGCCTGCACGAGATCCGCACCGTCGGTGACCGCGTTGCAGGCCAGGCCGGCGGCCAGGTGGTGGAGCGCAAGCTGCAGCCCGGCGTCTGGTTCCGTGGCCCGCGCCAGCTCAATTTCTGGGCCAACCTGGGCTTCGACCAGCAGCGCGCCAACCGCCTGGGCCGGTTGCACGATACGCCTGCCGTGCACTTCGGCTTCGAATCGTCGCCCCTGCCCTGGCTGCCCAAACTGAATGCGGAAGTGACCCTGGGCCGCCAGCTCGACGTCGACGCCGACCGGGTCGGCCGTGGCGGCAATGTCACGCTGGACCTGGGCTGGCGCCGCGCCTTGCCCAACGGTTGGGCGGTGGAACTGGACCAACTTTGGCACCGCGCCTGGGTGCAAGGCACGCTGGGCCAGCCGGCGTTTACCGACACCGGCTGGCGCGTGCTGGCCATGCTGCATTTCACGCCAGCCGATTCCTTGCGCCTGCTGGCGCAGAACACGGCCGGAGAACGGCGCGACGATGGCATCAGCGCACTGGAACCGTGGGCTGAAAAGCAGCTGCACCGCTCGCTGCTGTACCACCACCTGTGGCGCCACGGCCGTTCGATGTCGGTCGGCTATTCGCGCGACAGGACACGCGTGCCGGCGATCACCAACCAGGCGCTGACTGTCAAATTCCAGTGGGAAGTGTGATGGAGATATCAGCCGGTCCCTGTCAGTTCGCCCGCGGTTCCGGTATCATGCGGGATGAATAAAATTTCCTACTCTCCCTTTGTCATTGGTGTTGCTGGCGGCAGCGGCAGTGGCAAGTCCACCGTATCCCAGCAAGTGCTGGCCTCGTTCGGCGCCGACATGGTGTCGGTCGTGATGCAGGACGATTACTACTGCGACCAGACCCATCTCGCGCCGGAAGTGCGCCCCCAGCAGAATTACGACCATCCACAGGCTTTCGAGTGGCCATTGCTGGTGCAGCATATGCGCGCCTTGTGCAACGGCGAATCGATCGAAATGCCGGAATACAACTTCACGCTGCACAACCGCTCCGACAAGACCATTACCGTCAAGCCGGCCCCGGTGATCGTGATCGAAGGCCTGTTTGCCCTGTATGACGAAGACCTGCGCGACATGATGTCGCTGAAGATCTTTGTCGACACCGCCTCCGACGTGCGCTTTATCCGCCGCATGCAACGCGATATCATCGAACGCGGCCGCTCGGTGGAAAGCGTGGTCGAACAATACCTGGAAACCGTGCGCCCGATGCACAAGCAGTTCATCGAACCGACCAAACGCAACGCCGATGTCATCCTGCCGCATGGCGCCAACGGCCCGGCGGTCGACATGATTACCGCCAAGGTGGCCAGCATTATCGGCCAGTCGAAGCGGTCCTGATTTTCAGGGCGTTATTTCACCTTCGTGGTGTAATCAAGCGGCAACCACTGGAAGCCCTGGCCCTTGGCTTGCAGGTGCCCAAGGCCAGGGAATGGCAGGTGGCTGCCGCCCAGCAGATCGCCGGATACGGCAGCCCGCTGAAACACGTCCACCCGGGTAGCGCGCGCGGCGTTGCGGTCGACATCGAATGCGATTGTGACGTCGGGCCGCTTGAACTGCACCGGTCCGACGTGTATCAGGTCACCGATCAGCAACAAGCGCCTGCCTTGGCTTTCGACCTGATACACCGTGCTGCCTGCGGTGTGGCCATCCGCGGAGACCGCGGAGATGCCCGGCACGACCTGGCTACCTGCCTTGAATGGCCGATATTTTCCAGCCGTGATATACGGCGTCAACAAAGCCGCAGCCGCATCAAAAAACTGCAAGTCATTCGCCGCCGCGCTCTTCCTGGCCTCGGCCGACAGCCAATAGCCGGACTCCCGCTCGTCAGCCCGCACGGTCGCATTGGCAAATGCCGGCTGGCCGTCCGACATCAATCCTCCGATATGATCCGAATGCAGATGGGTCAGCAATACCTCGTCGATCTGGCTCGTCCTGTAGCCGGCCGCCTCGATATGCCGGGCCAGCTGGCCTAGCCGGCTGCCAAACAGCGCGCCGCCGCCGGTATCGACCAGCACCAGTTTCTCGCCCGTGTTGATCAGGTAAGCGTTGAACGATGTTTCAAGCGGAACCTCGAGATGCAGGCTGGCGACATCGGCGCGGGTCTGGCGTGCGTCGGCGGACAGCAGGGCATCGACCGGCAAGTCGAGCGTGCCATCGCTGAGCGCGGTCACTTCGAAGGTCCCGAGCATCATGCGGAAATAGCCTGGCGCCTCGGTGGCGGCCATGGGAGCGGCGGCGTGCGACATCGCCGGGATGACGGTCCCGCTCGTGGCGAGGACGACAAGTGATGTGGACACCAGCGCGCGGCGGATGGCAGCGCCATTGAAAAGTTGACTGAACATGATAATTCCTGGATGGTGGTGGGACGGTGTTACGATAAGCCCCTCTGCATAATCATACAAATCGATTGTTATGATCATCAATATCAGTGAAAATGATTTTCGCGGCGTCGACCTCAATCTGATAGTCACGCTGATGGTGCTGTTGCGCGAGCGCAGCGTCACGCGGGCCGCCGAGCGCCTGCACCTGGGCCAGCCTGCGGTGAGCGGCGCCCTGGCCCGCTTGCGCAGCCTGTTCTGCGACGAACTGCTGGTACGCACAGGTACGGGGATGTTGCCCACGCCGCGCGCACTGGAACTGGAACGTCAGGTGGGCCAGGCGCTGTCCGACATGCACGTCGCCCTGTTCCAGCCACCGTCATTTGATCCGCTGACCGAGTCCAGGACGCTCACCATCGGCATGCCGGACTGGGTCGACACCTGGCTGCTGCCAGCGCTGCTGGCCGCGCTCAGCCACAAAGCGCCGAATGTGCGGGTGCGGGTGCTTGAAACCGACCCTTACACCGTCTCGGACATGCTGGCGAAAGAGGAAATCGAACTGGCCATCGGCGCATTCGACCAGGGACCGCCATGGCAGCGGCGCGTGGCGCTGGCATCGATGACGTTTCGCTGCGTCGGGCGCCCCGAGCTCATCGGTAGCGGCGGAAAAATGACTTTGGAACAATATATCGCCCTGCCACACCTGCTCGTCTCGCACCGGGGGGCGTTCGAGGGGCGCGTCGACAAGGCGCTGGCCACGCTCGGGCTGTCGCGCAATGTGGTCCATACCAGCCCGCATTTCTCCTCGCTGCCCCGGGTACTGCAGCGCGTGGACGCGGTCGCGGCAGTGCCGGGCGGCCTGGCGCCCCTATGGGAAAAGGATTTCGGCCTGCTGTCCGCCGCCATTCCACTCGAGCTGCCCACCATCGAGATCGCCGTCGTTTCCCACGCGACGCGCGACAAGGACATGTTTGTCCAGTGGGTCTGCGACATCGTCAGGGAAATCGCGCCACGCCTTGCCACCGGCGCTCCTGATGCGCGATTAAAGTTATCAGAAGAAAATGTGCAAAAATAGCGAAACAACACCAGTTTGCATTTCCTTGCGCATCACCGCGCGTAATGCTTTCACAACCTCGTCCTGAAGGAATTTATGAAGTTTGCCGTCCAAGCCGTACTGGGTCTGTCATTGGTCTTTTCCACCCCGGCATTTGCCGCCGCCACGCCACCGGCAGCGCCGCTTGCGGCTCCCAACGCGACACACCTGAAAGCCGTGCAGGATCTGCTGGGCGCGATGCAGATAGAAAAAGTGCTGAAGGGCGTGGCCGCCCGCAGCCGCTACCCGAACGAAGCGCAGAAACAGGCGGTGCTCGCCAAGCTCGACAAAATTGCCCCTGCTGAAGTGTATCAGCGCCTGGCGCCAGCGCTGACCAGCGCCATTTCCGCCGACACCGCAACCGAAATGAACCGCTACTACAACACCGCTTACGGCAAGCAGGTCATCTACAAGAAGTACAACTCCGGTGCGCAATTGATCATGCCGGGCGCCACGAAGGCCGTGCCGCCCGAAGAAAAGAAGGAGCGCAAGCGCGCCGCCTATGTCAAGGCGAGCAAGGAGCTCGATGAGGCCGAGCCGGTGATCGAGCATGAGGCGTTCAAGCTTTTGCAGCAGATTAACAAGGAAAAGCGGTAATTCGACGCGCGCCCAGGAAACCAATCGCTGGACAGCGAAGAGCCGCAATTTACAGCATGGTGACAATGTGTGGGATTTCTGCTTTGCCATCCGCTATGCTCTGGTGCCGCTATCGGCCAATACAGGACGGCCGCTTATTGCGCGGCCCGTTCCAAGAATCATCAGAGAGATCTTATGACACCGTCATTAGCTACTTGTGCTCAGTTTTTTCGCATCGGGCTTGAGGCTGGCGTATGCAAGCCTGATGTCGTCCGCACGTGGGCGTTATCGGTAATCGAAAAGATGGACGAGCCTCCAGATGAAATAATTGAGGTATCCTGGAATAAGCCGGTACCCCAACTGATTAGCGATCTACATTCTGTCCAAGGCGACGCGAACATCGAAATAGCCGGTCGGTGGTTGTTATACATTTTGCTCCATGAGATGCCTGATGAGGAACTCCTTTGGCGAACGATAACGGCAGCTAAGCAAGTTGCGATGTCGGCAGGCAGGTCAGCTGAAAACACCGAGCTATACTGCCTGTTTGATTCTATTGAAGACGAGTTGAATCTGGCCGAGCAAGGAATTTACGGTACCGTTGCCGAGTGTCGAATGGAGCTAAGGGCGATTTTAAGTTTGCACTCTTCGTCGCCTCCCGCTGCCTTCTTGAATTGAAATGTAAGTGATCGGCCAGAAGAGAAACCTGACGGCGCTGCTGATCAATGACGTAGGAAGATAAAAGAAAGTTGTTCGATTATGTCCACGGCGAAATTGAATGAGACGTTGGCGGTCTTCTCTGGAGCGGTAACTGTTATGAGCTTCGATTCCGATCAACCGGAAGATGAGTCCTCAGAGACGCGTCAAGAGCAGAGAGATCGCTGCGCGTTGAAGTTTGCAGCTGTGAGGGAAAATTGGGATAAAGATCCCCGCTTACTTGCGAAGCTTGAAGAGTTGACCTCTGAAGGTATCGCGGCATATGCCGCAGGAGAGTTTGACAAGGGCGACAAAGCTGTAATGGGTATTGATGAGATTCTTTGGAGTCTCAGGGAGTAGATTTTCTTCGACCATCCAATCATCCGGACGTGCTGTCGTCCGAAAAATTTTCGCAACGTTCCGAGGTCCGCCAAGGGGCGAATCCAGCCCTTCGATGCAGCCGCTAGATTTTCATCATGGCAACCTGCTATGCCGGGCAGAACGGCCGGGTCCGGCCAAAAGCGGTCCTTTGATGTTTAACTAAAGCGCTAATTTCGTGAGTAAACTTGTAGTGAGAATTTTGAGGAAGTTGAATGATAGAAGTTAAAGTGGACCCCACCGTCAAGACAATTCGTACCAGAGTTTAAGCTATGGTCATGCCACTGCTTACAGCGGAACAGC
>NZ_JAFCTQ010000064.1:0-19314 GCF_049896105.1 Janthinobacterium sp. PSPC3-1 | reverse complement strand
CCGCAAGGATCCCGCCCACTATCTGGCGGGACTGGAGAAACTGTGCGATGAGCTAAATGTGCTGACCTAGAAAAAAAGCGCCGCATGAAGCGGCGCAGTGGCGTACTACAGGGTATTACTCGGCTGCAGGCTCGGCTGCCGGCTCGGCGCCGCAGCACTTCTTGTACTTCTTGCCGCTGCCGCAAGGGCAGTCGTCGTTGCGGCCCACTTTCGGCTCTTCGCGTTTCAGGGTCTGCACGGCAGGTTTGCGGCGCGGCACCCAGAAACGGTGGATTGCCGGCAGGTTCGCTTCCAGTTCCTGCGCCAGCTTGTGCGCCTTGACCGGGTCTTCCACCAGTTTCAGCTCTTCTTCCTCGATCTCGTCGGCGCCCAGCAGGTAGACCGGCTGCATCAGGTCGCCCACTTCCGAGTCCCAGATCTCGTTCCACGAACCTTCGCGCAGTTCCATGCCGTCCCAGAAGCCCCAGCACCAGGCTTCGGCGTCGATCAGGGTCTGGCCTTCATGCTCGTGCTCGACGAACAGCGGCTCGAATTCTTTCGGCGCCACTTCGAACGTCACCAGCACCTCGTTCATGAAGCGCATGATCAGGTTGACGATGCGTTCTTCTTCCTTGCTGTTCTTGAACTTGGGCGCGTCCTTGATATCCTCGCCCCACACGCGCGGCAACCACTCGGCCGGCATGATCGGTTCCGGGCCGATCGCCACCGCCGTCAGATAGCCGTGCAGCATATCCATGGTCATGGCGTCTTCGGAGCACCGGTCCGACAACAGGAACTGGTCTAGTTCGTCAAATTCTTTTTCTGATAATGGCTGTTCGAGTTGCATGGCTTGCTCTTAATTTGAAGTAAGGGGACAGTATACGCCTTGCAGGGCCGCGCCGCCCAAGTGTTTATGCAGGCCGCCCTTGCGCGCCGTACAATGGCGCTTATGCACAACGAAAACCCGCCGCACGAGGACGACAGGCCCGTCCACCCTTATTCCGAACTGAGCCCCGACTGCGTGCTCGACGCACTCGACAGCGTCGGCCTGCATGGCGACGGCCGGCTGCTGGCGCTGAACAGCTATGAAAACCGCGTCTACCAGGTCGGCATCGAAGACAGCGCGCCGCTGGTGGCCAAGTTCTACCGCCCCGGGCGCTGGAGCGACGCCGCCATCCTGGAAGAGCATGCGTTCGTGTCGGAACTGGTCGAGCGCGAAATCCAGGTGGTGCCGGCGCTGGACATCAATGGCACGACTTTGCATCAGTACCAGGGCTTCCGCTTTGCCGTCTTCCCGCGCCATGGCGGCCGCGCGCCCGAGCTGGACGATCCGGCCACGCTGGAATGGACAGGGCGCTTCATCGGCCGCATCCACGCCGTCGGCGCCTTGTCCAGCTACAAGGAGCGCCCGGCGCTCGATCCGCACACCTTTGGCGTCGAGCCGCGCGAATTCCTGCTGGCGGGCAGCTTCCTGCCGCCCGAACTGGTGGCCGCGTACTCCAGCGTGGCGCAGCAGGCGCTCGACGGCGTCAAGCGCTGCTATGACCGCGCCGGCGACGTGGCGCTGTTGCGCACGCATGGCGACTGCCACGGCGGCAATGTGCTGTGGACCGACGCCGGCCCGCATTTTGTCGACTTCGACGACAGCCGCATGGGTCCCGCCATCCAGGATTTGTGGATGATGCTGTCGGGCGAGCGCGGCGACCAGGTGCGCCAGATGAGCGATATCCTGGCCGGCTACGAGGATTTCTGCGATTTCCAGCCGCGCCAGCTGTACCTGGTCGAGGCGCTGCGCACCCTGCGATTGATCCATTATTCGGCCTGGCTGGCGCGCCGCTGGGATGACCCGGCCTTTCCGGTCGCCTTCCCGTGGTTTAACACGCAACGTTATTGGCAGGACCGCATCCTCGAATTGCGCGAACAGGTGGCTCTCATGGACGAAGCGCCGCTCTGGCCGATCTGAGCTAAATAGGGAAAAGCGCGGTAAACAGGCCTCTGCTTGCCGCGCTGATGCTCGCCAGGGCACGCGATAATGGTGTCGATAATTCCAACAGGAATTCTGTAATTCATCCGATTCAGCGAGAAATTATGCATACCCGCATGCCAGCACAGCACAATCAGCAAGCCGCCGCCCTCAACGACGACGAGTTCGACCAGGACAGCATCGTCTCGCTGCATGATTTCCAGGATCTCGACCCGGAAGCCGACACCCCCGTCGCCCAGGCCAAGGCCGTGCCCGTGTCGCAGGCAGCAGAATCCGATGCCGGCGGCGATACGGCCGAAGTGGCTCCCGATGCGGCCGCCGGCCGCCAGCAGATGGAACTGAAAGCCATCCACGAAGCCATTGCCCGGGTCGAAGCGGAAGCGAAAGCCACCTGCGCCGCCGAAAGCCGCGCCCTGGCCGAGGCGCGCGTGCGCACGCTGGCCGAAGACCGCGCCGCCATCGATGCGGCCGCCGCCGCCGCCGCCCAGCAAAACGCGCAAGCGGCCGAGGAAGCCATCGCCGCCAACCGCGAGCGCCTGGAAACCATGCGCGCCGCCGCCCAGGCCAGCGTGGCGCGGCTCGAAGCGGTGAAGCTGGAAACGGCCGAACTGCGCGCCCGCGTCGACTCCGACAATGAAATCCGCCTGGCAGCCGAACAGCGCACGCGCGCCGAGCAGGAAAACCGCTTGCGCGCCAGCGAACAGGTGGCGGTGCAGTCGGAGCTGGCCGAACAGGCCGCGCGCGCCGCCGAGGAATTGCAGGTACAGACCGAGCAGGCGCGCCTGCAGGCGGTCGAGCGGGTCGCCGCCGTGCAGGCGGCCAAGGAAGAAATGGTCGGCATCGCCTCGGCCGACGCGCGCGTGGCCGTGATGGCGCGCGAACGCGAGCGCCATGCCCACGGCGCGCGCAAGACGGCGCAGATGCTGGCCGAAGCGGAAAGTGAAGCACTGGAACTGACGGTGCAGCGCGAGCGCGCCGACCAGATCGCGCTGGAATCGGCCTTCAACCGCGCCGCCGCCGAAGTGCGGGCGCTGGAAGAAGCGCGCGCGCTGGCCCACCTGGAACAGGAACGCGAAGCGATCGCGCTGGCGCAGGCCGAATCGGAACGCCATGCGGCCCAATCGCTGCATCTGCGCCTGCAGACGGAAAAAGAACTGCGCGACGCGGCCGTCCACCGCGAGCGCCTGGAGATGGTGGCCGCCGCCAGCGCCCAGGCGCGCCGCGATGCCGACATGCGCATCCTGGCCGCCACCGAAGCGCGCATCGAAGTGGACCGCCAGCTGCGCGCCGTGGCGCTGGCCCGCATCGCTGCCGAGCAGGACGCGGAAATCGCCGGCCACGCCCGCATGGAAGCGGAAACGGCGGCGCTGCAGGAAACCCGCGCGCGCGAAGCGGCCGAGCACGACGCCAGCCTGGCCGCGGCGCGTGAGCTCGAAGCGCAGCAGCAGGCGGCCAGCCTGGCGCAACAGCGCGCGCAAACGGCGCAGGCGGCCAGCGACCTGGCCGAACGCCAGAACGCAGCCGAACAGCAGGCCCTGGCCAGCGCCGAAGCACAACTGGCGGCGCAGCGCGAGGCGGCCGAACTGGCCGAACAGAAGGCGCTACAGGCCGAGCGCCTGGCGGCGCAGGAACAGGACAGAGTCACCGCCGAGCAGGCCGCCATCGCCGCCCTGAAGGCAAAACTCGATGCGGAAACGCTGGCGCTGCAGGCAACGCAGGAACGCACTGCCGCCGAGCAGGCGCAGCTTGAGGTGCTGCGCGCCCGGCAGGACGCGGAGTTGGCCTTGAAGGACGCGGCCGAGCGGGAAGCGGCCGCCACCCGCATTTTGCTGGAGCAGGCGCTGGTTGATGCCGAACAGAAGGCGGCCGCCGCGCAGGCGGTGCAGGCGCAGGCACGCCTGGCGGTGGAACTGGGCCTGGTGCATGGCGAGCGCGCCCGCGTGGAAAGCGACAAGGCGCAGGCCGCCGAAGAATTGCTGGCGTCCGAGCGCGCCTTTGTCGCCTGCGAGCGCGAATCGCTGGCGCTGATCGATGAAAAGCTGGCGCAGCAGCGCCAGGCCAGCAGCGCCGAGGAACGCGCCTCGAAAGCCATCGCCGGCCGCCTCGATGCGGAAAAGCAGGCCACCGTGGCGGCCGAAGCGCGCGCACTGATGGAAGAGCAGGCGCAGGACGCCATGCGCTTGCGCGAACAGGCCGAAATGGCCGCCCGCCAGGCGGCCCAGGAAAAACTCGAAGCCCAGCAAGCCCTGCTCGACAGCGCCCAGGCGCATGCGGCCGTGCAGCGCAAGGCGGCCGAGACCACGCGCGCGATGGCGGTGGCCAAGCAGCAGCTGCTGGAACTGGAAATGCGCCGCGCGCAGCAGCAGGAACGCGAACTGGCCGACCTGCGCGCCAGCCTGCGTGAAAAGCAGGGCGAGTTTTCGGCAGCGTTGACAGCCGCCCGCGTCAAGGCCGAACAGGTAACGTCGGCCAGCATGACGCGCGAAGTGCTCGACCGCCTGACGCACACCAATGCGGTGACGGGCACCGTCTGGCGCGCGCGCCAGGAGGACTGAAAAAAGCCGGCCCGTGAATACGGGCCGGCCATGTCGTCAGACTGCCATCAGGCTCAAGGGCTCAGCACGACCTTGTCGGCGTAGTATTCCGTCTCGCCGAAGCATTGCGTCGGCACGCCCTTGTGCTGGTTGTAGCTGATCAGCACGTGCTTGCCGGCGGCGGCCGTCAGCTGTTTTGCCACGGCTTCGTCGCGCACGCTGAACTGGAATTTTTCCGGTATCGTGCCTGGCAGCGCCGTCAGCATCAACTCGCCCTCCCAGGTCTTGCAGACCCAGCCCCGCTTGGAAAACTTCAGCAAGTGGCCGGCGCGTTCGCCTTCGGAGTACGAAAAACTCAGGGCCAGCCAGGTATAGGCCGCCAGCAGCAGGGCGCCTGCCAGCAGGAAGATGATCAGGGCAATGCTGACTTTTTTGGTGGTGGGGGTCATGGTGGTTATCTATAAAGGGTGGCGTCAGTCCTTGCGACCAGCTTTCCAATTGAGTCCGAAGTTGTAGCGTTCATCCATCGCCTGGTGCGCCGTGATTTTACCTTGGCCGCCGAAGTATTCCACCAGTTTTGTCACCTGCAGGTTGCCGCCCTGGTTTTCCAGCATGGCGATCGCGCACATGGCGTGCTGGCTGTCGCTGTCGAGGCGCACTTCGACGGTCGGCTGTCCCGGCACGTCGATGGTCACCACGCCGTCGGTGGCTGCCCAGTTGGGCACGCCTTCGTAGATGAAGGCATACACCAGCACGCGCTTGATCTGGTCGAAATGGGTACCGTTGATAAAGATGTTTTCGCCGCTGCTGACGCTGCCCGTGCGGTCGTCGCCTTCCAGGTGGATGTACGGCGGACGGTCGAACGCGCCCCAACTGTTGCCCAGCGCCTGCACGGCGCTCTTGCTGCCGTTGCTCATTTCGAACAGGCAGCCGATATCGAGGTCGATGCCACCGGCGCGGCCGGCCGGCTTGGCGAACAGCTTGCCGAGGAAGCCCGTGTCGAGTTTCGACGCCGGCGCCTGGCCCTGGGCGGCATTCTGGTTCCAGTTCAGGTTGACCTTGATGCGGCCATAGCCGCCGCTGTCGCGCTTGTCGAGCGAGATCTTGTCGCCGCGCTTTTCCAGGCGGATTTTCGACAGCGAGATTTTATTTGCCGGCGGCGCGGCCGGCGTTGCCACTGGCACTGGCGTTGGCGTCGCTGCCGGCGCTGGTGTGGACGATCCCGCCTCGCTGCCGCCAAAGTGCTTCAGTAGCGCGCCCAGGCCGCCGGCAAAGCCCTGGCCGACGGCGCCGAAGCGCCAGCTGCCGTCGCGGCGATACAGTTCGCCGATGATGACGGCTTTTTCGTCCTGGAAATCAGAGCCCGCAAAAGCGAACGTGGCGGCGGAGCCCAGCGCCAGGCTGGAGGCACCCAGCGCGCGCATGCTGCCCTGTTCCGTCGCGGCAGTGAACACCAGCTTGTCGATGGACTGGGGCAGGCGCGCCAGGTCGATCTGGAACACCGAGCGCGGGCCGTTCAGCGCCACCGTGACGGCGTTATCGGGCGCGCTTTTCTGGTTGTAGAACACCATGTAGCGGTCGTCCGACAGCTTGCCGGCGGCATCGACGCCGAAGCAGCTGACGTCGACTTCCATCGAGCCTGAGGCGATGTCCAGGGTAACCGCAAAGGGACCGTTCAGGCCCAGGTCGGCCAGCTTGCCTTTTTGTCCGCGTGTGAAATTGCTCATGGTCGTGCAGTCCCTTCATTGATGGTGAGTGGATTCAGGTTGATGGCGGTCCCCGGCAAGGCGGCGCCGTCGGCCAGGCGGATGCCGAACAGGCGCGCCTGCTCGATGATGCGCTGCGCCCAGCTTGAATGCGTGGCCACTTCGCACATCGATTCCTGCATGCGGAACACGGCCGGGCTGTCCGGGTCGATGATGCGCAGCGCCAGTTCGATATCGGTCTGCGCCACCTGGTAGTGGCGCTCGATCTGCGGCACCTGGTCGGGGTGGATGGCGGTCTTGGCGATCATGCCGTGCGCCATGTCCTGCGCCACTTCGGCGGCCAGCCAGTCGTCCTGCGTCAGGTGCTCGAACACGGGCGCCGTCAGCTCGAATCCGTGCGGCTTGAAGATGGTGACCAGGCGGCCGATCACCTGGCCCAGCGGGGTCTGGTAGATGGTGCCGGTGGTCGGGCGGCGCAGGCCCAAAAGCGCCAGCAGGTCGTTGCCGCCGATGCGCAGCGCCAGGATGCGCGCGCGCACCTCGGGTGCGGCCAGCGTGACGCGGAACAGCTTCATCTCTTCATCGTCGAATACTTCGGCCGTTTCCAAGGTCGGCATCAGCAGGTGGTGCGTGTGGCGCACCTGCTCGAAGTAGGTGGCAAAATTGTGGCGCGTGGATTTCGGCAGCACGAAACCGGCCAGTTTTTCCACGCCCGGCATGGCCAGCACGCGCGCCATGACTTCGACATTGCGCACGCGCACGAAGCGCAAGGTGTCGGACGCCTCGCTCATGTTCTGCAGCGCCAGCGACAGGTTGAACAGCGCGTAACTGAGATCGCGCTCGGCGATCGCGTCTTCCGTGCAAAAGATCACCGACCGCAGATGGCTGAATTTGTCGCCATTGGCGATCGCCAGCAAATCCTTGTGCGTGGTGGGCACATACATCGATGCGCCGAGTGCCGCCTTGTGTTCACTTTGTGGGTGTATGGAGTTATCCATCGACTGCGCTCCTGATAAGGGCGACCGCCTGGTAAGGCAGCGCCGGTTGTACGGTAACGGGGATGGCTTTTTCTTGCGCCAGAAGCAGCAAATGTGCCACGTCCGGCGCATTTGTGTCGCGCACGATCAGGCGTTCCGGCACGCGGCGCAGCAGCACACGAGTCGCTTCGCCGATGCCGGGCTTGATCAGGTTGATGTCGCTGATGCCGTAGTCGTTTTGCGCCTGCGCCATATACGCTTGCGAGCGCGCCGCCATGGCCGGCGCGTCGGTCGCCACCGCCAGTGGCACGCCGCTGCTGCCGGCAATCGCGATGGCGTCGGCCACCAGGCCATCGGCGAACTGGCGCGACTGGTCGTGCGCCTCGAACTGCGCGTAGTACACGCAGCCGTGGAAGTCGTCCGGGCCTATCATCTCGTTCAGCACCGAGCGGCTGACCAGGCCCGAGACGGTGGCGTTCAATATGCTCGACGGGATCAGGTAGTCGCTTGATGAGGCGGCGCAGGCGGCCGTGCCGGCCAGGTCCGACAGCACGAACAGGCCGCCGTCGATGCTGGTGCCATGCTGCGCGTTGTAGTCGTTGACGGTCTGGCGCAGCTCGCGCGAAATCACGCCCTTGCCGGTCCAGCCGTCGACAAACACGATGGAGTCCGCCGCGTGGCCGTGCGTCAGGATATGCTTGATGGCGTTGGTGTCGATGCCGCGGTCGCGGATGATGGACACCGAATAATGGCTGCATTCGCGCTGGAACACCTGCCGCAGCAAGTGCTTGAGGATGACGCCCACCGGCGTGCCGGCGCGCGCCAGCGACACCAGCGTGATGGCGCCTGTACGGCGCGCCGCGATCAGCGCGGCCAGGCGCAGACAGTCGCGCGCCATCTGCAGGCGGTTGGCGGCGAACGCGCTCTGGAACAGCGCCAGGTAGGCCGGCGAGGGCAGGGACTCGGGCGACAGCATTTCGCTGTAGTGGCGCTGGCCGGACTGGATCAGCCGTTCTTTCTCGGCCAGGTCGCGGATCGGTTCGAGCGCCATGGGCGTGAGCAGGAATTCGACGTCTTCCTGGCGGTAGCTGCCGCTGAAATGCTGCGTAGTGGTGGCGCCGGTGATGTTCATAGCGCGCCCACCGTCAGCGCCGCCAGCTGGGTGCCGTTCGGGATGATGGCATAGTCGCAGGCGGCCATGAAGCGCGCATCCGAGCGGCTGTCGCCCATGCCGAAACTGACAATCGGGCCATGTTCGGCTTCCAGTTCCGCGCGCAGGTAGGCCACCGCGCGCGCCTTGTTCAGGCTCTTGGGCAGCACGGCCAGGTTGTTGCCGTTGCGGTGGATGAAGTAGTCCGCGCCTTCTTTGGCGATCCAGTCCAGCAGCACCTGCTGCTCGATGTCGGCCAGGCGTTCGCCGCGCGCTTCATGGTCTTTCACGACGACGTAGAACGGCGTGTTGTAGTCTTCGATCAGGCGCGCGCGCGACGGCATGCCGGCCTTTGCCTGGAAATCGTCGATGATGCGCATGGCGTCCCGCAAACCCGGCAATGCCGTCTGCATGTCGTCCTGCATCAGCGCCAGCCAGCCCGTGTCGAGTTCACCGCCCGGTTGCAGCACGATGCCGCCGTAATCAAGCACGGTATAACTGGTGAACGGCAGGTCGACGCGGCGAAACGCGTCGCCATTCCTGGCCGTGGCCGGTATCAGTGTCATGCCGCTTTGCGCGAATTCAAAAAACGCGCGCTGGCGCGCCGTGGTAAATGAGCAGGCCTCGCCATTTTTCAGGTAGGCGGCCGGCTGCAGATCGGTCTGGCCAGGCACTTTTTTCGGGGTCTGGAACAGTGTGTCGTCCAGGTCAACAAACAGGAATTTCTTCAATTGTGGTCTCTGACTGAAAGTGGAACAGGCGGCCATGAAGCTGGCCGGCGAGTTGCATGAGGGCCGGACTGGCCGGGGTTTCATGGCAGATAAAAACGTGCTGGTACTGACCTGGCGCCACGTTGTACAGATAGTTGGCGATGCCTTCGCCATAGTTGTCGTCGCAGGACACGATATGGCCGACCGAGCCCCACGACAGGATCGGCGAGCGGGTGGTCGACTGCACCACCACATGCTTGCCCAACACCTCCAGCTCGCGTCCCAGCAAAAACGACGGATGCATGAATTCGCCGGTGCCCAGCACCAGCACCGATTCGCCGTCGGCGATGTCTTGCGCCAGCCGGGCGGCCAGCGCTTGCGGCGGCATCAATGGGCGGTCCACGCCGATGCGCCCGAACGCGTCGCTGGCGCCCCGTTCCGCATTGGCTTCGAAACGCTGGGCGCTGGTAGCCACGGGCGCCGGCGTGTCGCCCATCTGGAAAGCGTATTGGCCGGACAAGGCCGCGCCGACCGTGGTGGGCAGGCCGAAGCGCTGGCTCAAGCCCGCGTTGGCGTGCTGGCCCATGAAATTGGTGATCACGCCCAGGTGCAGTTGTTCCAGTTGCGGATAGCGCGCGCGGCAGACGGCGATCAGGTTGGCGAAGGTGTTGCCGGTCGATGCCTCATCGTCGATCAGCACCAGGCTGCGCGCGCGCGCGAACACGGCGCTGGCGTTATCGGACAGGTGTAAAAACTGGCGCGGCGCGTGGCTGTGCGACTCTTCGAATTCAAAGAAGGGGATCTCGCCCACGCGGTAGCGCGAGCTGTGCAAGAACAGACCTTCGCTGCCGGGATGGGCTTGCAGCCAGGCCTCGAACACGCCCTGGCCCAGGCCGACGGCGGTTTCCGCCATGGCGATAAACACCACCGGGCCGGGCAAGTCCGCAGGAATCTGCGCAGCGAGATCAGTGTGGATCGCCTGCATCGCGGTGGGCGTGACCGGCCAGTGCTTGCCCAGCACCTTCGACAAGAATAAAAAGCCGCGCTTGGCGTTGGCGCGCGCCGCGTAGCCGATCAGCTCGTCCAGTGGAAAGCGCGCCTCGTCGACCTGCAAGGTCAGCTCGCCGGTCGGCATGGTCTGGCGCACGAGCGTCATGGCAGTTCCACCGGATACGCCGCTTCGGCCACGCGCATGCCCTCGCGGATGGCGGGAATCGTGACGTTTTCATAGCCCTGGTCGAAGCCGGCCAGCGCGATATAGGGCAGGTTGGGACCGGCCGCGCAGGCCATGCCGATGCCGCCCGACATGCGCGGATTGATCTCCAGCAGCGCCAGGCCGTTCGCGCCTTCGCGGAACTGGATATTGAACACGCCGTTCAACTGGTAGTCGCGCGCCAGCTTGTCGCAGGCGGCCAGCAGTTCCGCGCGCAGTTCGATCAGCTGGCCGCTGCCCGGCGCATGCAGTTTTTTGCGCGGAATCGCGCACATTAGCTTGCCGTGGTCGGCCACGCAGTCGGCGCTGTATTCATGGCCGTCCAGGTATTCCATCAGCAGCAACGTTCTAAAGCTTTCCATGCGCGCCAGCCCGTCGCGCAGTTCCTGTGTGTTGATCTTGTAGTCGGCGCCGGCCAGCAGCAGTTCGGCGCTCGAGCGTTCATCGAGCACGGCAAAGCCCAGGCCATACACGGACTCGGACGGCTTGATGCACAGGCGCGCATGCAGCGGGCGCAGTTCGGCAAACGCCGCGTCGTATTCGGCGATAGTGTTGACGGCGCGCGTGTCGGCCACCGGCGCCATCGGCAGATCGAGGCCGGCGCAAAAGCGCGCCTTGTCGTGCATCAGGACCAGGACTTCTTCGGTGGCCACGCTCAGCACGCGCGTGCCGATGGCCTCGAAGCGCGCGCGCGCGCTGGCGATCCTGCCGGCGGCGCGGCCCGGCCAGAAGATCGTGATGGCGCGTTCTCGGCAGAATGCCAAACACCATTCCAGGTAGTCTTCGCCTTTCAGGTCGGTCGGCTCGACCGCGTATTCATCGGCCGCCAGAAAGGCCGCGGCATGCTCGTTCGGGTTGGTATAGATCAGGTGATAGCGGCGCTGGCCGCCGGTGGCGGCAATGTCGGCCTCGCGTATCAAACGCATGGCGGTGGCGACCGAGGAAAATGTTTTGTTGAACCAGACTCTATGCATGTACGGGGACCGGTGAAGAAAGAAAGCGAAAGAAGAACCGCGCGCAACGTGGAAGCACGTGCGCGCGGAGATGGTAGCCAATCACACTTAACCTGGCCTTAGAAACTATGGCAAAACAACAAAATATTAACCTGCTTTGCCCGATGCGGTCCATTTCAGGAAAGCGTCGCGGTTGCGCGAGCAGATGAAGACTTTGCCCGAGCCGGAAAAGCGCAGCACGATGCCTTCACCGCTGGTCACGCTGTTGACGATATTGCCGAGGAAGCCGCCGATGCCGCCGCCGCTGGCCCCGCCGCCGGTGGTCACCGAAATTTCATATTTCAGGCTGTTGTCCCAGCAGACCACGTGCGAATTGTCGATCACCACATCCTTGCCCGGCTCGACGTCGAGCTGGAACATGGAGCCGAAACCGGACACCACCACCTGGCCGCTGCCGGCCGTCTCCATCACGAAAAAGCCGCCCGACTGCGCGAACAGCGCATTGCCGATGCTTTGCGTGCGCACCTTCATTTCGGTGCCGGAAGTCGCCGCGACAAAGGCGCCGTCGTTGAGCAGGTACTGGCGCGCGCCGACGTCGACCACTTCGATGGCGCCCGGCAGGGTGGGCGAGAGCAGGCAATCGCCGCTGCCGCGCACCGCTTCGATGTGCTGCTGGAAAAATGACTCGCCATTGGCGAAGCGGCGCATGATGGCGCTGCCCAGGCCGCCCGTCATCTTGCCCTTCAGGTCGAGCGCCGTTTCCATCATCACCATCGCATCGGACTCGCAATAGATGGTTTCGCCCTGCTTCATGCTGACATGCAGGAAGGGGTCGACGTCACCGGTGACACTAAATACTGGCATGATAAATCTCCAAAAAAAAGCCGCCTGAGACTATCCAGGCGGCTGCGTTTAGCTCATGAAACTGTTAAGCGTTGACGCCGAACGAACGTGCGAGGGGGCCCAGGCCGCCATTGAAACCCTGGCCGATGGCCTTGAATTTCCATTCGCCGTTGTGGCGGTAGATTTCGCCAAAGATCATCGCCGTTTCCGTCGAGCTGTCTTCGGACAGGTCGTAGCGGGCGATCTCGCGTTCGCCTTCCGCGTTCAGGCAGCGGATAAAGGCTTTCGACACCATGCCGAAGTTCTGGCGGCGTGCGTCGGCGTCGTGTATCGTCACGGTGATGCTGATGCGCTCGATATCGGTCGGCACGCGCGACAGGTCGATCTCGAGGCGCTCATCGTCGCCTTCGCCTTCGCCGGTCTGGTTGTCGCCTGTATGGACCACGGAGCCGTCGGTCGATTTCAGGTTGTTGTAGAAGATAAAGTCGGAATCGCCACGGACTTTACCGTCGTTTTTCAGGAGAAAGGCGCTGCCGTCAAGGTCAAAGGTGGCGCCGTCGGTTGAACGAGGATCCCAGCCGAGGCCGATGATGATCTTCTTCAGGTTCGGTGCTTCCTTGCTCAAGTTGACGTTGCCGCCTTTTTGCAAACTGATTGCCATGTGGTGCTCCTTTTATAGAAATAGATTACTTTCATGCCCGTATGGATCAAGTGCGCGCACTTGCTCCATGGAGGGCATATGGTGACGAAAGCGCCAATATCAAGCGCTTGCCGCATGCCGTTTCCTGTAGCGCAGCGATGACCACAGCGACACCAGGATAAAGGCCACGCCCGACAGGCCCGTGAACCATTCGGGGATATGGTACTTGACCGAGCCCAGCATGATCAATGCCAGGATGCCGATCGCATAGTGGGCACCGTGTTCCAGGTAGACGAACTCGTCCAGGGTGCCCTTGTGCACCAGGAACACCGTCATCGAACGCACGAACATGGCGCCGATCGCCAGGCCCAGCATGATGATGACGACGTCGTTGGTGATGGCAAACGCGCCGATCACCCCGTCAAAGCTGAACGAGGCATCGAGCACTTCCAGGTACAGGAAGCCGCCGATGCTGCCGCGCGCCACGTTTTTCACCAGTTCGCCATTGCCGTTCTTCATCGCCACGGCGCCGTCGCCGTCTTCATCATCCTGCAGGTCCGGCTCGCCTTCTTCCAGCAAGCCGCTGATCCAGTTCACGCCGATATACACGGCGATGCCGACGATGCCCGAAGCGAGCACGCTGTATTTTTCATCGGCCGGGCCCATCGCCACGCAAGCGGCCACGGCGCCCATGGTGATCAGCACGGCCAGGCTTTCGGTGCCCAGCGCGTTGACTTTTTCCTCGGCCCAGCCCAGCCAGTGCAATTCCTTCTCGTCGTCGAACAAAAAGTTCAGGAACACCAGCAGCAAAAAGGCGCCGCCAAAGGCCGCCACCTGCGCGTGGTTGTCGGTCAGGTGCTTGGCATACACATCCGGCGTGGTGGTGGCCATGGTCCATACATCGACCAGCCCCAGGCCGGTGGCGACCGAAACGATCACCAGCGGAAACAGCAGCCGCATGCCGAACACGGCGACCAGGATGCCGACCGTCAGGAACAGCTTTTGCCAGAATTCATTCCAGTGGCGCAGCACGGAGGCGTTGACCACCGCATTGTCGAACGACAGCGACACTTCCATGATGCCCAGCACGCCCGTGATCCACAGCGCCTGCAACATGCCGCTGGTGCCGCCGTGGGTATAGCCCCACCAGCCCGAGACCGCCATCAGGATAAAGGTCACTAAAAAGGAAATTCTGAAATGCTTCATTGGGACCCCGTTACGTGTTATTCGAGACGTGTTGTTTTACGTCAATTGTTGTATATGCCATGATTTTATATTACTTGCCGCCAGGCGCCGCGTTTTATACGCACGAAACTGCGCATCAAAATGGCGGTTCTGTCAGCGGGGGCGATCTGCGATAATTGCGGCACTCCGTCGCCGGCATCTGACCAACATATATAAATAAAGGAACACCCGTGGATATCGCTTACCTCGTCACGCCCCTGATTACCTGGATACTGGTCGGCCCGATCAAATTCCTGATCAACAGCGCCCGCACGCGCCAATGGGCGTTCGGCCTGGTGGGCAATGGCGGCTTTCCCAGCAACCATAGTGCCGTCGTCTCCAGCATGGCGACCCTGATCGCCTTGCGCGAAGGCATCGGCCATCCGGCCTTTGGCGTGGCCGTGACCCTGGCCTTTATCGTCATTATCGACGCCAACAGCCTGCGCCAGCATGTGGGCAAGCAGGCCGCCGCCATCAACCGCCTGGCCAGGGAGGCGGGCAGTGCGGCGCACACCCATCTGCGCGAACGCATGGGCCATACCCTGGTGGAAATCGCCGGCGGCCTGTGCACGGGCGTGGCGATCGGTTTCCTGGTCAACGCCCTGTTCAGCTGATCAGTTTTATTTCATCTGTCAATATCCAACCCCGCCGCCCGGCGGGGTTTTGCGTTTCAGGACGTAAAAACTACGTTTCACCCCCCGATTCCGGCATTACAGGAATCGGCTGATTGACATCGCCAGAGACGCTCATGGATACTCTGGCGCTTGCGGTTTTAATAAAAAAATAATCGTGCGTGTCGCCAGCGCCTTACCCGGTTGCCAGATTGACATGCACTGCCTTCTATCCGGAGAGTTACCCATGTTGCGCAAAACCCTGTTCGTCCTGGCCATCGCTTCTGCCCTGGCCGCTTGCGGAAAAGAGTCCAAAGATCCTGGCAAGGGGGGCGGCAAGGATGGCAAGGACGGCAAAACCACAGCCGGCGCGGCGGCCAAGCTGATCATTTCCCCCGAAGACGTGCTCACCATCGAAAGCAATGCGCTGGCCTCGGGTCCGGTCATTACCGGCTCGGTGCAGCCCGAACGCAATGCGGACCTGCGCGCCGAAGTGTCGGCCGTGGTGATCCAGGTGCTGAAGGAAAACGGCGAAGCCGTGAAACGCGGCGACATCCTGGTCAAGCTCGACGAAACCTCGATCCGCGACAGCCTCAATTCGGCCGAAGAAGCCAGCCGCGCCGCCAGCCAGGTGCTGGAGCAGTCCGAACGCATGTTCCAGCGCATGAAGACCTTGCGCGCCTCGGGCATGACCTCGACCCAGGCGCTGGAAGACACGGAGATACGCCGCAACAATGCGCAGAGCGACCTGTCGGCCGCCAAGAGCCGCGCCGCCCAGGCGCGCCAGCAGTTGCAGCGCACCCTCGTGCGTGCGCCGTTCGACGGCATCGTCAGCGAGCGCAAGGTGTCCAACGGCGACACGGCGCAGATCGGCAAGGAACTCATCCGCGTGATCGACCCGACCAGCATGCGCCTCGAAGGCCTGGTATCGGCCGACAAGATCGGCGTGGTCAAGGTGGGGCAGACCGTGCGTTTCCGCATCAATGGCTATCCGGGTCAGGATTTCCTGGGCAAGGTACGCCGCGTCGATCCGGCCGCCAATGCCGTCACGCGCCAGGTGGCGGTGCTGGTCGATTTCAATGACAAGACCCAGCCGCGCGTGGCCGGCCTGTATGCGGAAGGCCGCATCGAAGCCGACAGCGTCAGCGCCGTCATGATCCCCGATTCCGCGCTGGTCAAGGCGGGCGACCAGACCTACACCTGGACCGTGAAGGACAAGGCGCTGCACAAGGCCGTGCTGCGCATCGGCGCGCGCGATATCCGCACCGGCCAGTGGGAAGTGCAAAGCGGCCTGGCCAGCGGCGACACCGTGCTGCGCACGCCCGGCTCGACCTTCAAGGATGGCCAGCAGGTGGAACTGGCGGCGCCGAAGAAACTGCCGGCGGCCGCCGTCGCCAGCAGCGCCAGCACGCCTGTCGTCGCCAAAGGAAACTAAGCCATGTTCCTTTCCGATTTCAGTATCAAGCGGCCCACCGCCACCATCGTATTGATCCTGGCGATGATGTGCGTCGGCCTGCTGGCGCTGTCGAAACTGCGCGTCAACCAGAACCCGGACGTCGAAGTGCCGTTTATCGTCGTCAGCATTCCTTACCCTGGCGCTTCGCCCGATACGGTCGAGCGCGAAGTGGTCAACCGCCTGGAAAAGTCCTTGCAAAGCATTTCCGGCGTGACGGAAATCAACAGCTCGTCCAACGAAGGCGCGGCCAGTATCTTCTTGCAGTTTTCGTTCAAGACCAACCTGATCGAAGCGTCCGACGATATCCGCAACGCGATTGCCGCCGTGCGCTACAAGCTGCCGCTGGAAATGCGCGAACCTATCCTGCAGCGCATCGATCCGGGCGCCGAACCGATCATGCAGCTGGCGCTGTCGTCGAGTTCGCAAAGCCATGCGGAAATTTCGCGCCTGGCCGAAGACGTGCTGTCGGACCGCTTCCGCGCCGTCGATGGCGTGGCGCTGGTCAATGTGGGGGGATCGCTGAAGCGCGAACTGTCGGTACTGCTGCGCGCGGAAAAACTGCGCGAATACAATGTGTCCGTCAGCGACGTGGTGACCGCCCTGCGCAACCAGAACACCAATGCGCCGGTGGGCAAGGTGCGCGGCAGCCTGGACGAGAAAAGCATCCGCCTGGTGGGCCGCATCGAGTCGCCGTCCGACTTCGAGCAGGTGGTGATCAAGCGCCGCGGCGACGAGATCGTGCGCCTGGCGCAAGTGGCCACCATCCAGGACGGCTTTGCCGAAGTCAACAGCATGAGCGTGCGCAGCGGCAAGCCCAACGTGGGCATTTCGATCACCCGCGTGCGCGACGCGTCCACCGTCAGCGTGGCCAACAAGATCCGCGCCATGATGGTCGAGATCAACAAGACCCTGCCCGAAGGCACCAAGCTGGAAGTGACGCGCGACGGTGGCGAAAACGCCCAGCACAGCCTGAACAATGTGATCGAGTCGCTGGTGCTGGGCGCCGTGCTGACCATCTTCGTCGTCTACGCCTTTTTGAATTCCTGGCGTTCGACCCTGATCACGGCGCTGAGCTTGCCGACCTCCGTCATCGCGGCCTTTATCGCCGTCTGGCTGTGCGGCTTTACCCTGAACTTCATGACCCTGCTGGGCTTGTCGCTGGCGATCGGCGTGCTGATCGATGACGCCATCGTGGTGCGTGAAAACATCGTGCGCCACATGCAGATGGGCAAGGACCGCCGCAAGGCCGCGCTGGAAGGCACGGCCGAGATCGGCCTGGCGGTGGCGGCGACGACGTTTTCGATCATCGCCGTGTTTATTCCCGTCGCCTTTATGCCCGGCATCTCGGGCGAATGGTTCCGTCCGTTCGCGCTGACCGTGACGTGCTCGGTGCTGGTCAGCCTCGGTATTTCGTTTACGCTCGACCCGATGCTGTCGGCCTACTGGGGCGACCCGGCCGACCACCATACGGCGCCGAAAAAAGGCATCAGCGCCGTGCTCGACCGTTTCAATCACTGGTTCGATCACCAGGCTGACCGCTATGGCAATGTGATCGCCTGGGCGCTGCATCACCGCCGCTGGATGGCCTTTATTGCCTTGCTCAGCCTGACTGGCGCCATCGTCCTGCATGCCACGCACGGCGGCACCAGCTTCCTGCCGGCATCGGACTCGGGCAACCTGATGATCAATGTGCGCACGCCGTCGTCGAGCAGCATCGAATACTCGCGCCTGAAACTGGAAGCGGCGGCCGTGCTGGCGCGTACCTTGCCGGAAACCAAGGACACCAACAGTTCGGTCACGGCCGCCGGCGGACGCATCTATGTCGATATCGGCAAGCGCAATACGCGCAAGCGCTCGGCCAAGGAAGTGGCGGTCGAACTGCGCGAGAAGATGTCGCGCCTGGTGGGGGCCGAATACGTGGTGCAGGATGACCTCAGCAATGGCTCGCAGAAGCCGATCCAGGTCGAATTCACGGGACCCGATTCACGCAAGTTGATGGAAATCACCAACGCCTATATGGACAAGCTGCGCCTGGTGCCGGGCGCCGTCGACGTGGGCCTGTCGGAACAGGATCCGAAGAACGAACTGAAGATCGAACTGAACCGAGGCCTGGCCAACTCGATGGGCATTTCCGTCAACGATGCGGCGCAGTCCTTGCGCGTGGCGTTTGCCGGCGTGGAAGTGGGCGACTGGGTCGACCCGACCGGCGAGACGCGCGACGTGGCCGTGCGCCTGCACCCCGACGACCGCGTGGCGTCCGAAAATATCGAACGCCTGCCGATCAGCGTGACGGGGACCAGCCAGATGGTGCCGCTGGACCAGATCGCCAGCATTACCATGGGCAAGGGCCCGTCCGGCATCGAGCATAAAAACGGCAAGCGCACGATTACCGTCTCGGCCAATGCCCAGGGCCGTTCGAACGGCGAAGTGACCACCGATGCGATGAACCTGGCCAAGTCGATCGACTTCCCGCCCGGCTACGGCCTGGCCTTGGGCGGCGCCGGCCAGGACCAGCAGGAACTGTTTACCCAGATGGTGATCGCGCTGGTGATGGGGATCGGCCTGATGTATCTGATCCTGGTGATGCAGTTCAACTCCTTTACGGCGCCGATCGCGGTGATGATGTCGCTGCCGCTCAGTTTGATCGGCGTGGTGGTGGCGCTGGTGATCACGAATAACACCCTCAACCTGATGAGCTTTATCGGCATCATCATGCTGATGGGACTGGTCGCCAAGAACGCCATCCTGCTGCTGGATGCGGCGCGCAAGCGCGAAGAGGAAGGCTATGGCCGCGAGGACGCACTGATGGAGGCCGGACGCATGCGTCTGCGTCCTATCCTGATGACGACCTTCGCCCTGATCGCCGGCATGTTCCCGGTCGCGCTGGGCCTGGGCGAGGGCGGCGAGTTTTACCGTCCGCTGGCGATCGCGATTATCGGTGGCACGATTACCTCGACCATTCTGACCTTGCTGGTGGTGCCGACCTTCTACGACAGCATCGAGATCTCCCGCGATGGCGCCGTGGCCAAGTTCCACTGGCGCGCCGGGCGCATGAACGTGGCGTTCGCCCTGATCCTGACCCTGATCGAGTGCGTGCTGACCTTGCTGCTGATCCGCTTCATTTACCGCATGCTGAAACTGGCCGTGCTGTTCCTGATGGGACGCCGCGCGCCTGCGGCCACGGTCAACTTGCACAAGTAAACCGCAAGCTGATTACTGCAAGTAATCACGGAAAAACAGGGAGCCTTCTTCGGAAGGCTCTTTTTTTCTAGGGCGGCACATTCTGCTTACCTCTCCCGCGGGCACTATTGAAGCGCGTTGCTGTCCAAGGTCG
>NZ_JAFCTQ010000063.1:0-20848 GCF_049896105.1 Janthinobacterium sp. PSPC3-1 | reverse complement strand
ACAGGACCGTGAAACAACTTTGCGCCGATGATAGTGCTGCAACCAGTGTGAAAGTAGGTTATCGTCAGGCTTGTTATTCGCAGTAGAAGAAAACCCCGCCAGCAATGGTGGGGTTTTTTTTCGTCTGGTGGTTTGTGGTGATGGCATGCGCCGCGGGTGGTGTCGGATTACGCTACGCCTAGGCGGCCCCGCTAATCCGACCTACGGGACCGCGAATGTACGTAGGTCGGCTTAGCGCGCAGCGCGTAAGCCGACAACATGGTTGGCATTACGGGCGTCCGATTACGCGCCCCCAGCGCTCAGCATTTTCCGGAACAACGCATTCAGCTGCTCCATCCCACCTGCCTTTTCTTCCTTCTCGACGCTGAAGTTTTCCAGCCTGACCAGTTCGGCTTCGATAAACAAATTAAGTTTGTCTATGCGTGGCGCCAGTTCCTTTTCCAGCGCGACCTTTTTCTTTTCGAGCAGCATCTGGACTTCTTCCAGCAAGCCCTCGCCTTCGGGCAGCAAGTGCAGCAGTGCGTAAAACTCGATCGGCGGCGCGGTGCGGTAGCTTTCTATCCAGCGCGTGGCCAGCAGCGGGCGCAGGACATAAAAGTACTTCTTCAGTGGCACCATCTCCGCCATCAGATAGCCGCGGTAATTGGTCTTGGCCATGCTGCGGTAATGATAAATGCCTTTTTCGACTGTATAGACGGAATCGAGCAGTTGCTGCATGCCGGCCTTGAAGCCGCCTTGGTCGATATAGTTGATCGGTGACTGTATCCATTCGATCACGGCCGGGTTCGAGCGCCAGAACAGCTGCAGCGCCTTGCGTATATCCCAGCCATTGAGGTCGATATCGTCGACGATGGGATATTCAATCACGTCGCGCTTGTCTTCCAGGTCGACCGCCAGATACCAGTCCTGCGGCCTGGTATAAATAAAGCGCACATCGAAGTCGCTATTGGGCGAAGCAAAACCCCAGGCGCGGCTGCCGGACTCGATCGCCAGCAAAATCTGTACGCCTTCTTTTTCTTCCACGGCCGCCAGGCGGCGCATGATTTCGATTCGTATATCTTCAGGGATCATGTTCAGTTCTCTTGTTTTTCCATGACTACTGTATCCCAGCTCAATGCAAAGCGGGCCAGGAATTTCTTGAGCCGGTCGGCGTCGTTGGGTTTGGCCTTTGCATCACGCGACACCGCATACAATTTGCGCCCCGCATCGGACAGGCTGTTCGATTGCCGGCATATCTCGATCACCGAGCGCAGCTGCAGCGCATCGAACAGATCCAGTTGCGACGCCGCTTCCTCGCCCATGATGGCCGCCAGCGCGATGTCCGCACCGCCGGCCTGGCCATCGTGCGTTTGCCATAGCCGTTTCAAGCGCCTGATTTCATCCTCGGCGACGTTGTCGGTAATGCGGCCAGCTTCCGACAGGGTGGCAAGACGCGTGACGGCCGCCGACAGGTCGCGGAAATTGCCGCGCCAGGCGGCCGATGGCGACATGGCGAAGCGCATGAAACGTTCGCGCGCCTCCTTGTTGAAGCGCACGCGCTCGCCGGACTCGACGCTGTATTGCGCCAGCAGGTATTCCAGGTTCGGCTCAATGTCTTCCGGCCGCTGGGCCAGGCCGGGCAATGCATACGTCCACAGATTGATGCGCGCATACAGGTCTTCGCGAAAGCGGCCGGCCGCCACCTCTTTTCCCAGGTCGCGGTTGGTGCCGGCGATCAGCTGGAAGTCGCTTTGTACTTCCGTATCCGCGCCGACCGGGAAGAAACGTTTTTCCTCGATCGCCTTCAATAGCATGGCCTGCTCGTCGAGTCCCAGTTCGCCAATTTCATCGAGAAACAGCAAGCCCTTGTGGGCGCTGCGCAGCAAGCCCGGGCGATCGGCACCTGCGCCTGTAAACGAGCCCTTGATATGGCCGAACAAGGTGGAGGCCGCGCCGTCGCCATGCAGGGTGGCGCAATTGAGGTCGATGAATTTGCCATCGAGCTGGTGGCGCGATTTTTTCAGCTCATATACGCGGCGCGCCAGGAAGGATTTGCCGGCGCCGGTAGGCCCCATCAGCAGCATCGGCGCTTTCGACTTGATGGCGACACGCTCGATTTCATCGATCATGGCATTGAAGCGCGCGTTGCGGGTGGCGATGCCGGACTTCAGAAACGCCACGCCGGCCGCCTGCTCGCGCGTAAAACGCTGGGCGATCTGGTCATAGCGCGACAGGTCGAGGTCGATCAAGGCGTAGCTGCCCGGATTGTTCGCATTCTGGCGTTTCGGTGGCGAGGTCTGCACCAGGCGGCCGGGAAAATAGCGCGCTTCCGTCATCAGGAACATGCAGATCTGCGCCACATGACTGCCGGTGGTGATATGGATCCAGTAGTCTTCCTGGTCCGGATCGAAGGGGTAGCTGCTGGCAAAATCATACAGCGCCGCGTACACCTCTTCAAAATCCCAGGCATCCGTGATCGGCAGGTCGTGTGCCACCAGCTCTGTTTCCGGCGACACGCTGGCGATATCCTGCGACACCTGACGCACCAGGTTCTCGAATTGCGGCCCCGTGTACAGCAGCTCGAAGCGGTCGATGACCTTGTCGTCGTGCCGCGTCAGCGCCACGCTGGGACGCCACTTCTCCCAGCGCGCGGCGCCCCTGCCATTGTCGAGCTGCGTGCCCAGGAAACCGATCACCACCGTGCGTTTGGCTTGCATATATAGGATAAAAATTTATCTGAAAAGATAATTTTACATGAAAATTAAAATGGGCTAAATTCCTGCTGAAATTGAGAAATGAAAAATTAATCAATATAATCAACAGCTTGGATAATTTTTTTGAGAAACCAAAAAGCTGGCACAGCGCTTGCAATAGAGAGGATACAAACGAGATCAACGAGAAGAAGAGAGGATGCACATCGTGGCCAACCTGCAGTTATTCCAGAGCGTGAATCAGGCTGAAAAGCAGGCTGAAAATTTGCCGGCGGCGCTGGCCGTCAATGCCGAAGGCGCGCCTGCCTATGCGCTGTCGCCGCGCCACCAGCTGGCGCAATATGCGGCCACCGGCTGCCTGAACTCGACGTTTTATGCCAGCGCCGAAGCGCAGCTGGCGACGGTGCTGGAATTGTGCAAGGCCATCGATCCGCGATTCATCGCGCAGACGGCGGTGTATTGCCGCGAACGTGGCCATATGAAAGACATGCCGGCTTTGCTGGTGGCCGTGCTGGCCGGGCAGGGGACGCAGCAACTGGCGCCGGCGTTTGCCCGCGTGATCGACAACGGCAAGATGCTGCGCAACTTCGTGCAGATCCTGCGCTCGGGCGCCGTGGGCCGCAAGTCGCTGGGTACGCGTCCGAAAAAGCTGGTGCAGGCCTGGCTGAACAACGCATCCGAACAGGTCTTGCTGGCCGCATCGGTGGGCAATGCGCCATCGCTGGCCGACGTGGTGAAGATGGTGCATCCGAAGCCGCAGGAAGCATGGCGCGCGGCGTTCTTTGCCTGGCTGATCGGCAAGGAATATCACACGGCCGACCTGCCGCCGGCATTAAACGCTTTCGAGCGATACAAGGTCGACCCATCGCTGCCCGTGCCGCCCGTGCCTTTCCAGATGCTGACGGCCTTGCCCCTGTCGGCAGAGCAGTGGGCGCAGATTGCGCGGCAGGGTGGCTGGCAGATGCTGCGCATGAATTTGAATACCTTTGCGCGTCATGGCGTGTTCGGCATCGACGGCATGGCCGAACTGATCGCGGACAAGTTGCGCGACCCGCAAGCGATTGCCAGGGCCAAGGTTTTTCCTTACCAGCTGATGTCGGCCTGCATGGCGGCAGGCGACAGCGTGCCGGCCATCGTCAAGGCGGCTCTGGAACAGGCGCTGGAAATATCGCTGCTGAACGTGCCGCAGGTCGCCGGCAAGGTGGTGGTATGCCCCGACGTTTCCGGTTCCATGTCGTCGCCGGTCAGCGGCTATCGCGGCAGCGCCACTTCAAGCATGCGCTGCATCGACGTGGCGGCGCTGGTGGCAGCGGCCATGCTGCGCAAGAACCCCAGCACGGTAGTGCTGCCGTTCGAGCAAAACGTGGTCGAGTGCGAACTCGATGCGGAAAACAGCGTGATGGAAAATGCGGCCAAGCTGGCGGCCATCGGTGGTGGCGGCACCAATTGCAGCGCGCCGCTGGCCCGCATGAACTGGAAAAACATACCGGCCGACCTGGTGATTTTTGTGTCCGACAATGAGTCTTGGGTCGACGGCAAGCGTGGTGGTGCGACGGCCACCATGCACCAGTGGCAGAAGTTCAAGCGGCACAATCCGCAGGCCAGAATGGTGTGCATCGATATCGCGCCACATGCCACCACGCAGGCCTGCGAGCGGGAAGACATCTTGAATATCGGCGGTTTTTCCGACGAGGTGTTCAAGATGATCGCCCTGTTCGCTTGCGGCCAGCTGGACCCCGCCCATTGGGTGGGCGAGATCGAAGCCATCGATGTCAGATTGGTGTGATGGCCACCAGGCAGTACGCATGAATGCGGACAGGACTACATGTAAAAACGTCTTGTCCATCCCTGGTCATGTGAGTTGTACCCCGAATGCAGGCAGGATTACATCGTAAAACCGCGTCAAACCGGTCTGGCACTTGCCGGAAATCTTGTCACCCCTGGTCGGGCCCCTCATGATGATAAAAAAAGAGAGAGCATATGAAAAACGAAGAATACGAAGTAATGCATACCGAAGGCAGCCGTCCCGTGAAGATGTGGACGCGTGGCGTGCCGGTCGAAGAAGCGGCGAAAAAGCAGCTGCGCAATACGGCCACCCTGCCGTTCATCTACAAGCATATCGCCGTGATGCCCGATGTGCACCTGGGTAAAGGCTCGACCATCGGCAGCGTGATTCCGACCCTGGGTGCGGTGATTCCGGCCGCCGTCGGCGTCGATATCGGCTGCGGCATGATGGCGGCGAAAACCACGCTGACGGCCAACGATTTGCCGGACAACCTGGGCCCTTTGCGCAGCGCCATCGAGCGCGCCATCCCGCACGGCATGTCGCCGAAAACGCGCGGCCACCGCGGCCGCGACGAGGGTTCCTGGCATACCCCGCCGTCGGCGGTCGATGCGGCCTGGCTGCAGCTGAAGGACGAATTCGATGCGATCTGCCTGAAGACGCCGAAGCTGAAGAACACCAACAATTATCGCCACCTGGGAACGTTGGGCAGCGGCAACCACTTTATTGAAGTGTGCCTCGACGAGCAGGGCTCCGTCTGGTTCATGCTGCACTCTGGGTCGCGCGGCGTGGGTAACGCCATCGGCAGCCATTTCATCGAACTGGCCAAGCAGGACATGCGCACCCACTTCATCAACCTGCCGGACCAGGACCTGGCCTACCTGGCCGAAGGGACGCAGCACTACGATGATTACGTGGAGGCGGTCGGCTGGGCCCAGCGTTTTGCGCGCAACAACCGCGAAGTGATGATGCAGAACCTGATCGCCGCCGTACGCACGGTGATCCACAAACCGTTCCAGACGCATGTGGAAGCGGTCAACTGCCACCACAATTACGTGCAGAAGGAGCACCACTTCGGCAAGGATGTGCTGGTCACGCGCAAGGGAGCGGTATCTGCGCGCGAGGGTGAGCTGGGGATCATTCCCGGTTCGATGGGCGCCAAGAGTTTTATCGTGCGCGGCAAAGGCAATCCGGACAGTTTTCATAGCTGCAGCCACGGCGCGGGGCGCACCATGAGCCGCACGGAAGCGAAGCGCCGTTTCAATCTGGAAGACCAGGTGCGCGCCACCGAAGGCGTGGAGTGCCGCAAGGACGCCAATGTGATCGACGAGATTCCGATGGCCTACAAGGATATCGATGCGGTGATGCTGGCCCAGCGCGAACTGGTCGATGTGGTGCATGTGTTGAAGCAGGTTGTCTGCGTCAAGGGATAGAAAGAGAAAAGATGATAGAGATAGATGGATCGCAGGGCGAGGGCGGCGGGCAGATATTGCGTTCGGCCTTGACCCTGTCCATGATCACGGGACAGCCATTCCGCTTGACAGGCATACGCGCCGGCAGGGCCAAGCCCGGCCTGCTGCGCCAGCACCTGGTGGCCGTGCAGGCGGCGGTACAACTCTGCGGCGCGCGCACTTCGCCGGTGGCGCTGGGTTCCTCCACGCTGGAATTCGTGCCCGGTCCGATTCGGGGTGGCGACTACCGCTTCGCCATCGGAAGCGCCGGCAGCTGCACGCTGGTGTTGCAGACGCTATTGCCGGCGCTGCTGCATGCGGATGGTCCGTCGACCGTGCAGGTCAGCGGCGGCACGCATAATCCGCTGGCGCCGCCCGTGCATTTCCTGCAGCGCGCGTACGGCCGCATCCTGGAAAAAATGGGGGCGCGGATCGACATCGAGCTGCTGCGCTTCGGCTTCTTTCCGGCCGGCGGCGGCGAGGTGCGCTCCACCGTGCAACCATGCGCACGCTTGCAGCCGATCGAGCTGCTGGTGCGTGGCGAACGCATCGACGGCCATGCGGAGAGTTTTGTCGCCGGCGTGCCGGCCGGCGTGGCCGAGCGCGAACTGGAACGCGTGGCGTCCGGCATGGGCTGGAGCGGCAAGCAGTTGCGCCTGCGTGGCCTGCCGGCCGAGCAGGGACCGGGCAATGTGCTGCTGCTGACCCTGGAGCACGAACACGTGACGGAAGTGTTTGCGTCGTTTGGCGAAAAGTCGGTGCTGGCCGAAACGGTGGCCAAGCGCCTGCTGAACGAGGTGCGGCGCTATCTGAAATCCGAGGCGGCCGTCGGCGAGCATCTGGCGGACCAGTTGCTGCTGCCGATGGCGCTGGCCGGTGGCGGCGCATTTACGGCCACCGCCATCTCGCAGCATGCGCTGACCAATGCCGATATCATCGCCCGCTTCCTGCCGGTCACCATACGCTTCGAGCAGCATCAGCATGCCGCCCTGTGCACGGTGGAGCGCTCTGCTTAAAACACGTACTGCGCGCTGGCGCCCAGCAGCCAGTTGCGGCCAGGCGCCGCTTCATAGTATCGCTTGTTGCTGTCGCCGACGATGACCGAACCCACATAGGTCTTGTCGAACAGATTGTTCAGGCGCGCGAACTGCTTGAAGCGCCAGTTGCCCAGGCTTTGTTTGGCGTTCACGCGCGCATTGAACACGGTGTAGCCGGGCGCCGGTTTTTCCTGGTTGCTGTCTTCCGCATACACCTTGTTGCTGGCTACGGTTTCAAACGCCGCGCCGTAGCGGTCGAGGTTATCCTTCCATGCCAGTTCCGCAAACAGGTTGGCGCTCGGCACGCCGGGCAGGCGGCTGCCCTTGGCGACGGCGCCAAACGCTTCGTCATACACGGCGTGCAGGCTGGTCAGCGCCCAGCGGGTCGTGAAGCCGTAGGGCAGGCTGGAGTCGAGCGACACTTCCACGCCCTGGCGCACGGTCTTGCTGGCGTTTTTATAGCTGGTGCGTCCACCGCTGGAAGCGTCGACCACCAGTTCATCGTCCGTATGGACCTGGAACACGGCCGCATTGACCCGCGTATTGTTGCTGATGCGCGCCTTGAACCCTGCTTCCAGGTTGGTGCTGGTGGCTGGCTTCAGCTTGAAATTGAAGCCGCTGCCGCTGCCCGAGTAAAACAGTTCGTTCAGGGTCGGCGCTTCGAAGCCGCGCGCCGCGCTGGCATACACATTCAAATTGGGATTGACCTGGTACAGCACACCCAGTACCGGCGTCGTATGGCTGAATTCCAGGCTGCCGCTGTCGTTGCCGTTGCCGAGGTAATGGTCATCCACCGCCACCTTCATCTTGCTGTGCCGTACGCCGGCGCTCAGCATCCATGGGCCGCTCTGCCATTCCGCCTGGATGTACGGATCGAGGCTGGACACCACGTTCTGTTCGTCGCGGCGCAGACGTCCCTTCAGGCCGAACACATCGCCGATATAGTTTTCATAGCCGGTGCGGTCGTCCTTCGAGCGGCCATAGTCGATGCCGAAGGTGGTGCTGAGCTTGCCGCCGGCCAGCTGGTTGACATGGGTCCAGTTGGTGTCGATGCCATAGAAATCGCGCTTGAAGTCGACCACGCCGCCCGAGTGCGAGGCGGGTGCCTGGAAGCCCTTGGTGAATGCCTGGTACTGGATCACGTCGCGGTTGCCGCCATAGACCATCACGCGCAGGCGGTCGTCGCCGAAACGCTGTTCATACGTGGCGCCGATCTGCTGGTGATCGATGCTCTTGCGCGTGTTGTAGCGCTCTGCCAGGGTGCGCTTCGGGTTTTGCGGGTCCGTCGCATCGATTTCGCCGGCGCGCGGATCACGTTCGAAGGTGGCCCAGGTGGCGCCCAGCGGATCCTGCGTGCCGCCCTGGTGCAGGCTGTTGGCGACGATGGTCAGCTTGCTGTCGGCGTTGGGCTTGACGGTGATCTTGCCGAAGGCCTGTTCGCGCGTGGCGGCGCTGTGGTCGCGAAAGCCATCGGTGCGAAAGCGCGAACCGTCGAGCACATAGCCGATGCCGTTCGCCTCCCCCTGCGCATTGAGATCGACTTTATTGGTGCCGTAGCTGCCGCCGGTGACATTCAGCTCCACCGATGCGGGTCCCTGGCCATCCCTGGAAAACAGCTGGATCACGCCGCCCGAGTGGTTGCCGTAGATGGCGGAGAACGGCCCGCGCAGCACTTCGATGCGTTCGGCCGTGTCCAGGTTGAAGGTGGCCGCCTGGCCCTGGCCGTCGGGCATGCTGGCCGGGATACCGTCGCTGATCAGGCGCACGCCGCGCACGCCGAAGGCCGAGCGGGCGCCGAAGCCGCGCGACGAGATCTGCAAGTCCTGTGCATAGTTCTGGCGGTTCTGCACCACCAGGCCCGGAACAAATGCCAGCGCTTCGGAGGCGTTCACGCGGATCTGGCCATCCTGGATGCGCGCGCTGTCGATGACGTCAATCGAGGCAGGGAGGTCGAAACTGGGGTGGCCGACGCGGGTGGCGCTGACCACCACCACATCGGCTACCGGCAAGGTAGCGACTTGCGCGTCAGCCTCAAGCCCGGCCGCCAGGGCGCTGGCAACCGGCCAGGCGCCCAGCGCGAACAGGGCGGCGACGGCGTTCAAACGGAATCGGTACTGCTTCATGAATTCTCCAGTGAGTTGCGGCTAGTATGCTGCGTGGTCGATGTCGACGCTGGTCTTGAGCCGCGGCGCGGCAGGCGGGCGGCTTTCGACAAAGCTGCGCACGGCCCAGATTTCCTGTGCCGTCAGCACATCGCGCCATGGCGGCATATAGACAATTCCGGCTCGAATTTTGCCGGTGTTGACCGCCATCATAAAGTAGCTGTCGACATCCTGCAGGCAGCGCGCTTGCAGTGCGCTGTCTTTCAGTTGCTGGCAAAAGGCGTTCAGGCGGCGCAGATCCGGCGCCTCGGCCGACGGCTGGGTCGCCTCGGCGCCGTGGCAGCGGGCGCAATTGGCCTGGAACACCTGCCTGCCCAGGTCGATGGCGGCCGGGTCGCCGCGCGAGGGGTTCGGTTCGGTGGCGCATACGGCAAATGGCAAGAACAGCAGCAGAAGAAAAAGTCGGTGCATGGCGAGGCTCCGGTTTTACCAGCCCGGCGGGCAGCCGGTGCAGCCCTCCAGGTTGGCGTCGGGGAAAATGGCAAAGCGCAGGATGGCGCGCTCGAGGTTGGCGTTTTTCAGGTTGGAGCCCCAGAATTTCGCTTCCTGCAGGTCGGCGTCGACCAGGCTGGCGCCCACCAGGCTGGCCAGGTTCAGGCGCGCCGCTTCCAGGCTGGCGCCGCGCAGGTCGGCGCCGTCCATGTCGGCCCGCATCAGCCGGCTCGTCTCCAGGTTGGCGCCGGCCAGGATGGCCTTCCTGAACGAGGCGCCCGGCGCATTGAGCGAATAGGCCATCGCCCCCGTCAGGTCGGCGCCGTCGAGCAGGGCGCCGGCCAGGTTGGCGCTGCGCAGGTTGGCCCGCATCAGGCGCGCACCGCGAAAGTCGGCGCCGTGCAGGTCCTTGCCGACCAGGTTGGCGCCGCGCAGGTCGGCGTTGGCGCATTGCGCGTACGGCCACAGGTGGCAGCCATTGATGATGGTGACCTCGGGTGCGGCTTCGCCGTTGAGTATCTGTGCGAAGGCGGACTGCGGCGCCAGGCACAGGGCCCAGCACAGCAGCGCGCCGGTCGCCGCCAGGCGGACCGGCGCGGACCTCATTTGCTTGCCACCTTGTTTGCCACTTTGCTGGATGGCGCTTTCGGCAGCTTGAACACCCAGTAGCTGCCGCCCTGCGTCACCTGCTTGGTCAGCTCGGCCATGTCGCCACCCCACAGCGGTACCGCGCCGCCATAGCCGCTCGACAGGCCGATATACTGCTCGCCATCCTGTTCCCAGGTGACGGGCACGGACACCACGCCGGAGCCGGTCTGGTACTTCCACAGCTCCTTGCCGGTCTTCGCGTCAAACGCTTTCACGAAGCCGTCCGAGGTTCCCGTGATCAGCAGGCCGCCGGCGGTGGTCAGGGTGCCGCCCCACAGCGGGAATTTTTCCTTGTTCTCCCAGACGATCTTGCCGGTCTTCGGATCGATGGCGCGCAGGGTGCCGATATGGTCTTCATACAGGCGCTTGATGCGGAAGCCCTGGCCCAGGTAGGCCGAACCGGCCTTGTAGTGGATCTGCTCGGTCCAGTAATCCATGCCCCAGTGGTTGGCGGGGATATAGAACAATCCGGTCTCCGGCGAATACGACATCGGCATCCAGTTGGTGCCGCCCAAAAATGGTGGCGACACGAAGACGGCCTTGCCCTTGTCGGCGCCCGCCTCCGGCAGCGGCGGGCGCTTGCCGTTTTCCACCGGCCGGCCGGTTTTCAGGTCGATGCTGGTGGCCCAGTTGATGCCGTCGACGAAAGGCCAGGCATTGATCAGCGAGGTCGGTTTGTTCGGATAGCCGGCGCCCAGGGCCAGTTTCGTGCGGTCGGTTACGTAGAAATAGCCATTGCGATCGGCGTGCGCGGAGGCCTTGATCAATTTGCCCGTTTTGGCGTCCTTGTAGTCGAACAGCACCACCGAGTTATTGCCCGAAAAATCCCAGGCATCGTTCGGCGTGTGCTGGTAAAAGCCTTTCAGCTCGCCCGTGCTGGCGTCGACGTAGGCCTGGCCCGAGGTGAACAGGCTGTCCCAGTTGCGCGGATCGTCGCCTTCCTTGGTGCGCTCCCAGGTATTCCATGGCGCGGGGTTGCCGGCGCCGATGACGATGGTGTTGGTCTCCGGGTCGAACGACGCCGTCTGCCATGGCGCACCACCGCCGTGTTCCCACGATTCGCGCAGCTTGCCGTCCTTGTCGCGCGGCCAGCTGGGCGCCTTGGCGTCGCCGGTCGGCGTGCCCGGTTTGCCGTCGGTGCGGCCCACATGGCCTTCGACCAGCGGCCGCGCCCATACTTCCGCGCCGGTGTCCGGATCGCGCGCGAACAGCCAGCCCTGGGCGCCGAATTCATCACCCGAGTTACCGTGTATGAGCAGCACGCGGCCGCCTTTTTCGCGGATCACGAACGGCGCGCCCGTCATCGTGTAGCCGAGTTTCTGGTCGCCGAATTTTTCATTCCACATCACCTTGCCGGTGTTCTTGTTGAGCGCCACCATGCGCGCGTCGAGCGTGCCGAAATACACCTTGTCGCCATAGATGGCCGGGCCGCGGTTGACCACGTCGCAGCAGGGGCGGATATCGTCGGGCAGGCGGTGCTCATAGGCCCACAGCTGTTTGCCGGTCTTGGCGTCCAGCGCGTAAATGCGCGAGTACGAGGCCGTGACATAGATGATGCCGTCATGCACCAGCGCCTGCGCTTCCTGGCCGCGCTGCTTTTCGCCGCCGAACGAGAAGGTCCAGGCCGGCACGATCTGGTCGACGTTTTTCGTGTTGATCTTTTTCGCCAGGCTGTGGCGCTGCGCTTTCAGGCCCAGGCCGTAGCTGAGCACCTCGGTCGTGCCCTTGTCGGCGTTGGCGATATCGTCCCAGGTCACCTTGTTGTCGGCGGCGGTGACGGCGCCGGCGATCAGGGCGAGGATGGCGAAAGCGATTGGACGTGGAAATACTGGCTGCATGCTGGTCTCCCTTGCTGGTTTTTATGGTGGTGCGACATGGTCGCTGATGACCAATTGAGCAACATGCATGCCAGGCTTTTTCCACGGCGCTGGCGATCCGGTATGCGCCGTACTGTCACAGTTGGCGAGGCGATGCTGTGCTGTTTTGTCACAGTGCGCTTACGCCGTGCGTGACAAACGGGTGCTGGCACAAGGGTTGCTGAAGGAGGGGACAAGGCCGTCTTGCGCCTTCTTGATAACGACAACAGGAGACCACCATGCATCAAACACCACGCCGCCATTTTCTTTGCCAACTGCTCGCCGTCGGCGGCATGGGCGCAGCCTCGCTCGCCGGCGCACAATCGACCGCGCCGAAAGTCGACGAGGACAGCGACCAGGCCAAGGCGCTCGGCTACCGCCACGATACGAACAAGGTCGATACCAAAAAATACCCGCAACACAAGCCGGCACAGCACTGTGCCAACTGTTCTTTCTTCCAGGGGAAAAAGGACGATGCCTGGGCGGGGTGCGCCATGTTCGGCCGCAAGCAGATTGCCGGGCCGGGCTGGTGCCTGGCGTGGGCCAAGCTTCCTGCTTAGAGCATGAAAAAGGCGCTGCCACGGCAGCGCCTCCCGATGATGGATGGGGCGGCTTTACAAAGGCATCTCGCGTCGTGTTTCCAGGTAGGCCTTTACCGCCCAGATCGCCTCCTGGCTGAATACCCCCTCGAATGGCGGCATGTAGACGGCGCCATTGCGCGAGCGGCCATGGCGCACCGTGTCCAGCACATATTGATCGATCTCCTGCGCACAACCATCTTTTTTCTTGGCATCAGGCAAGGCCGCGCAGTCATTGTCGAGCTTGCGCAAGTCCGGCGCCATGCCGCCCGAGACGGCCTCCAGCCCGTGGCAGCGGGCGCAATTTTGCGTATAGGCGGCGCTGCCGATGCGGATCGCTTCCGCATTGTTACGGTACGGGTTTTCCGTGCGCCACTCGGCGCCCAATTGTGGCAGTGTGGACGTGTCGACCGCCTGCGGCGTCATATTGCCGTGGGCCCAGACGGCCGCGGCCGCCAGCATGCAGGCGAGGCCGCCGGCTGCAAGGCGCACGGTGCGCAGGCGCCGGGCGTTTTTATTCGTGGTGGTAGAAATACGTGGGGTCATGATGGTCTCCGTTGTGGTTATGCGCTGATTGCGTCATGACCAGGGTAGCAATCGGTATGCCATCGCGCGCATCACCATGCGCCTTGCCGCTGCCGCTGTGCCGTTGCTCAGAAACGGAACAACTGCCAGACGCCGATGATCCCATTTGACGCAGCCTGCACGGCGGCACGTGACTATTGCCGCTGTTTGAAGGCTGGCACGGCATTTGCAAAACAAGAGATCAGGATCACCTGACACAACACTCCAAGGGCCGCCTCGCGGCGGCTTCATCGAAGCTAAAACCAACGAGAAAGAGGACGACATGAATCTGGCAGACATCAGCAAACTGGGCGTAGCCAATCCCTTCAAACAGCGCTACGACAACTATATCGGCGGCAAATTCGTCGCTCCCGTCAAAGGCGAATACTTCGGCAATATCACGCCGATCACCGGCCAGGTCTTCTGCGAAGTGGCCCGTTCCACTGCCGAAGACGTGGAGCTGGCGCTGGACGCCGCCCACGCCGCCAAGGAAGCGTGGGGCAAGACCTCGCAAACCGAACGCGCCAATATCCTCAACAAAATCGCCGACCGCATGGAAGCGAATCTGTCGCTGATCGCCACCGCCGAAACCATCGACAACGGCAAGCCGATCCGTGAAACCACGGCCGCCGACATCCCGCTGGCGATCGACCACTTCCGTTACTTTGCCGGTTGCATCCGCGCCCAGGAAGGTTCCGTTGCACAGATCGACTCGGAAACCTATGCCTATCACTTCCATGAGCCGCTGGGCGTGGTGGGCCAGATCATTCCGTGGAACTTCCCGATTTTGATGGCTGTCTGGAAGCTGGCGCCGGCCCTGGCCGCCGGCAATTGCGTGGTGCTCAAGCCGGCCGAGCAGACGCCGGCCTCGATCATGGTCTTGATCGAACTGATCGGCGACCTGCTGCCGCCCGGCGTGCTCAATATCGTCAACGGCTATGGCCTGGAAGCGGGCAAGCCGCTGGCATCCAATAAACGCATCGCCAAGATCGCATTCACCGGCGAGACGGGTACCGGCCGTTTGATCATGCAATACGCGGCGCAGAACCTGATACCCGTCACCCTGGAACTGGGCGGCAAGTCGCCGAATATCTTCTTTGCCGACGTGATGGACGCCGACGACGCCTTCTTCGACAAATGCCTGGAAGGCTTCGCCATGTTCGCGCTGAACCAGGGCGAGGTGTGCACCTGTCCGTCGCGCGTGCTGATCCAGGAATCGATCTACGAAGCCTTCATCGCGCGCGCCCTGGAGCGCGTGGCCAAGATCAAGCAGGGCAATCCGCTCGATGCGACCACCATGCTGGGCGCGCAGGCGTCGCAGGAACAGCTGGAAAAAATCCTCTCGTATATCGACATCGGCAAGCAGGAAGGCGCCGAAGTGCTGGCCGGCGGCGAGCGCAATACGCAGGGCGGCGACCTGGAACAGGGCTATTACGTGCGTCCTACCGTGTTCAAGGGCGACAACAGCATGCGCATCTTCCAGGAAGAGATCTTCGGGCCGGTGGTGTCGGTCACCACCTTCAAGGATGAAGCGGACGCGCTGCGCATCGCCAACGACACCTTGTACGGCCTGGGCGCGGGTCTCTGGACGCGCGACGGTTCGCGCGCCTTCCGCGTCGGCCGCGCCATCCAGGCCGGCCGCGTGTGGACCAATTGCTACCACCTGTATCCGGCCCACGCCGCGTTCGGCGGCTACAAGCAGTCGGGTATCGGCCGTGAAAACCACAAGATGATGCTGGACCACTACCAGCAGACGAAAAACCTGCTGGTGTCGTACAGCCCGAACGCGCTGGGTTTCTTCTAAGGAGTCATCATGACCATGGAACGCGTGACGGCCACCCCGGCCGCGCTCGACATGCTGGCCACCCTGCGCGGCAAGCATGGCCCGCTGATGTTTTTCCAGTCGGGCGGCTGCTGCGACGGCAGCGCGCCGATGTGCTACGCGGCCGGCGAGTTCAACCTCTCCGACACCGACGTCTACCTCGGCAATCTGGACGGCACGCCGTTCTACATGGGCATCGAGCAGTTCGCCTACTGGGAACATACGCAGCTGATCATCGACGTGGTCGATGGCAACGGCGGCATGTTCTCGCTCGATAACGGCACGGGCCGGCGCTTCCTCACGCGCTCGCGCCTGTTCACCGATGACGAGCTGGCGCAGCTGCAGCACCCCTCGAAGGGTGTGACGAACTAGTTTGTTGCCACCTGGGTCCGGAACTGCGCGGGCGTCATCTCCCCGCTCGCCCGGACGCAGTTTCAGCTGACGGCTGCGGCCGTCGGCTTTTTTTACGCCTGCCTGACCCTATTACTGGAGACCATGATGCCTACCATGGCGCGCTGCCGGCGCGCGATAACGCTCGCCTTGTGCCTGGCGGCGGGCGTGCTGGCGCTGCTGATCGGCGCCACCTCCGCCCATGCCGGCGTGATGACGCAGGCCGAACTGGCGCGCCGTTTTCCGGCGCCATTGACAGTCGGCGAGCGCGATGCGGAACTGCCGGTCTGGCCCCTGTTCCGCCAGGGAGGCAGTGGCGGCGAGCTGGCCGGTTATGTATTTGAATCGGTCGACCTGGCGCCCATCCCCGGTTTTTCGGGCGTGCCCGTCAATCTGCTGGTGGCGATCGATCCTTCCGGACGCTTTCTCGGCGTCGAGGTGCTGTCGCAGCATGAGCCGGTGTTCCAATATGGCCTGGGCGAAGCGCCGCTATTTGAATTCGTCAGGCAGTACCAGGGCATCTCGCTGAAACAGCATATCGGCATCGAGACCAATGGCCGGCGCGCGCATGCAGCCGATGCGTCGCGCGTACAGATCGACGGCATCTCCAAGGCGACCGTTTCGGTGCGCATCATCAATGAAAGCGTGCTGGCGGCGGCCTTGCTGGTGTCGCGCCGCAAGCTGGGGTTTGGCGCCGGCAAGGGCGCGGCCGGCATCGCCCGCGTGCGCACGGACCTGCCGGATGCAATCGGGTTCCAGCGCTTGCTCGAAGACGGGCTGGTACGCCATCTGCGCGTCACCAACGCTGAAATGGAAAAGCTGTACGCCGGCAGCGATGGCGCGCGGCTCGATGAAGAAGCGCTGCGCCAGCCGGATGATGTTTTTATCGACCTGTATCTCGCCTGCGTCTCCGTGCCCGGCGTGGCGCGCAGCCTGCTGACGGAAGCCAGCCTGGCAAAACTCAAGCCCTGGATAGAGCAGGGCGACCAGGCCATCCTCGTCATGTCGTCCGGCCGCCACCGCGTGCCGGGTGACGATTTTACGCGCGGCGGTATACCCGAGCGGCTGCTGCTGCGCCAGCATGAACTGGCGATCGACATGCGCGACCTCGACCTGGACCTGAAACTGCTGCCCGGTATTTCCGTTCCCGCGGACGCCAGCCTGACGGTCTTTCGCGTGCCTGCCGAGGCCGGCCTCGACCCTGGCGCCGCCTTTGACTTTACGGTACCGGTCACGCGCAGCAAGGGCCAGTTCTATCCGGAGCGCATAGTGCGCCAGCTGCCGGTCAGCTATCGCGTGCCGTCGCGCTTCCTGATCGCCGCGCCGGGCGATACCAGCTGGCATGCGGCATGGATGGACCGGCGCGGCGATCTGCTGATCCTGCTCGTCGGACTGGCCGTGCTGGCGCTGGCGCTGTCCATGCCGCGCAAGCTGAGCAGCGATGGCCGCCGTTTCAACAGGTTCCGTTTTGCGTATCTGTTATTTACCATCGGCTTTATCGGCTACTACGCGCAGGCGCAGCTCTCCATCGTCAATCTCACCGGCATCGTGCAAGCGCTGGTGGCCGGCCGCAGCCTGTCATTCCTGCTGCACGATCCGATGACGGTGGCATTGTGGGCCTTCGTGCTGGTCTCGCTGCTGCTGTGGGGACGAGGCACCTTTTGCGGCTGGCTATGTCCGTTCGGCGCGCTGCAGGAGTTGACCGGCAAGCTGGCCAGGTGGTGCAAGCTGCCGCAAGTGAAAATAAGCCGCACAGTGGATAAGCGTCTCAAGCGCGTCAAATACGGGGCGCTGGCGCTGATTGTCGTCAGCGCGCTGACAGGGCTTGCCATCGATACGCTGGTGGAACTGGAACCGTTCAAGACGGCCATCACCCTCAACTTCGTGCGCGCCTGGCCGTATGCCGTGTATGCGCTGGCGCTGCTGGCGGCCAGCGCCTTTATCCACAAATTCTTTTGCCGCTATCTGTGTCCGCTGGGCGCGGCGCTGGCGCTGCTGGGACGTTTTCGCCTGCTGGACTGGCTGCCGCGCCGCAGCGAATGCGGCACGCCGTGCCAGACCTGCCGCCACCGCTGCGATTACCAGGCGATCAAGCCCGATGGCGCGGTGGTGTATGCGGAATGCTTCCAGTGCATGGACTGCGTGGTGATCCACGAAAGCGAGCAGCGCTGCGCACCGCGCCTGCTGGAACTGAAGCGCGCCCGCACCATCCCCATTCATGCCGATCCAGGAGGTGCCACATGAAACGCCGCAGTTTCTTGAGCGCCTCGCTGGGCGCCATCGCCGCAGGGAGCTGCGCCTGGCCGCGTCATGCATCCGTGCATACCGGTGTCGCACTGGCTTTTGGCACCACCATCCAGATCGCGCTCGTGCATGCGGACGAGCAGGTGGCGCGCGCGGCGATCAGCGACGCGCTGGCGGCGGCGCAGCGGGTCGACCGCCTGATGAGCATTTACCAGCCGGCCAGCCAGGTCTACCAACTGAACCGCGATGGCGTGCTGCATCGACCCGATCCGCAGTTGCTGGCGGTGCTGGCGCAGGCGCGCGCATTGTCGCAGCTGACGGACGGCGCCTTCGATATCACCGTCCAGCCTTTATGGCGCGCCTGGCGCGAGGCGGTGGCGCGGGGCGCCTTGCCGGCCCCGGCGCAGCGGCGGCAGGCCAAAGCGATGGTGGACTGGCGCCAGCTTGTTTTCGATGAGCGGCGGGTAGCCCTGGCGCCCGGCATGGCGATCACCCTCAACGGCCTGGCGCAAGGGTATGCGGCCGATATGGCGCTGGCGGCGGTGCAGGCGCATGGCATCCGGCATGCGCTGCTCGATACGGGCGAATTCGTGGCGCGCGGACGCAAGCGCGCGCATCAACCGTGGGCACTCGGCGTGCGCGATCCGCGCGACGATCAGGCGCTGGCGGCGACCCTGTTTATCAACGGCTGCGGCGTGGCGACCTCGGGCGATTACGAAAGCGTATTTACGCCCGATTATCTGCACCACCATATCTTCGATCCTGCGGCGGGGGACTCGCCGCAGGAACTGGCCAGCGTGACCGTGATGGCGCCGACCGGCATGCTGGCCGATGGCTTGTCGACCGCCTGCATGGTGCTGGGCCGTGAAAGGGCGGCGCTGCTGGCGGCCAGCTTGCCCGGCGTCGACCTGCTGGCCATCGACAAGCAGGGCCGCGAATGGCGTTCACCCGGTTTTCCACCGGAAGCATCATGAATGGCGCGCTACAATGGCTACCTACTTCAGGCCGGGAATTTTCCGATAAATCGTATTGCGCGATACGCCCAGCGCGCGCGCCGTGGCCGAGACATTGCCGCCGTTCGCCGCCAGCGACTTCGCGATCACCGACTGTTCCATCTCTTCCAGGTTGGTGCCCTGGGCCAGCAGGCGGTCGGTGCCGGCGTCGTGGTCGGCATCCGGACCGTGCTCGATATCGTCCAGGAAGTCGTCGGGCATATGGCGCAAGCAGATTTCCGTCTCGTCGCCGGCCATCACGATGGCGGTGCGCAGCAGATTGGTCAGCTGGCGGAAGTTGCCGGGCCAGCGGTGCTGGCGGAACAGGGCCAGGATTTCCGGCGACACGTGATGGCGGCCGTGTTCCGCTTCCGTCGACAGGATTTTCTTCACCACGGTTTCCAGGTCGGTGCGCTCGCGCAGCGGCGGCAGCTTGACCACCAGGCCGTTGAGGCGGTAATACAGATCCTCGCGGAACAGGCCGCGCGCCATGCGCTCGCGCAGATTGTGGTTGGTGGCGCAGATCAGTTCCACGTTGACGGGAATCGACTTGTCGCTGCCCAGCGGCGTGACCATGCGCTCCTGCAGCACGCGCAGCAGGCGTGCCTGCAGGCTGAAGGGCATGTCGCCGATCTCGTCGAGGAACAGCGTGCCGCCATTGGCCTGCAATATCTTGCCGATCGCGCCTTTCTTGCGCGCGCCGGTAAACGCCCCGTCCTCGTAGCCGAACAGTTCGGACTCGATCAGCGTTTCCGGAATCGAGGCGCAGTTGACTGCCACGAAAGGACTCATGGCGCGCGGTGAATCGTTATGGATGGCCTGCGCCAACAGTTCCTTGCCGGTGCCCGTTTCGCCCATGATCATGATGGGGATATCCTTGCCCAGCACGCGCGTGACCTTGTCGATCACCAGTTCCAGCTGCGGATCGCCGGTGCGCAGGTAGCGCAGGCCGGACAGGCGCCGCGCCTGGGCCGCAGCCTGGTTGGCGGCGACGACGGGCCTGTCATTGCTCAGCGATTGCTGGAACACGTTGTTGGCCAGCCGTAGCTGGGCGCGGCCATACACGCGCACGCCATTGTGCATGCACAGGGTCAGCAGGCCGGGCGCGGCGGTGCGGTAGTGCTCATACAGGGCCGAGACGGGCAGGCCGAACAGCGAACTGAAGGTATGCGACTGCAGCGCGGAAAACGGCAGTCCCAGCTGGAACAGGCCATTGCGGTTGGCGGCCAGGAAGCGTCCGCCCGGGCTGAACGACGCAATCCCCTCCATCAGGGTACCGATGAATTCGGGCCGGGTATGAAAGTGCAAGGTAATCGAGTCCTCGAAAGTGGCCGAGAACAGCTGGTTTTCGATCATCAGCGCCGACATGCGCACCAGCGCCATGGTGTGCTTGTGAAAGCTGCGCTGGTCGCCGGACACATCAAGCACGCCGATCACATTGCCCAGGTGGTCGGTAATCGGCGCGGCCGAGCAGGTCAGAAAATGGTTGGCGGCCAGGTAGTGCTGGTCGGCATGTACGAGAGTCGGCGATTTTTCCGCGATTGCCGTGCCGATCGCATTGGTGCCCTTGCTGGCCTCCGACCAGGCCACGCCAGGCTGCAGCGCGACCCGGCTGGCTTTTTCCAGGAAATCGTCGTCGCCCAGCGAATGGACGATCACGCCGGTGGCGTCCGTCAAGATCACCATATTGTGGGTATTGACGATCTGCTGGTACAGCGTCTCCATGGCCGGCACGGCGTGCGCGTGCAGCAGCCGGTTCTGCTCGATCAGCACCGTCAGGTCGCTGCGCGCCAGCGGGCTGAAGTCGGCCACGGATTCCGGTCGCAAGCCATAGTCGACCGAGCGCCGGTGTGAAGTCTCGATAATCAGCGGCATATTGTCCGGCCAGGCGGACGCCGGCGTCGACCTGTTCAGATCTGTAGCAGTAGGACGGTGCATGATGGTCTCTTTATCTCGGTTGGCCGTCGCTCCTGGGCGCGGCTCTGTGTATACCTGCACTGGTGTTCCATAATGTAGCACCTGTGCCGGAAGGGAGCAAAAGCAGCCTTGGCCGCTGTTGCTGCACTGGTAATAAGCAAAGCGAGTGCCAGCTCAAAATAGTCCTTGCGGTGGTTGCGGCCGCTGGCTATAATTCGCCCCCTCGCTGAACGACGCATGCAAATGCCGAGTGAAGCAGAAAAAAGAAGGTGTTGACGGATT
>NZ_JAFCTQ010000062.1:0-21887 GCF_049896105.1 Janthinobacterium sp. PSPC3-1 | reverse complement strand
GTGACGCGCTGAGGAAAGAACAAAATCGACGCATTCTAAAACCGGAATTATGCGACAACTATCTTGACACGTACCGGGTGAGCCATCAAATGACAGCGGCCAAGTTCCCCATGCATCGGGACCTGGTTGGTTTCGACTTCGCGTCGTCCAAGGTCGATCAGGCGCTGGTGCGGCAGCTGGCCTCGTTGACGTTCACCGATACGGCGCAGAACGCGGTGCTGATCGGCGGACCGGGCACCGGCAAGACGCATCTGGCCACGGCGATCGCGGTGGCCGGCATCGCGGCGCAGGGCAAGCGGGTGCGCTTTTACTCGACGGTCGATCTGGTCAATCTGCTGGAGCGCGAAAATCGCGAGGGCAAGGCCGGTCGGATCGCTCTGGCGCTGATGCGCATGGACCTCGTAATTCTTGATGAGCTCGGGTATCTGCCATTCAGCCAGGCCGGCGGCGCGTTGTTGTTCTACCTGCTGTCAAAGCTGTACGAGCACATCAGCGTCATCATCACGACCAACCTCAGCTTCTCGGAATGGTCCAGCGTGTTCGGCGACGCCAAGATGACCACGGCGCTGCTGGACCGCCTCACCCATCGTTGCCACATCGTCGAGACGGGAAACGAGTCCTACCGCTTCCAGCACAGCAGCATGGCAGCCAAGGGGCGAATCAAGGCGCGCGAGCAGAAGCACAAGGCAGGCAAAGGAGCCGTGCCGGATGAACCATTCTGATCTGGCAAGACGATTTAAACGAGTAACAAGATAAATCGTTTATATCGTTCAATCACAAAAGAAAAGAACAGGAGGAATTCGCTGCGGGCTACGCCCACTGCGAATTCCTCCTGTTGTTTGGTATACTTATCCACAGCCGCTGCATCAAAACGCGGCACCCAGCCCTGGGTCAAATTTCAATCAGCAGGGTGGGTCAATATTCGGTCGGCCTCAACACGCGTAGCTCATGCAGGTGTTCGTTTCGTGTTTTTTCCCGCTCGCCATATTCTGGCCAGGCGCCAGCGTCGCTGCGCACCTGTTTGGCAATCCAATGGATCACTGGATCTGGCAGTCGTGTGTCACTGGCCAGCGCGTAGCCAGGGTAGCGCAGCAGGCACATTTGCACTGCGAAACCGAGGCGATTGGCGGCGCCACGGCGCTGCCGGATCAACGCCAAGTCCGCGTCCGTGAAGCTGTATTGCTGAATCAGTTCATCCTGACTTGCTGGCAAGACCAACAGGTTGTCGCGTTCGGTATCGGAAAGTAGTGAGCGGTGCGGCATTTCATTTCCTTGAAATTGACTTACTGCAATAATATCAAAGCGTTACCAGATACTGGTCGTATGCGCCAGCTTTTCCTCGCTACCAGGTCGCAGCACGGAAAAGCCAGCGCAGCGCGGGCCCGGCCCGGTGATCAGGTGTCGACCTGGCCAGCGCCGGATCCCGCGTTGACCATTCCCCCGACGGCCGAGACACCAGTGGTCGACGGGCGATCAGCAGTGCATCGAGCAGCCGGCCAGCCTGGCCTGAGAGCACTCCCGCTATTGGTCGAATTCGGACCATGTTGCTGACTTTTTTGGAAGCAGCTTGGGAGTTACAACAACTTGCGAATACACAAAAGCCGAACGATTTTCCGGTGCTAAAGTTGATCACTCAAATTCCGCAACACACCTGTCAACAGCGGTGAAAAACGCTACGGACACCAACTTGGAGAGCGCAATTGACGATCCTCGATACCGTGTACCACGATGCCGATCCGTTTGCCCAAAGTTCGTCCCGCAGCTGCTGGGCCGCAGGCGCCGTGATCCTGTTTCAATGGAAAAAAAAGCGGCACTACACTGAACTGGAAATGGCCCAGCTTGGCGGCCCCGAATTCGTCACGGCGCTCAACGACGATACCGGCCTACGGGGACCGCGTTTCGCCGATTTCGCCACCCGCCTCGGTCTCTCGGCGGAAGCCCCGCAAAACTTTACCCCGGATGGCTACCACACGCTGCTCAAGCGCCACGGGCCGCTGTGGATCGCAGCGGGCCTCGACGCCGGTGGCGTGCGCCGCCATGTGCGGGTGCTGCGCGGCATTAGCGGCGACGGCAGCTTTGACCATACCCAAGCCTGGATCCTCGATCCTGATCAGGGGCAAGCCTACCAATCGAGCATGTCCGAGTTCGCAAGGGAGCTCGAGAATATCGCACGCGACGAAGTCGACGCCGGACGGCCCCTGTTCACCCAAGCCATCCACTTCTAGCAACGGCAGCACCCAGCATCCGTGCACCTTCCTGGGGCGTCTTCGCGCACCGACCGGCGCGCGGCTATTCACGGCCGTTTGCAGCAGGCGCCGGCCGTCCACCCGTCATTCGCGCAGCGTGCGCGCAAAGGAAGTTCTCATGTCCGAGACCCAATTTATCGAAGACTGGAATGCGCATGCGGAGGCAGTCGAGGCGGGTCTGCTGACAACCCGTCGCAGCAGCCGTATCGGTCTGATGTCGCGACTGCACGCCAGCAGCAGCCCGGGCCAACCACGCACGGTCGAATTGCGGCTCGATATCGCGCCGCCGACGAGCGGCACACGGCTTAGCGCGCTGGACCTGACGCCGTCGGACCATCCACAGCGCCCGTTCACGCTACTGGCAACAGGCAGCGGGCGCGCCATCGAGGAGACCAGCCTGCAGCTGGCGCCTGGCGCGCAGAACGAGCACGTTTTCGACGGACTTCGGCTCAAGGTGGCTGATCGCAAGCATCGGGTGCAGTTCAACATCGTGGGTGGCAATTTCTGCAGCAGCAAGATCATCCTCGCGCTCGAATCGGTGGCGCTGGCCCCGGTGCTGGCGGAGTCGAGCCTGCTGCGTTCGGCCCAGCGCAACATGACAGCCGATGAAGTGATGCGCGAAGGCGGTAATTTTTCGGCCAGCTGGGGCGCGCCAATCGAAGTGGCCAACGCCGCCGCCGGCGCCACGCTCGAGCTATTCTATGAAAACGCACAGCCGGGGCGCGACGCCATGTGGCAGGCCACGCTGCGCATTACCGACCGCTACCTTGATGCAGGTGCGGACGTGCGCGCCGTCACCCATGTCACACATGCACCGTTCATGGTAGCGCAGGTGCTGGCGCCACGCTTCGAACCGGAAGCGGGCAGCATCCTGGCCCAGTGGAACAGCAACGATCCCGACGGCGCGCAGTGGCGCTTTGCAGTCGATACCGTGGCGCTGACGATGATGACGCAGTCGGTGGGCGAGGCCATGGTGCGCGGCAACCGCTTTTCGAGCGATGGCAAGGCGGGCGTCGATCCGCTCTCGCCAGTTGACTCGCGTTTTGCGCGCAGCACCGACATCACGGTGCGGCCATCGCGCCGGGTGCGCCGCTACACCGTGCATCCAGGCGATATTCTGTCGACGCTGCAGGACGCCGAGCTTGAAACCCTGGTCACCGAGATGGCCTATCCGCTCGAGGTGACTTACCGGCGCACCGCGCAAAGCAAGCGCACGGTGCTGGTATCGGAGCTGCAGCGCTGGCTGGGCACGCCGGTCATCTCGCTGCCGGCGGTCGACGACTGGAAAGGCACGCCCGGCACGCCGATGGCGGCCGCGCTGGAAGAGTCAATGAGCGCGACCCTGGCGCGCTGGTTCGTCAGTGGCCCGGTCCCGCAGGCCACCTTGCGCACAGTGTACGAAACGCTGCGCACCCGCCACCTGGCCAACCGCGCCTCCTGCGCCAACCGGGTGGCCCAGTTCCCGCTGTCCGATGCCGCCTTTGCCGACGGCCGGCTCGACCTCGATCAGGACCTCAGCGCGCGCTTGCGTAGCCAGGCTGAAGGTGCCGCGCCAATCTATCCCGTGCCGCTCGACGTCGCGCTGTCGCCCTCGGCCATGGTCGCCCTGCACGCGTTTGCACCCGATCCCGACACAGGCCTCGCAGGGGTCACCGCAGCACGGGATCTGCCGGTCGGCTTGCTCAATACAATTGAATTTGCCTCTGAACTGCTGGGCGTGCTGGCAACCCCGGTCACTGCCGAGGTCAAGCTGTTTTCACTGAGCCTGTCGGCGCTGGGGGCCAGCGGTGCAATGAAGGCGGCGTTCGACGAAGGCCGCACCATATTTGACGTCGAGTGTACCGACGGGCAGCAGTCGCGCCTTGTCAAAACCCGCATCGGGCGCATCGGTGTGGCCTGGAACCGCGCGATCCACGTGGTGGTGTACCAGCGCAGTACCGTGCCAGGCGCGCAATTCGAAGGCGAGCAGTTGCCGCTGGTCGGGCGCCCGCTGCTGCGCAAGATGGAGGAATACATTGAAATCACCGAGCCGCAGCGGCGCTTCATGTCCGAGCTGGAAGCGATGGAACGGCCGCTCGCCTGCATCCATTCCTTCGGGTTCGCCACCCTCCGGATCTATGTCAACAGCGCGTGGGGACGCGACCTGGGAGACGAAGTAGGTTATGAAATCCCGCTCTTCAACGAGACCGACCAATCCGGCTTCTATTCGAAACCGTGGCTGGGTCCAGTTGCCGAAAGCGGCGCCGACTCCCTGGTGCACCACTGGCACGACCATCCGCAGGACATGGTTTTTTACAGTAACGGCAAGCGCGGCGCGGGGGCCGACAGCGACGCCTGGGCGGCACTGTCCGGACTCGATTGCGACGACAAGGTGTGCTTCGGCACGGTCGCCACTGGCGAACGGGTCAAGCCGAACGAATGCATGCCGCACAAGACCGTTCCCTCGTACAACCTGGCAGCGGCCGACAATCCGCGTTTTGCCATGCGAGTCAAAGCCGACGGTCCATCGAACCTGGCGCACGGGCGCGGACCCGACAAGCTGCTCGGGCAGCTGCGCACGATCCACCTCGAGCGCACGGCAGCCGCCTCGCGCCTGCGCTTTAACGAAGCCGGTCCGCTGGCAAGCCTGATGGCCGGCGTGAAAACCAAATCCGATGCGGTATGGGAAAGCGCAAAAGGCGCCGCGGAGGTGCGTACCATCGAAGCGACAATCGCCCGCATCACTCGTGACGCACTGGCCCTGCGCGACGCAATGGGCACCGCGCAGGAGCTGCTGCAAGGCTGCGCCACCTTCAAGCAGCGCCTGGTGGCACAGGTCGAAGCATCGTTCGGCGAAGCGAAAACGCGGCTCGATGAGGCCGCGCCGCTGATCGGCAAGGTCGATGTGCCGGCCATCGTCAGCCAGCAGCGCGATCGGCTGGACCAGTTCCTAACCGAGAAAACACGGCTGCCGTGGAGCATACTGCAAGCGGCCTGCCGGGAAGCCGAGCAATCGCTGGTCGACGCCCGCACGACCTTGGGCGCAATGGGTGGCCAGGCCCAAGCCGGCACACTGGCGTTGGCCACGCGCCTGCAGGACAGCTGGGACGGCATTGCCTTGCACGGCGTGATCGCGCGCGCGGCCGGCGCGCTGGAGGAACCTGCGCTCGCGGTACAACAAGGCTGTGGCCAGTTAAAGCGCAGCCAACAGGCGATCGCGGCAGCCATTGCCCAGGCGAGTGCTAAATTCGACCTTGAGCTTGCTGCCCTGCAGGCGCTGATCGATGGTGACGAAGCGGCGCTTGCAACCGCAGCCCAGACCTGGCTAACCAAGCTGGCCGCCAATGCGCCTGCCACGCTGGTGTCACTGGACGACGCTGCGGCCGCGGTACGCAAGGTAGTGCTGCCCGAGTCGCTGAAAAGCTTGCGCAGCACCCAGGCTGATTGCATCGAGGCGATCGCTGCGGCATGCGGAGGGCTTGGTCAGGCGTTCAGGCACGCTGCCACGGTCTTGCAGGAAATCAATGATGGCACGGCAGCGGGCGCGGCCGAGATCAAGCTGCGCTTGATAGCACTACGCGATTCGGTACAGGTCTGGTGTACGGCGGCAAAGGCAGCAGGCGGCGCGCTGGCCCCGGCCATCGTTGTCATCCAGGCGCAACTGGAAAAGCCCCTGGCGCCGCTGACGGCCCTGCGCATTGCATTGCAAGGCGCCTTGCCCGACCCGGCTCCCGCATTGCAGGCGCTGGTGGACGCTGCAGGCGCCAACGGAGCCATCCAAGCCGAACGCATCGCACTCGATACCATGCTCGCTGCGCTGCAAGTGCAGGTGCGCAGCGAGGGCGACAATGCCGGGGTGGTCCTGATGGCGGCGCTGCGCGGGCTGTGCCGGCAGGCGCAGGACGCCCTCGCTCCCGCGCTCGATACCCTCGAGACCGAACTGGTGGCCAGGCAGGATCAGGCCCGCAACGCGCTCGTTGGAGCGACTGCGGTACTGGGCCAGCGCCTTGCGCAGGCGCGCCAGGAGATCCTCGCCAGCATCAGTTTGCTGGACTGCGGCGCATGGGACAAGCTGCGCGGCGACCTGGAGCGCCAGACTGGCGCGCTGGTCGAGGACGTCAGGCGCCAGGTGGCCAGCGGTGCGGCCGCGCTGTTCGACGAGGAGACACGCCACCGTGTCGATGCCCTCAAGGATGAGGTGGCAACGGTAGTCGAACGTGGCGATAGGGTGCTGCAAGACGCGTATGAGGCCGTGGCGCCGAAAGCCGGCCAGGCAATCAAAATGATGCGCTTGTTGTCCGATCCACCCGAGCTGCCCCAGATTACGATCAATACCGACAAGCTCGACTGCGTGTTCGATGACGTGGCCCGGCAGATTGAAACTTCGCCGTTTGTCGCCCGGCTGCGGGAAATCGCGCCGGGCTTGAAAGAACTGGGCATTGCCATTCCCTCGCGTGCCCTGGTCGACCAGATGGTGCTCGATTCGGTCGAAGGCCTCGTATTTTCCGAAGTGTTCAAGAATATCGCTGCCGACTTCGAAGAATTTTTCAAGAAGTTCCGGCTGCCCGACATGCCCACCGGCGCGGTCAAGTTTTCCCACCATATCGACCAGAAAACACGCAGCGCCAGTGGCAAGGCCGAAATCCAGCATCAGTTCGACAGCACGGAGCAGCTGTTCGATATTGCCACTTTCAGCCTCGATATCCGCAAGCCCCGGATTGACGCCAGCGCCAACTTCATGCTCGCGGCCGATGCTGCCGGCAAGGCACAGACCAGCGCCAAGTTCGGCGGCGACTGGATCCTCAACTTCGAAGGCCAGCCCCTGGTGACCTTCCAGGGCGCCAACGTCCAGTACAGCGACAGCGGCGGCTTCAAGTTCGACCTTGATCCTGCAAAAATCCTGCCGCATCCCGCCCTGCTGTTCCTGAGCACCATCCTCAAGGCCAAGACCCCCAAGCTGCCCGAGGGCGTCAAGCTCCTTAGGGACGAACAGGGGCGACCCACCGGCGCCAGCATCGAACAGAAAGACACCATCGGCCCCTATGACGTCGGCCCGCTGTTCATCGGCGAGACCGTCCTGGCCACCCGCTTTGCGCTGCAGTTCATTTCCGGGCGCATGCACATCGATGCCAGCTTTGGCATCGGCGACGTCGCCTCGCCCGTGTTCATGCAGATTGGCATATACGGCGGCGGCGGCTGGGTCAAGGGCCGCGCCTGGCTGGAGCAGATCGACGACCGCCTGGTCCCTGCCTATTCGGCCTCGATCGGGGTCTCGCTGGGCTCGGCGCGCGCATTCACGCTGGCCAGCGTGGCCACCGGCAGCTATGCGATCCGCATTTTCGTCCAGGCCACGTTCGCCTCGCTGGGGGGCAATTCCTTCACGGCCGGACTGTCCGTGTCGGGTTCGGCACGCATCCTGGGCTACCTCAATGCCTACCTGCTGCTCCTGCTGCAGGCCGAGCACAAGGACGGCGGCGATATGCAAGGCAGCGGCCAGCTCGATGTCGAAATCGAGGTGTGCTGGTGCTACAGCGTGCGGGTGTCCCGCTCCGTTGAACAGAATATGTGAGGATCACAATGCCCTACACGACATTTGCCTGGCTGGTTCATTGCAACAACGAAGCTGCGCGCGATCCTTCCTTGCGCGACGTCTCGGTCAACTGGGTCATGCCCTGGGGAGGCGAAGCCGGGGTACAGTGGCCCGCTGCCGGGGCCAGTGGCGCCGGCATCACGGAACAGGTGTGGAAGCGGGCCGGCGACCTGCTGCGGCCGTGGCGCTACGCCATCACCGAATGGCACGGCATTCGCGGCGACGGCGCCCTCGCGGCGCTGAGCGCACAGTCGATGAGCGCCGCGGCCGACACCCTGGACCTGTGGGCAAGCCTGGAGCGCGAGCTGATACGCACCACCGCTAAATGCGAGCGGCCCTTTTCGGCGCAGTCCGAAGACTTGCCCCAGTTCCCCGACGCCGATCCAGAGAAGCCGGTCCTGGTCGAGACCAATACCCTGCCGCATGCGCTGGCCCCGCTGACCCACTTGCCGGCAGCCGTGTCGCAGGACGTGTTGGGCGTCTCGCGCCACTTCCGCTATAGCGACGCACTGGGCGACTTTATCGCCTACGCCCCCGTGTTCAACGTGACGATCGATGGCGCGGTACTGACTTTTACGCCGGCGCTGGCCACCATTGCCACCATTGCCGGCAAGTTGGTCAAGGTGGTCACGACCAGGTACCAAGTCACCGATGCCGCCGGCGATCCCGCGCCCGGCCACTGCTTTTCCCTCATCACGCAGCAAGCCCTGGCGGCCCCGGCACAGACGGGCCTGGGCAGCGTCGGGATCGCGGAGGCGGACCAGGCCGACATCCCAGTCCGTGAAGGGCTGCTGGCCAGCGCGCTCAATCCTTTCTTGCTGCTCACCAATTGTCTGGGTCAGATCATCGACGATGTTCGGCAACTGCCGACCGGGATGAGCCTCACTGCCGGCCCCGCCGAGCCGATGGTGGTCGATCTGCTGGGACGCGGCCTGCTACGCATTGATACGGTGGCGCGCCCCGGCGACACACCGGTCGAACGCCATGTGGGCGTGTGGGAACGCATCGGCGCCGGCCAGGACGCCGGACAGGCCATCTATGCCGCGTTCGAACAGGCGCCGGCGCGCATCGCGTTGCTGGCAGATCTGGACGCATGCCGCAAGGAGAGCGGCGCCGCGCTGCCTGCACTGTGGACGGCAATGAAGCCCTTGAGCCGGGCGCTCCTCGAGAAGGACTTTGCGATCGCGCCGTGGCCGGTGGGCTCGTATGGCGCACAGCGCGGACGCGGCGTGCTGTCGGCGATGGTCCGGCTGCTCGGCGCCGCGACTGTGCCGCAGATGCGCGCGATGTGGTTCGCGGCCATGGCGCGGCGCTTTGCCATTGATCACAAGGGCCACGCATTTTTCAACGACCTCACGTTCGAGTACTGGTACCGGCGCCTGCTACCGTTGATGAACGACCACTTCTGCACCTTGCTGCTGGCCGGCGAAACGCCCAGCGCCGACGCCATGCTGTGGCTCACCGAAGGGTCGAGCATCGAGGACGCTTCGGCCGCCCGACTGGCCGAACAACTGACGCTGCAAGCGTTTCAACAGGCCGGCCATGGCACGCCGCCGTCAGCGCCCGAGAAGGTCATTTTCGACTTGCTGGCCACTGACGCCATGGGCCGGGTTAGCACGGTGCGAGTCGCATTGAACGGGCACGACCATGTCGCCGACGTGCCGGTGAGCCTGGGTGAAGACCGCGACCTGTCCGTCAGCGTGGCTTTCGCCAGCGCCGACCAGGCGCTTGCGCTGAACCAGGAGATCCGCGGTTACGCAGTGGCCATTGCCGCCGGCGCAAGCGCTCCTGAACCCGCGCTCTCGTGGCAGTGGGTGACCGACCTGGCAGCCCAGGTATGGCGCAGGGGGAGGTGGGAGCCGATATTGGAAGCCGGCGACGGTGGCAAGCTGCTGCGCATGCACGACACGATCGGCGCCACCCGTTACAACGGACGCGACGTGGTGTCGTTCCCGTATTCGGGAACCGCGCTCAATGGACGCCTGACCAGTATCGAAGGGGGCGGTGATCCCGATGGCGTGGCATGCCTGGACTTTTTCTGGCCCGAGCCGCGCCCGCACATGGAAACCTGGCCCACGCCGCGTCTGGCCTATGGGCTGCACTACTGGGCGCTGGCGACCCCGATCGGCAATGCGGGACGGATCCTGGAACAGGATTTCGCCGACGGCGCCGATGACCGCCAGCGCAGCCTCAAGAGGCTCGACGCCACCATGTTCACCCGCTTCGGGGCCAAGTCGCGCTACCTGTGCCGGGTGGCGCCAGGTACACCGCTGATCAGCCTCGACGCCAAGCAGGCCGAGTACGCTTACGAACTGGCCGACGAGAGCCGCACCCGGATCCATCTGCGCCAGAGTGCTGCCGGCCCCGGCGCCGACGAGGCGCAGCGCATTGCCCTGATCCGCGACGACAGCCCGCTGTGGCGCGCTGGCAGCCAGGCTATCAGTTTCACTATCCGCGGTCCGGCCGGCACCCCGAACGTGATCGAACGCTGGATCGAGGCCGACATTGCCGCGGTCAAGCTGGGCCATGCGAGCGGCGACACTGCAGCGGACGGGCTGGATGCGGCGGCGCTGGCAATGCAGCAGGAAAAGTACCGGCTGCTGCTCAAACCGCCGATCCGCGCGGGGGTGGCGGCGCGCCCGCGCCCATCCACAATGGTGAGCAAGGAGGCGCATGAAGCGCAGTGGCCGCGCCATCCCGCGGTGCGCGCCTTCCTGGTCGAGGTTGAGTTTTTCGACGCCTCGGCCAGGCCGGCCGGCACCGCCTCCGTCATCCTATCCCCCGACGCCAGGCTAAGCTCGGGCTACGTCGGAAATGCCACCATCAAGGTTGCACAGGGGAGTGCCTCGCAACTGGCCGCTGGCGCCGGCGACAACGCCGTGGTGACGCTCGCACCCGGCCACTTTGCCCGGATTGCGGTGTCGTCTCTGGCGCCATCGTCCTTTTTCGATATCGCCGAACCATCATGCCGGCTGGCCGCCTTTCCCGGGCTGGGCAACATCAGCGATCGCGCCACCGGAATCACCTACCGCCGCTTCGCGCCTGCACAGCACTGGGTCGAATGCCTGCCCAAGCCGGCCATGAACGACGCCATTTTCGCGCAGCTCGCACGCCGGCTGCTGGTGGTGCCCGAGGGACGCCAGGTTGTCGCCAGGATCGATGCCGATACAGGCGCCCCGCTCGACGCCACCTGGCTCAAGGCCTTCATGGTGCAGCGCCACGAATGGCACTGGAGCGGCTACCCGGTCGCGTTTCCGCGCACCGCCTCGGGCATGGCGGCGCTGCGCGACTGGGCTGAACCGTTCATCGGCACGGAGTCGCTGCGCGAATCGACGGTGTGGACCATCCAGTCGTCGGTCTCGGCTGGCGGCTGGAATTTTGCCGGCGACGTCGCAGAAAACCTGGCGCACACCGAACTGCCCGGCGAGCACGGGGCCAAGTACGTGGCGTACGTGGTGCGGCCGGTGCGTCGCTTCGACCGCTGGCTGCAGCGCTGGCCCGCGCTGGACGCGACGGTGCTGGCGGCCGGCCTGCTGGCCCCGGCCAAGGTGCGCTGGGACGATCCCGGCCTGCGCCTGGCACCGCCCGACGTCAGGACCGCGGTCCCGCTGGTCAAGACGTTCGAGCTGCGCAGCAAAGGCGCCGAGGTGCGCGTGGCCAGCGGCGCCAACGGCTGCCTGCTGTGCCTGAACGATGTGCTGTACCGCACCGACACCCTGGCCCGCTTCGGCGGCGTGGGCGAGTCGATCGAGGTCGACCTCGAAGAGACGCGCTTCAACGAAATTTACGAGATCGGACCCAATCCGATCTTCCACGCGGCGCCGGGCGAGTCGCCTGCGGCCGCGCTGGCGGGCGCGCAGGAGATGCCGCGCCTGCCCTATCCGTCGCTGTACGGAGAATCGGGCGCGCTGTCGGCCACCGATCCTTATCGCAAGATGAACTGGCGCCTGGAAGCGGACCGTGCGTTCGGCTTGACCAATGACCTCGACCGCAATGCCAAAGTGGCCCAGACCGCCATGATCGTGCACCCCCGCGGCAACGATGTCGACAAGTACTGGGTGATGGCCAAGGTGCGCCTGCGCCGCATGCTCGATCCGTCTACCGCTTGGACGGCACCGGCCCTGGTGCCGCGCGACGCCACGCGTGCTGGCGTGTGGACGCTGGCGCGCCGGGCCGAGGGCGACGACTGGGTGCCGCACGACTTCTGTATCGACGCCGGCGCGTCAAGCGCGCTGGTGGCGCTTGGCCTGCCGGGCGCGGCCAGCCCGGCCCGCTTCGCGCTACCCGTCACGGCGTGCGCCACCCGCTACCTGTGCACCTGGCACAAGGGACACTGGGCCAATACCAACAAGAACCGATGGGGTCTGCAAGTGTTCATACAGCAGCTAGCCGCCGAACAGGGTCAATGGCAGACTGTGGCGCACTACACGCCGTATGAAACTTGGAGCGGGTTGGCCGGCTTCGACCTCGAGGGCTTTGACCTCAAGGATCAGGCCCCGCTGGCCCTGCAACTTGACGCAGCAGGGCTGTCCGGCGCGGCGGCCCAGCCCTTGTCGCTGAAGCGCTTGCTCGTGAGCGACTATTCGGCGCCGCACTGGCTGACCTTCATCGGCCTGCCGTTTCGCGACGTCTCGTTCGCTGACGAACACTACTGGGTGGTGCCGGACGGGAACGGGCTCGCACTCAAGCGCAGCAACAGCGTACGGGGTCATGCAGTTGCGATCAAGAACGGCGAACCGATTTCGCGCGACCTGTTGCTGCTGCCAGTCGAGGCCAGCGACTTCGCCGGCACTGGCGGCGCCGGCGCGGTAGGCCAGGAGAGCAACTCCTTCCACCTGCTGTTGATGTTTAAGCGCGTCAACGATGTCTCGGCGCCGGCCGTCGGTCTGCCGTTGGGTGAACTGATCGGCGCTTACAAACCGGTGCGCAAGGCAATTGGCGCCAAGGGCACTGACGGCAAACCTGATCCTTATCCGGCGCTGCGCTTCGAATCGTTCATGGCCGGCGGTCGGCAGGTCACGCTGGCGGCGCCAGGCGACTGCGTCGGCTACATCTACCGCTTCCATACGCCCCATGGAAAGGGCGTGAAAGCGATCAAGGACTGGCAGGAACTGCAGATATTGATGTTCCCGCACAAGGATCCCGACACCGGGACTGGCCCGGAAGCGGGGGTGCGCTGGACACCCGAGTTCATCGGTCCGATCGCGCTTGGCAAGACCGGAGAATGGCCACAGGGCATCCCGGTTCCGCCACAGGTCAGCGGCAAAACGATCCGGATCGAAAGCCTGGCGCCGCTCCTTCCTGCCAAGCATAAATCGGTAGTGGAGATCGTGCTCGACCCGACGCTCGGCTGGCGCGTGCGGCATAAGGAACACGCCGACAATTTGGTGCCGGAGGACATTATCAGCGGAAACTGCCAGCTTGACCTGGCGCCAATCGGCGAGGGTGGACTCGAATTGCAAGTGGCCGGCGGCAGGCTACTAGCGCGTCTGGCCGGCTGGCCGGGACTGGCGCCAGACGCGGTGCAAGATGCCGCGTGGTTCGACCGCGAAGGCCGGCCCGTCGACGCCGTATGCCAATGGCGAGTGCTGCCGCCAGCTCCCTGACTCGAGGGGACAGGCGACTAGCTAAGAATACAACCAGCAGTTTTACCTACCTACTTGGAATCGGAGAAAGCAAATGCCTAAAATGATCAACTTCACCATCCGCGCAACCTGGGCCGATGTCCGCAAATATGTCGTGACCGATCAAGTCTGCAAGGGCGTCGTAGTATTTGACGATTTCTTGGCAAACGGCGAAACGGCCACGGTATCGTCTTGCGACGACGGCGGGGGCAGCGGGCTCGTTACCTGCCAGCGCAGCGACGGCCCGTTGGTGGAAAAAGACGTTTCCGAGGGTGCCACGGTGGACTTGGATTAACCGGTGCGCTAGAGCCCCGGCTGCTTCCTGCGGGATTGCGTTCCCGGCGGTAAGCACATCGACCTTCTCTTGCCGCGCCGCCACCGCGGCAATTCCTGCATTGGTAATCTTAATTTCCACCGAATTGCTCGGGAAAAGAGGTACAGCCGGGATAAGGCCAGAAATGACACATAAGCCTCGAAGTAATAAAGAAGCGATTCTTTATGCACTTTTCGCCGAGGTCGTCTGTGTTAATCCGGCTGGATATCAAATGTAAAAAAGTAAAGCGCTTTACGTCTTAGCAGGGTGTTGAATTAATCGCCGTGCCCGTCAACCGGCCCGGGCCGGTAAACGTTGTTCAATCAGCCCCACTTTCCCACCGCCATCATGCGCAAGACCGACGTCACCCAGCACTCCCTGTATAGCTACCGCACGCTGGAAGAACGCATTCCCGATGCGCATCCATTGCGCAAATTGCGGGTGCTGGCCGACGCCATCCTGTCCACCATGAATGATGATTTCCAGGCGCTGTATTCGCGCCGCGGCCGTCCCTCGATCGCCCCGGAGCGCCTGCTGCGCGCCAGCCTGATCCAGACGCTGTTCTCGATCCGCTCCGAGCGCCAACTGGTGCAACACCTCGAATACAACTTGCTATACCGCTGGTTCGTCGGTATGAACCTTGATGAGCCCGTGTGGAACCACTCAAGCTTCAGCACCAACCGCGTGCGCCTGTTCAGCGAGGCGATGACGCAGCGTTTCTTCGCCCAGGTGCTGCGCATCGCCGAATGGAAAAGCCTGATGTCGGACGAGCATTTCACCGTCGACGGCACGATGATCGAGGCGTGGGCGTCGGTCAAGAGCTTCACTAAAAAAGATGGCGGCGGGCCGCCGCCGAGCGACGGCGAGCGCAATGCCACGGTCGACTTCAAGGGCGAAAAACGCTCCAACGAGACACACCAATCGACGACCGATCCCGATGCCCGACTGTACAAGAAAGGCGACGGCGACAAGTCCAGGCTGTGCTACTTGGGCCACGCGCTGATGGAAAACCGCAACGGCCTGGTTGTCGACGCCACCACCACCCTGGCGAGCGGCACTGCCGAACGCGACGCGGCGCTCATCATGGCCAAGCTCAGCATCAACAAGGCCGGCGCGACGCTGGGCGCCGACAAGAGCTACGACGCGGCCGCGTTCGTCAAGGAGTTGCGTGGCTTGGGCGTCACACCGCACGTGGCCCAGAAAAAACACAGCGCCATCGATAAGCGCACCACGCGTCACGCCGGCTACGCGGTGAGCATCAAGAAACGCAAGCTGGTCGAGGAGAGCTTCGGCTGGAGCAAAACCATCGGCGGGCTGCGCAAGGCGCGCTTCGTTGGCCTGGCGAAAGTGCGCGCCCAGACCACGTTCACTTTCGCCGCTTACAACCTGACGCGCATGGCGACGATCTTTGGCTGGCGTTTGTCGGCGGTGGTGGGATAACGCCGTCCATAGAGGGAGGAAAGTGCTAAAAAGTGTCAAAAACGGCCTGAAAAACGGCTGGAAACCGGTTTTTAGGCGGAATACGGCTTTCAGCCCGAAAAATTCGCATGTCGGGCGACAAAACCCGAAGGACTGCACTTCTTTTTCAACACTCTGTTAAGTCTTGCCAAGCGTTGCCACCACGACCCAATGCTCGCTTACGGCAATCATGCATTGCTTCATTTTGGTCTTCCCTGCTTATTTGCCTCCGCCTTGTCAATCTCGCGGTCAATCGAAGGCAACGGCATATCGAGTGGCGGCTGTGGCGATCTGCGAAGTAAAAGTGTGAACAAACGAATCGCGCCCACCCACAAATCAGTGACTTACGAATTGACGTTGTTCGTAGAATTACTTTGATTGACGCAGTTCGCCTTTTAACAGTTCCCAATTTCAATTCCGATGGCACCAATTGTGCGCCATAATGCCGGTCAGTATATTTACCTATGGAAAGCCCATAAATGACCGCGCTTCACGACCTGCTTGCTACTTACCGTCACTCCGCCGTTTCCGAGCGCGAGAAAGGCACCTATTTTGAGGAGCTGGTCGTCACCTACCTGCGCAACGAGGCGACCTACCGCGACCTGTACAGCCAGGTATGGAGTTACACGAACTGGGCCGCTGAACAGGGTATCGACGGGCGCGACACCGGCATCGACCTAGTGGCGAAAACCCAGGGCACGGGCGAATTCCACGCCATCCAGTGCAAATTCTTCGCCGAAGACTATAAGATCCAGAAAGCCGACATCGACAGCTTCTTCACGGCCTCGGGCAAGAAGCCGTTCGTGCGCCGGATTGTGATCACGACCACCAATAATTGGAGCGAGCACGCCAACGACGCTCTGCAAAACCAGCAGCCGCCGGTCAACAAGATAGACTTGCACGACCTGGAAACTAGCCAGATCGACTGGGCGCAGTACCAGCCGCGCCACACCGCGGTTTTGCATGAAAAGAAAAAGCTGCGCGAGCACCAGCAAACCGCGCTGTCCGCTGTCCAACACGGGTTGGCAACTGCGGACAGGGGTAAATTGATCATGGCGTGCGGCACTGGAAAGACCTTCACCAGTTTGAAAATAGCGGAACTGCTGGCCGGTCGCGGCAAGCGCGTGCTGTTCCTGGTGCCGAGCCTGGCGCTGCTGTCGCAAACGCTGACCGAGTGGACCCAGGAGTGCGACACGCCCCTACATAGTTTCGCTGTCTGTTCGGATAGCGATGTGGGCAAGAAGCGCGCCGTCGACGAGGACGTGGTTCAAACTTTCGCCCACGAGCTGCGCTACCCGGCCACCACTGAGCCTCGACGACTGGCGCTGGAGATGGCCAAGCGTCACGATGTCGAGCACATGAGCGTAGTGTTTTCCACCTATCATTCGATCGAAGTCATCAGCAAGGCCCAGAAGGAACACGACCTGGCCGACTTCGACCTGATCGTCTGCGACGAGGCCCACCGCACCACTGGCGCCACCTTCGACGACGATGATGAGAGCAATTTCGTCAAGATCCACAATGCTGACTTCATCCGGGCCAGTAAGCGCCTGTACATGACGGCCACGCCGCGCATCTATGGCGATAATGCCAAGGCGAGCGCCGAGAAGGACAATGTCGCCTTGTGCTCGATGGACGACGAGGCGTTGTTTGGCAAGGAGCTATTCGTTATCACGTTTTCGCAGGCGGTGCAGCGTGGCCTGCTGGTTGACTACAAAGTGATCGTGCTGGCCGTCGACGAGAGCCATGTCAACCGGCGCCTGCAAGCCTTGCTTGCCGATGAGAACAACCAAGTCAAGGTGGACGACGCGGCCAAGATTATCGGCTGCTGGAAGGCGCTCGGCAAACAGGGCACTCAGGAAGACCTAGCTGGCGACACCGACCCAATGAGGCGCGCGGTGGCATTCTGTCAGGTGATCGACGTGGCCAAGAATGCCAGGACCCACAAGACCAGCTCGAAAAACATCGCAGGCATGTTCCAGGCCGTTGTTGAGGCGTACCAGGCCGAGGAAGAATTCGAGACTGTCAACCGCCTCATCTGTGAGGCCGAGCACGTTGACGGGCGCATGAACGCCAGCCAGAAGGAAGTAAAGCTCAACTGGCTCAAGGCCCAGGCGCCTGAGCATACCTGCCGCATTCTCAGCAATGTGCGCTGCTTGTCGGAGGGCGTCGATGTGCCGGCCCTGGATGCCGTGCTGTTTTTGACGCCGCGTAATTCCCAAGTCGACGTGGTGCAGTCGGTCGGCCGCGTGATGCGTAACGCGTCCGGCAAGAAGCGAGGTTATGTGATCTTGCCTGTCGTGATCCCGGCCGGCATGGAGGCTCACGAGGCGCTCAACGACAACAAGACCTACAAGGTCGTGTGGCAGGTGCTGCAGGCGCTGCGCTCACACGATGACCGTTTCGATGCGATGGTGAACAAGCTGGACTTGATCGGGCGGGACACGGCCAAGATGGAGGTCGTCGCAGTCACCGACAAGATCAAGAAACCAGCTGGCAAGAATGGCACCGCCAAAAAGGATGTGGGAAAAGGGCAGTTTAACATCGGCGAACACGCCAAGCGTGGCGATAAGGACAAGCAGATTTCCCTGGAATTCGAGATCGGTGAAATTGAGCGCGCCATCTATGCGAAGGTCGTGCAGAAGTGTGGCAATCGGCACCATTGGGAAGACTGGGCTAACGATATTGCAAAGATTGCCCGCACCCATGTTGACCGTATAACTGCCATTATTGAAGACCCGACGCACGAGAAGGAGCGAGCCGCCTTCAACGCCTTCGCCCATGAGCTGCGTGACGACCTTAACGGCAGCATCAGTGACGGAGAAGTCATCGAGATGCTGGCTCAGCATCTCATCACCAAGCCAGTCTTCGACGCCCTCTTCGAGGATTACAGTTTTGCTCAACATAACCCTATGTCGGTGGCTATGCAGGGTGTGCTCGACGTGCTGCAAGAGCACCGGCTGGACAAGGAGGCCGATACCCTTCAGCGCTTCTACGACAGTGTGAAGATGCGCGCGCAGGGCATCGACAACGCAGCGGGCAAGCAAAAGATCGTCGTCGAGCTTTACGACAAGTTCTTCCGCAATGCATTTCCCAAGATGACTGAGCGACTGGGTATCGTCTACACTCCGGTGGAGGTTGTGGACTTCATCATCTACAGCGTCGCCCATATCCTGGAAACCGAGTTCGGCCAGACCCTTGGCAGCGAGGGAGTCCACATCATCGATCCCTTCACCGGCACTGGCACCTTCATCACCCGGTTACTGCAGAGCGGCCTGATCGCCCCTGAGCATCTTGCGCACAAGTATAGGCACGAAATCCACGCCAACGAGTTGGTGCTGCTGGCCTACTACATTGCGGCCATCAACATCGAGGCGGTCTATCACGGCATCGTTGGTGGAAGCTACCAGCCCTTCGAGGGCATTTGCCTTACCGATACCTTTCAGCTGTATGAGAAGGAAGACTTGGTCGACGCGCTGCTGGTGGATAACAGCGCGCGGCGCAAGCGGCAGAAGAAGTTGGACATTCGAGTTATTTTCGGCAATCCGCCTTATTCCGAGGGACAAAAAAGCGAGAACGACAATAATGACAATGTCGCATATCCGAATTTGGATGACCGAATTCGGAGTACTTACGCCAAGCGATCAAACGCTACGCTTTTCAAAGGATTGTACAACAGCTACGTCCGCGCGATTCGTTGGGCAAGTGATCGCGTAGGATCAAGTGGAGTCATCGGCTACGTGACAAACGGGGGCTTTATAGATGCCAACTTTGCCGATGGACTTCGCAAGTGTCTTGTTGAAGAATTTAGCAGTCTATACGTCTTTCACTTGCGCGGGAATCAGCGTACATCAGGTGAATTATCCCGCATGGAAGGTGGCAAGATTTTCGGAAGTGGGAGCCGCGCTCCAATTGCTATTTCTATTCTCGTGAAGAATCCTAATGCTAAGCAGACAGGCCAGATCTTTTTTCATGATATTGGCGACTACCTAACGCGTGAGGAAAAACTAGAAAAAATTAGTGCATTTGCGAGCATAGAAGGTCTTAAACTTAGCGGTGAATGGAAGTCTATTGTGCCTGACATGCACGGTGATTGGTTTAAACAGCGTGATGATCGGTTCAGTGAATACATAGCGATAGCCGATAAAACTTCTTCAGGAAATACATTATTTGAGAATTCGTCTCTTGGAATAGTGACGGCCCGCGACGCATGGTGCTTCAATGCCTCAAAGCCGAAGATTTCGAAAAACATGGGCCGTATGATCGATGTCTTTAACATGGAGGCGGTGCGATTTTCAGAAATGAATTCTGGGAAGTCAAAAAACGAAATGAAGGATCTCGTTGACGCTTTTGTCAACTCCGATCGCTCTCAGATTAGTTGGACGCGTGCCTTAAAGCAGGCATTGGTAAATGAGAAGCGCTTTTGCTTTGACCCTGAATGCATAGTTCCAACCCTATATCGGCCTTTTACGAAACAATGGTTGTATTTCAATCGGCAATTCAACGAAATGATTTCGAAGATGCCGCTTCTTTTCCCGCATCCCGATGCAAAAAATAGGATTATTTGCGTTTCTGGAGCAGGGTGTATTACTGGTTTCTCCGCATTAATTTCGGACGTTCCCGTAGAGTTCTGCGTTTCTGCAATGAAGGGCGGTTCTGCCTGTTTCCCCCTTTATATTTACGGAACGGCCGAAATTGACTCCGGCAACATTCCGCAAGCAGACTTGTTCGCTGAAAATTCCGATCAGCCCGCGACTTCAAAAAGACAATTCATTCGCAGAGATGCCATTACCGATAACGGTTTGCAGCATTTCATTGGCGCTTATCCAGGCGAACAAATCGGGAAGGAAGACCTTTTCTATTACACCTATGGATTGCTTCACGCTCAAGACTATCGGGACCTGTATGCGGACAATTTGGCCAAGGAGCTGCCGCGTATACCTCGGGTAAAAACCGCTGCTGATTTTTGGTCTTATAGCAAAGCCGGCCGTGAATTGGCCGAACTACACCTTGGCTACGAGAACGTCGCTCCTTACCCTGTCGAAATCATTGGAGAGAAGGACTCCGACGACTACCGAGTTGAAAAAATGAAGTTTGGAAAAGATAAGGATAAGAGCACGCTTCATTACAATCGAGCAATTACAATTTCGGGAATTCCAATAGAAGCCTATGAGTATGTTGTTAATGGCAAACCTGCTCTAGAGTGGGTAATTGACCGTCAATGCGTGAAGACCGACAAAGACAGCGGCATCGTAAACGACGCAAACGATTGGGCCGTCGAAACGATGGGCAACCCCCGGTACCCGCTGGAGCTGTTCCAGCGCGTCATCACGGTGAGCTTGGAGACAATGAAGATCGTTCGGTCGTTACCAAAGCTGGACATCATGGCGTAGCTGAAATGGCACGCCGTTATACTTAGGTGTAAGGGCTCGCGTTTGAAACCGGTCGCGCTTGCATTCGGCGCAGTTTCGGCTCGAATTAACTGCAAATGACGGAGGTCACATGCTCACACTATCTGCAAACGGACTTGCAATTGATGGCGGCGGGCTTGCCGATATGAGCCGTCATTTGCAGTTGGCCTGAGCCGGCGGCCGTCGAATGCGAGCCGGTGCCGTCGAATGCAAGCTCAATTGCAGATTGCGTGAGCATGGCTCTTCGTCATTTGCAGTTAATTCGAGCCGAATTCGGCATCAAATGCGAGCACGGTCGGTTTGAAATGCGAGCCGCTACACCTATCCATTTGACCAGCGTGTCCATCCGTTCCTCGTTCCAGGCTAATAGAAGCTTCAGGCTGCTGAACCTGCACAACCACGATGAGCTGACCTTACCGGCGCCAGTTACTTTTTCTTACCTTCGACCCGGCAAGGTTTGGGATGTTGGCGGTGGCATTTCAGCATGGACAGCGCGTGCCACCCGGCCCGGTGTCTCAAGTTCCCAACTCTCGATCAGGTCGATCGCATCCTTCTCCGTGTATCCCATCGTCGTGTCGACGCTGGCATGGCCCAGCGACGTGGCCACGCTACGCAGATCCTGACCGGACAAGAGCGACGTCATGGCGAAGGTATGCCGCAGCCAGTGTGCCGATATGGGGCGGTTCCCAACCGCCTGATAGCCTGCACATCGCAGCTGCCGAAAAAAATGGCAGCTGCCGGCACGGCCGATCCCTTGTGCGTCAGAACACAGTTTCGGCAGGTTATGCACATGGTTGTGCACCGTTTTTGGGGATAAATTTGCGCTGCTGATCGCCGACCCAACTTAGCACGGCGAATGTCCCCGCTTTCGTTGCGACCTGATAATGTGAACGCCGACCTGGCGCAAGCCAAGGCCGCACTGGCACACGTCGACCAACCTATTGAATTCTGCCAACGCGTGGTGCCGCTCAATCGCGCACGCGGCAGAGCGGGGAAACACGAGCGACACGAAAGCATTGATGCCAGCCGGTATAGTGAGCCTACCTACCACGGGAACTTGCCGTTAGGATGCCGGTTGACGATGATTTCCGTGACGATCAGAAGCGACACCCGTCGTGGTGAGCTCCCCTAGGTTGCGAGCTATGACATAGATCAATAATTTGAAGTTAATTATGAAAATAGGCTTATAAGAGGGTCGGCCGGGATTGCGGTTTTTTTCGCGAAAAGCTAACTAAGCTATTGATTACATGGAAAGAAATGTGAATT
>NZ_JAFCTQ010000061.1:0-23188 GCF_049896105.1 Janthinobacterium sp. PSPC3-1 | reverse complement strand
CGTTGTTCGCTGAAAAATTCAGCAAACAGCCGCGGGTGGCTTGAAACAAGAGTGTCCGCTATTGACAGTACACCTCAGTCCGCATGTTCCCCGGTCTGAGGGACAGCGATACCCTAGGTCAACGAATGACGGCTTACTCAGATGCGGCGGACCACGTCCGCCTTGGTTGGGGGTTCACTTCCGCAAGCAGCTCTGACGCTGTTTCACTTGCTTGCAAGCGAGCAGCACATAAGCGTTCCTGCTTTCCAGGTTAACTCCGTAGTTGACAGGTGAGGATCAGCTACCTGTGGTTGAGACCGCGATGGCGTGGAGACCAGTATTCAGGTGCCAACTTGGTCACAAAATTCGCTTTGCCCTTGGGGAGTTTTTCAAGTGACCGCGATGACCGGGTTTTAGATGTAACTCTCTTTTAAACTCACTCAGCGCACGTAGAAGTAAGTGGCGCTAATTTTGAACAGGACCTGGTCAATCTGGTCACGAAGAAAAGCAGCCAGTTTTAGTGGCTGCTTTTCAGACCAGCGCGGTTGACCGAATGGTCAGGGTAAAAGAATATTGCACGTCCGAATGCGTCCAGCTCCCGTGATTGCCCGGCTTTCGACAATCTCCCCTAACGAGTCAGACACACGTTTCCAGAACTTCGGAGACGAGACAGGCAACATGCCGTTTTCTTTGCACCAGATCGCGTAAGCCGTGTAAACCGCTGACTTAGATGTGTCCGTGGTCGTAGTACGTTCAATCGATGCTTCATTAACCCAGCAGTGCACTGAGTTCGTCTCGGTTCGAGCGGCATGTGTAGCCGCTGTCATCGCAGGCGGTAAGGCAGCCTCGAATCTTCCACGCCGCAGCAGGCGTTGGAGGCCCTCCAGCGCCCAATTCAACACCCCCGCCAACTCGTGCGTGATGATATGAGTGGCCAGCATTGGGTCGCGTTCGCTGGCTGGAATCTCCACACCGAAGGGAACCACGTCGAACCGCCGCCAGAAGCCGTTCGACTGATCCTTTACTGCAGGGACATGGTTCGCAAGAATGAGCCACTTGCCAGTAACGCGTATCGTGATGGGGCTCAGATACTTGCGGTCGATCTGGACTGTTTCACCGGCGATCATCGATTTGATCGTCTGTTCACACCAGTTTTGCGGAGGCGCTTCGTCGCAGTAAATGAGCGACGCACCAAGCGTTACGGACGCTTGGAATCCATCCAACTTGCTGGGAGACGCTGCGACAGCGCGACCGTGAAGAGCTTGTACAATGTTCGCCAGCGTCCCTTTGCCATTCGCCCCAGTACCGATCCAAATCTGGGCGAGTTGAAAACGGGCGTCGGGCAGCAAAGTGTAACCAATGTATTCCTGGACTCTGTCACGTACGGCTGGGTCCGGTAGCACGCGCGTGAGCAAATTCTCAAACATTTTCGGTGTCGGCGTGGTGGGCGAGTAATCGCACGCAAGGGTATGACGGAGTCCAAGTTCCTTGTCATGTGGTTTCAGCACTGGACGACCGTCGAGATGCAGATAGCCGTTAGCCACGGGGATGATGCTAACGTGAGCAGACTCTTTGAGAGTCGGAAGCCGAATTAGTGCAGTTTGATGTGCTGCCCTGGCATTAGCTGCGCTAGCGTTGCCAAGTTCACTGTCCTCGATCCAGCGCAGCGCCATCTTCATGGCATTAATGTCGCTGACGATTTCCCAGTGTTTGCCGTTCCATTCGAAAAAAAGGCTGTCCAAAGTAGCGTAGTTGCCCGAATTCGACAACTTCAACGCATAGCCGATGGGTTCGAAGGGCTGACGGCGGCTCATGCGCGGTCACCGTCAGTGGCACTCACGCCAAGGTGGTCAAAAGTCCACAGCTTCGCCCGGCGGCAGGCTTTGTTGATGGGGTGTTTCCAGCAGGCATGGACACAGCTGACTTCAAGTTTCTTCATTTTTTAGCTCCTCGTCGGCTACTACCACTGCCTCGATGTGAGGCAGTGTTGCAGTGCTCTGATGCGTATACCGCTTTGCTGGAAGATAAAAAGAGACGAGAAACCAAAGTTTGCGAAAACTGCCTGTGAAATAAGGGAGTTATGTAAGAGGCTCACAAAACGATGACGGCCGATTCGTGTGTGCGGCTCGTGGCCCCTTGGCGGGCCGCGCGATCCACTCGATCCGGGGCGAGGTATTAGCCGGTGTCAATCCAGGCGAGCACGTCCGCTGTCAGTCGCGCTCGATGCGGAGGCTAAGGACGGCCGCCAGTGGGGGCATTGGAAAGGCTGGCCACCGGCTCTCAAGATTATGCAAACTGCACTTTTCGTGGGCGACCACGCTTGATGCACTTTGGCTCGACTACACAGGGAGAAGCATGCTTGATACGTCGGTGCAGTTCCTCCTCCTCCCAGAGCAAAATCCCCCCGATCTTTTTCGGATTGGGAATCGCGCCTTGCTGCATGTACGTCGTGATGGTACGAACGGAAATACGCAGCACTTCGGCGACTTCCCTCTTTGTCAGATACATATTTTCTCCCCAAATTGCAGTATAGGAAGAAAACTCGTGATGTGCGTTACAGGGAAGGCGCCATATTGATCGCATCCGGATTTTCTGCCAGCCGCGCCGCCATCCGTCCTGAGTCCAAACGCAGATAATGCTTTTCCAACGTACGCATGTCAGAATGCCCGGAAAACAAAACGACTTCATGCATCCTCAACTGGCATGTCTCTACAAGTCGACTAATCGCTTCGCGCCGGCAATCATGGAGCCGGGCATCATAAATTTCCGCCTTGTCCGCCGCATTGCGCCAGCCATGACTAAGGTCAGTTGCGGGCATGGGAAAGATAGGACCACTTTTTTTGGGGATCAGGTCTTGCAGAAGCTTTACAGCACCAGGCAGTAGCGGAACCTCTCTCGCATGAACCTTCGTCTTGGTAAGGAATCCAGGCTTTCTCAGGCGTACCACCATCCTCTGGAAGTCGACATCTTCCCATTGCAACGATACGATTTCACCACGACGCAATGACGTCAGTATCGAAAACAGAATGGCCGACTTCAAGGTCATGTCCTCGATACTGTTAAACACTTTCAGCAATTCATCATCCGATACGCGCCGATTGCGGGGTTCTGCCGAGTCTGGAAGCTGCATCCGCATCAAGGAATGGGCTTGCCACCAAGCCCCATAGATAGGCCAACGGTTTTCTTTATTTAAGTATTTCGTCACCGACCGACGTAGCAGGTTCAGCTCATGCCGGGCGGTTTGGGTGCTGACAGGATAGATCGGCAGGCTTGGCACTTCCTTCCCCGCCTTGTTGCGCGCGTAACGCTGATGCTTTGTAAGCGGCTTTGCACCGTCGTAAGTGGACATGGTAGCCGCACGATTTGGATCGCGTCCGGAGCCCAATTTGCCGGCAAGGCGGCTCGCCTTCCATTTGTCGATGAGGGCCTCATCCAATTGATCGACAGTACGCTCCCCAAACCATTTTCGCAGCCTTTCCAGACGCGATGCCTCTGCATCCTTGCCTGTAAGCTTTGGAAGGTCATTCTGTTGATAAGAGTCGAACACATCCGACAGTTTGATGGAAAGCGGAGCCTTGGGGACATGTGGGAAACCGGAAGATGCCGACACAACATGGACCCGTTCTGGCAAGGCCAGTTCCTTGTTGGAGGCTCTGCTTTCCAAGAGTTCTACTCGTCGGCGACGAGCCCAACGCGCGCCCTCGTCCATGGTTGAGAAGGTTGCAGAATCTTGGAACGGAGGGACAACCACCTTGAAGCGGAGCGAGCCGCTCCGCTCTTCAACGTAGATATGCTTTTCCAGGCGACCGTTTTGCTTTTTTGACATGGCGTAACTCCAGAGTGTAGGAGCTACGTATAGGAAAAAATTGGCTGTCTCCGCGTACGCAAAATCAGGAAGGTTTCTACGGGATTTTTCCCAAAACTTTTCCCAAAAACGATTCGAAGCTAAGTTCCATTACGCTAATCTGCTTGAAAGGCGCATGAATGCTGGTGCGGCTGGCGGGGATCGAACCCACGACCCTTGGCTTCGGAGGCCAATACTCTATCCACTGAGCTACAGCCGCGTAGGGGGAATTTCTGAAGTGAAGCGAAGGATACCGTTTTTCTTTACCTGCGTCTACGGAAACTGTCGTATCGCTGGCAATTGCATGTCACTGCTCAATTTTTGTGCCTATAATCGATGGTTTTATAAAGGTTTGCATCAAGGCATGTAAAAATGTCAACACACACGGCCCACAGCTTCGAATCTGGACTAAGGACATCATGAGCGACGCACATAACGAACAACAATCAGCGATCAAAACGCCTAAACAACTGATAGCCGCCGTAGCCGGCTTTTTCCTCGTCACCGTCATCGGCATCATCCTGCTGGTGCAATTCGTCACGGCCCAGAAGCTGACCGGGGCCGGTTCGGACAGCCAGTCGGCGGAAGCCATTGCCGAACGCCTGAGTCCGGTGGCCAATGCCGGCTATACCTTCAAGGACGCCAGCGGGCCGAAAGTGCTGCAAAGCGCCGAAGCGATCTATACCTCCACCTGCGTCGCCTGCCATGGTGCCGGCGTGGCCGGTGCGCCGAAGTTTGGCGACGCGGGCGCCTGGACGGCGCGCCTGGCGCAAGGCTATGACACGGTGCTGAAACACGCGCTCGAAGGCTTGCGCGCGATGCCGGCCAAGGGCGGCAATCCGGACCTGGACGATGTGGAAGTGGCGCGCGCCGTGGTCTATATGGCCAATGCCTCGGGCGGCAAGTTCAAGGAGCCGGAAGTGCCGGCGCCGGCGGCAGCCGCCGATGGTACGGCGCCAGCGGCAGAGCCTGCACCAGCGCCAGCCAAATAACTCCCGCTTCATCAGAAACCACCGGCACTTGCCGGTGGTTTTTTTTCGTCCCTACACCTTGAAGGCGGAAACGATCTGCTCCAGCTTGCCGGCTTGCTCCTGCATCGAATGGGCGGCGGCGGCGGCCTGCTCGACCAGGGCGGCGTTTTGCTGGGTGGCGTCGTCGAGCTGGGCGATGGCCTGGTTGACCTGGCCGATGCCGATATCCTGCTCCTGGCTGGCCAGCATGATTTCGCCGAGGATGGCGGCCACCTTGTCGGTGCCGGCGACGATCTCGCTCATGGTGGCGCCGGCCTGGCCGACCAGCTTGCTGCCGGCGTCGACGTTATGCACCGATTCGGCGATCAAGGCGCCGATTTCCTTGGCGGCCTGGCTAGACCTCTGCGCCAGGTTGCGCACCTCCGAGGCGACCACGGCAAAGCCCCGGCCCTGTTCGCCGGCGCGCGCTGCTTCGACCGCCGCGTTCAGCGCCAGGATATTGGTCTGGAAGGCGATGCCGTCGATGACGCTGATGATATCGACGATCTTCTTCGACGACGCTTCGATCGCGCCCATGGTCTGCACCACTTGCGCCACCACCGCGCCGCCCTGCGCGGCCACCTTGGAGGCGTCCAGCGCCAGCCGGTTGGCCTGGGTGCCGCTGCTGACGTTCTGCTTGACGGTGCTGGTCAGCTGCTCCATCGACGAGGCGGTTTCTTCCAGCGCGCTGGCCTGGCTTTCGGTACGGCTCGACAAGTCCTGGTTGCCGCTGGCGATCTCGCGCGAGGCCAGCGCGATCGAACCGGTGCTGCGGCCGATTTCGCCGATCATGGTCTGCAGGCGGGCGATAAAACCGTTGAAACTGGTGGCGACGGCGTCGAACTCGCTGCCGCCGCCGGCCGGCAGGCGGCGGCTCAAGTCGGCGTCACCGGCGGACAGGGCGTCGATATTGTCCTTCAGGCCGGTCAAGCGTTTCATGAACACGCGGATGCCGCCGACGCACATGACGAACAGCAGGATGGCGACCGGGATCTGCACCGCGCCCAGCTTGCCCAGGATGCGCCGGCTTTGCTGGGTCAGCGTGTTGGTCGGCAAGGAGGTGGCCAGCAGCCATGGGCTGCCGGGGATCGCCGTGACCAGCATGGTGCGCGCTTCGCCGTTGCTGTCGTAATCGGACTCGATGCTGGTCTGTTTGTCGAAGGTCGGCAGCAGGCGCGCCAGTTCGGCCGCCATCGGCGAAGCGCTGGCCAGGTCCGCCACTTTTTTCAGCACGATATCGCTCTTGATATGGGTGCTGTTGCTGACGATCTTGCCGTCGCGTTCGACGATCAGGATCTGGCCGTTCAACTGTTTCTCCATGTCGGCCACCAGGCGGTTGAAAAAGCCCAGGGTCACGTCGATGGTCGACACGCCGAACAGCTGGTCACCCTTGTAGATCGGCATGGCGCAATTGGTGCGCGGCTGCGGGCTGGCGTCGTCCTGGTAGGCGTTGGCCCAGGTGCAATGGCCACGCGGGGATTTGAGGCCGCCAAGGAACCAGCTTTGCTCGAAATATTTCAGCGATTCCGGCGAATTCCAGTGCGTATTGAAGACCAGCTTGTTGGCGCTGTCACGCGCGACAAAGGTGGAGAATTTTTCGCGCCCCGGCTCGCGCTGGTTCGGCAGGGGCCAGATGCCGCCGCCAAACACGTTCGGGTCGGAATACTGGTCGACCAGGCCGGGCAGCACGACATCGATGGTGGCGCTGTCAACCAGCGGGATGGTCTGGGTGATGCTGCGCGACTGCGCCTCGACCTGGCGCAATTGCTCGCCGATGCGGGTGGCAATCGCATTGACGCTGGAAGCGACCACCAGTGACTCGGTGCGTTTCAGGTCGGGGGTCACAAAAAAGTGTATCACTGCCAGGGTCAATCCCAGCAACAGCAGGAAAATCAGGCTGAACAAGGCGGTAAAGCGCGCCTGGCTGGTACGCAACAAGTTGTTCAAGATAGACTCCTGGAGCAGAGAACATGCCGGCGCCACCCGATGCGGCGCCATGCTGGTGCGAGGTATAGACTTTCCAACATGCAAAGTCAATCCGCTAAACATCAAGCTTGCCAAAAAAATATGTAGCTTCAAAACATTCGCGCCATGAAAAAAGCCGCCCGGCTTTGACAGCGGGGCGGCTTCGGATATTACATTTCAGGCATTACCACATGATGACGCGGTCTTTCGGTGGCAGATACATCTTGTCGCCCGGTTTCACGCCGAAGGCCTGGTAGAAACCCGGCTGGTTGCTCATGGTGCCGTTGGCGCGGAACTGGCCTGGCGAGTGCGGGTCGGTTTTCAGCAACACCAGTTGCTGCGCTTCACGCATCTTCATGCGCCATACCTGGGCAAAGCCCGCATAGAAGCGCTGTTCACCCGTGAAACCGTCAATGACAGGCGCTTTCTTGCCGTTCAGCGACAATTTATAGGCTTTGTAAGCGATCGCCACACCGGAGTTGTCGGCGATGTTTTCGCCCAGGGTCAGCTCGCCATTCACATGGTGGCCTGCGACCGGGCTGAAGCCGTTGTACTGCTTGACCAGCTGCTGGGTCTTCTTGGCAAAGTTTTTATGATCGGCCTTGGTCCACCAGTCGCGCAGATTGCCGTCGCCGTCGTACTGGGCGCCCTGGTCGTCGAAGCCATGGCTGATTTCATGGCCGATCACGCCGCCGATGGCGCCGTAGTTGACGGCGTCGTCGGCCTTGGCGTCAAAGAACGGCGCTTGCAGGATGGCGGCCGGAAAGACGATTTCGTTCATTTCCGGGTTGTAATAGGCGTTGACGGTTTGCGGCGTCATGCCCCACTCGTCGCGGTCGATCGGCTGGCCCAGCTTGTTCAGTTCGCGGTTGTAATTGACCAGGTGCGAACGCTGGATATTGCCGATCAAATCATCGGGCGTGACCGTCAGGTTCGAGTAGTCGCGCCATTTGTTCGGGTAGCCGATCTTGGTGGTGAACTTGGACAGCTTGATCTGCGCCTGTTTCTTGGTAACCGGGCTCATCCAATCGAGCTTGTCGATGCTCTGCTTGTAAGCCGTCATCAGGTTTTTCACCAGCGCTTCCATGCGCACCTTGCGGTCGGCCGGAAAATATTGTTCCACGTACAGCTGGCCGACGGCTTCGCCCAGCGCGCCTTCGACGGCGCCCACGCCACGCTTCCAGCGCGGACGCATTTCCGTCACGCCGGTCAGGGTGGTGCCGTAAAACGCGAAGTTTTCGTCGACATAGGCTTTTGGCAGATAGGCCGCGTTAGCGTGCAGCAAGTGCCACTGGAAATACGCTTTCCAGGTGTCGAGCGGGGTTTTCTCGGCAATCGCCGTAAAACCTTTCAGATAGCTGGGCTGGCTGACGATCACATAACCGACCTTGCCGGCGATGCCGGTGTCCGCCAGGTAGCGGTTCCAGTCGTAGCCAGGCGCCACTTCCGCCAGTTTCGCCAGTTCCACCTTGTTATAGGCTTTCACCGGATCGCGGTTTTCGACATTGCTCCATTGCACGCGCGCCAGTTCCGTTTCCAGCGCCACGATGGCCTTGGCGTTGGCGGCAGCGTTCTTGTCGCCGGCCAGGCCCAGCATTTTTTCCACGTGGGCCGTGTATTTCGCCAGGGTGTCGGCCTTGGCCGCTTCCAGGTAGTAATCGCGGTCCGGCAGGCCCAGGCCGCTTTGCACGATGTCGGCCACGTATTTGGTCGAGTCCTTGGCGTCCTGGTGGATGGCGAAGTCGTACGGGGAGGTCACGCCCAGTTTGCTGAAGTGGGCGATCACGGCCGGCAGTTCTTTTTTATCCTGCAGCGCGGCGATCTTCGCCAGTTCGGCGTTGAGCGGGGTCAGGCCCAGGCTTTCCAGCCTGGCTTCGTCCATGAAGCTGTTATAGAAATCGCCGATTTTTTGTGCATTCGAACCGGGTGCGCGCGCCTTGTCTGCGGCCGCGCCTTCGACGATGCCGCGCAACTGGGTTTGCGTGTCATCGGCCAGCTTGGCGAAACTGCCCCAGCTCGACTTGTCGGCGGGAATCACGGTCTCGGCCAGCCATTTGCCGTTCAGGTGCTGGAACAGGTCGTCCTGGGCGCGCACGGCCGGGTCGATGTATTCGATGGCGATGCCGGAAGCGAGGCCCGCAGGCGCGGTGGCGGCGACTGGTGCGGCTTTCTTGTTGGTCTCGGCGGCGTTGGCCATGCCGGCGACGCCGGCCAGCAAACTCAAGGTCAATGCACTTAACAAATGTCGATTCACGGTAGTCCTTGTATTGTGTGGAATATAAGGGTCAGAACGCCCTAGGCTTCTGGCCCGGTTTTCGACTGTAGCATACCGGCCGCAAGGGCATAAAAAACTTTGCGGGGGAATGCAAAAAAGACCACGCGAGGTGGTCTTTTCTGTTGCTGCAACTGTACGGTTTACCAGATGATGACGCGGTTTTCCGGGGCTACATACATCTTGTCGCCCGGTTTCACGCCGAACGCTTCATAGAAGCCTGGCTGGTTGACCATGGTGCCGTTGGCGCGGTACTGGCCCGGCGAATGCGGGTCGGTCTTGATCTGCACGATCTGTTGCGCTTCGCGCATCTTGCTGCGCCATACCTGGCCAAAGCCCATGTAGAAGCGCTGGTCGCCCGTCAAGCCGTCGAGCACGGGCGCAGGTTTGCCTTGCAACGAAATTTTATACGCCTTGTAGGCGATCGCCACGCCGGAGTTATCCGCGATGTTTTCGCCCAGGGTCAGCGCGCCGTTGACGTTATAGCCCGGCAATGGGCTGTAGCCGTCGTACTGCTTGGTCAGCGCGTCGGTCTTGGCGGCGAAGTTCTTGCGGTCTTCGGCCGTCCACCAGTCGCGCAGGTTGCCGTCGCCGTCGGACTGGCTGCCCTTGTCGTCGAAGCCGTGGCTGATTTCATGGCCGATCACGGCGCCGATGGCGCCATAGTTGACGGCGTCGTCGGCGTTGGCGTCAAAGAACGGCGGCTGCAGGATCGACGCCGGGAAGACGATCTCGTTCATGGTCGAGCTGTAATAGGCGTTCACCGTTTGCGGCGTCATGCCCCACTCTTCGCGGTCGATCGGCTTGCCCAGCTTGGCCACATTGCGTGCCGAGGCAAAATTCGCCGCGCGCATCATGTTGCCGGCAAGGTCGCCGGACGCGATCTGCAGCTTCGAGTAATCGCGCCACTTGTTCGGGTAGGCGATTTTGGGCGTGAACTTGGCCAGCTTGGCTTGCGCTTCTTTCTTGGTTTCCGGGCTCATCCAGTCCAAGGTGTCGATGCTCTCCTTGTAGGCGGCCAGCACGTTTTTCACCAGGCCCTGCATGTGTTCCTTGCGCTCGGCCGGGAAGTATTGCGCCACGTACAGCTTGCCGACGGCTTCGCCCAGCACATTGTCGACGGCGCCCACGCCACGCTTCCAGCGCGGCTGGTTTTCCTTCACGCCGCTCAGCACGGTGCCGTAGAAATCAAAGCTGGTATCGACAAAGTTTTTCGACAGGTAGGGCGCATAGGCGCGCAGCAACTGCCACTCGAAATAGGCTTTCACGGTATCGAGCTCGGCGGCAGCCAGTACCTTGCTGTAGCCGGCCAGGTAGCTCGGCTGGTTGACGATCACATAGTCGACCTTGTTGGCGATGCCGGCGGCGGCCAGGCCGCTTTTCAGGTCGTAGCCTGGCGTCAGCTCATTGAGCTTGGCGATGGCCGTCTTGTTGTAGCGCTTGACCGGGTCGCGGTTCTCGACCTTGGTCCACTGCACTTCGGCCAGCGAAGTTTCCAGGGCCACCACGGCCTTGGCGCGCGCCGCGGCATTCTTGTCGCCGGCCATGGACAGCATCTTTTCCACGTGCGCCTGGTATTTGGCCTTCACTTCCGCCTGCTTCGGTTCCAGGTAATAGTCGCGGTCCGGCATGCCCAGCCCGCTCTGGCTGACATAGGCGGCGTATTTGGTCGACTCGCGCGCGTCCTGGCCCACGTAGAACGCATACGGCGTCGCAACGCCGGTCTTGCTCAGGTGCGCGATCAGGCCCGGCACGCCCTTCTTGTCGCGCAGCGAGCGGATGCGGTTCAGCTCGCCTGCCAGTGGTTTCACGCCCAGCGCATCGAGGCGGGCTTCATCCATATAGCTGGCGTACAGGTCGCCGATCTTCTGTGCCTCGGAACCGGCCTTCTTGTTCTTGTCCTGCTGCGTCGCTTCGATAATGCCGCGCAATTGCGGCGTGGTATCGTCGCGCAGCTTGGCAAACGAACCCCAGCTCGACTTGTCGGCCGGAATTTCCGCCGTCGCCAGCCACTTGCCGTTCAAATGGGTAAAGAAGTCATCCTGCACGCGCACGGCGGGGTCGATGTATTGCACGTCGATGCCGGAAACGGGGGTGGCCGCAGCGGCCGGGGTGGCGGGTTCGGCGGCGTGCGCGAACGCAGCCAACAGGGTCAGGGTCAGGCTGCTCAAGAGATATCGGTTCACGAAAGTCCTTATGGGGCTGGTCAGAAAGAACGGGCGGATAGCCCGCGCGCCGGGCGCGTCAACGAATGTAGCACGCGAAGGCCTGGCTTGACCATCCCTGATGTTGCCCCAGGCGTTAATTCCCCGGGAAATTCATGCTGGCGCCGCCGCTGCCCATGCCCACTCCCATGCCGCCCATGCCCCCTTTGCCACCGCCCTTGCGCCCGCCCGGTTCGCCGCCTTCGCGGCCGCGCGATTCGCCATGCGGCGCGCCGCCATCCATCACGCGCGCCATCTGGCCGGAGATAAACACGGCCACGGCCTGGCGCTGGCGTTCGTCGAGCGCATCGTTGACGCTCAGCCACCATTCGCGTACCTGCTTTTCTTCGGCCAGGCTGACGGTGCTTTCATTGTCTATGCCGCCGACCAGCTCGCGCAGTTCCAGCTTGGGTGAGGCCAGCGCCTGCTGCACGCCGGCCTGCAGGCGTTCGCGGCGCGACTGGCGCTCGCGCAGCAACTGCCGGGTTTTGTTCTCCACCTGCTGCCACAGGATCTGCTGGTTGGGATTGAGCTTCAATTCGCTCTTGAAATCGGGCGCCATCGGCAGCAGGTCCTGCAAGCGCATCTCGGCGATCGGCACGGCCGAGGCGGTGGCGGCCGCCGTGCCGAGCACGAGGGCGGCGCAAAGGCGCAGGGAGGGCAGTTTCATCAAGCTTGTCAAGGTTGTCACGTTGGATGCTCCGGATAAAAAAAAGCCTGCGTCCGAAGACGCAGGCAAACCACTTCGTGTCGAGAATGCGGATTGACTATAGGGCGGCCGGCCACCCTTTTTTTCGACTCTTACAAATGCTTACTCCCCTCAAGAGTATCGCTACACGACTGTACATAATCGCTACATTTGGCAAGCCTGCGCGGCGTTTTTTGCGCCTACACTGGTGATCGCCTGCGCGCCTCCTGCGCCAGAGGTGATTCAGGACTATACTTTCAAACAGGCGCCGCTCCATGGGGACTGGCGCCGCAGCAACGCATCGGACGAAGGCGCAAATTCATGGGCAAACTCAAAAATACCGGCTTGATCGGCCTGGGCGTGGTGGCCGGCATCGCCGTCTCGCTGCAGTTTTCGGCAATGGCGCAAAAAAGCGTCGAGCCGGCCTTGCCGCTCGAGGAATTGCGCCAGCTGGCCGATGTGTTCGGCCTGATCAAGTCCGATTACGTGGAACCCGTGGAAGACAAGAAACTGCTGACGGAAGCCATTTCCGGCATGGTCGCCTCGCTCGACCCCCATTCGGCCTACCTCGATAAAAAAGCCTACGCCGAGCTGCGCGAAGGCTCGGAAGGCAAGTTTGTCGGCCTGGGAATTGAAATCGGCCCCAGCGACGAAGGCTATATCCGCATCGTCTCGCCGATCGAGGATTCGCCGGCCTTTCGCGCCGGCATCAAGGCCGGCGACCTGATCACGCGCCTCGACGGCCAGCCCGTGAAAGGCGTCAGCCTGGAAGACAGCGTCAAGCGCATGCGCGGCGAGCCCGGCACCAAGGTCACGCTGACCATCGCCCGCCAGGACGAAGCGCAGCCGCTGTCGTTTACCATCACGCGCGAAGAAATCCACCAGAAGAGCGTCAAGTCGAAAATGGTCGAGCCGGGCTACGCCTGGCTGCGCGTGTCGCAGTTCCAGGAGCCGACCGTGGACGACCTGGCGGCGCAGATCACCACCCTGTACCAGCAGGACCCCAACATCAAGGGCATGGTGCTGGACCTGCGCAACGATCCGGGCGGCGTGCTGCAGGGCGCGATCGGCGTCTCGGCGGCGTTCCTGCCCAAGGATGCGGCCATCGTTTCGACCAATGGCCAGGTGGCCGAATCGAAGCAGGTGTTTTATGGCCGCCCTGAATACTATGCGTTCCGCTCGGACGGCGATGCGCTGGCCAAATTGCCGGCTGCCGTGAAAAACGTGCCGCTGGTGGTGCTGGTCAACACGGGCTCGGCCTCGGCCTCGGAAATCGTCGCCGGTGCCCTGCAGGACTACAAGCGCGCCACCATTATCGGCACCCAGACCTTCGGCAAGGGCTCGGTGCAGACCATCCGCCAGTTGACGGCCGACACCGCCGTCAAGCTGACCACCGCCCGCTATTACACGCCGAAAGGCCGCTCGATCCAGGCCAGGGGCATCGTGCCCGACCTGCTGGTCGATGAAACGGCGGAAGGCGACGGCCTGAACAGCCTGCGCATGCGCGAAGCGGACCTGCAGAAGCATTTGAGCAACGACCGCGACAAGGAAAGCGCCAAGGCCGCTCCCGTCAACGACGAGATGGAAGAACAGTTGCGCATCATGGCGCTGGAAAAGAACCGCAAGCCGCTGGAATTTGGCAGCAAGGACGATTTTCAATTGACCCAGGCGCTCAATCACCTGAAAGGCTTGCCGGTGCAACTGGCCAAGGCGGAACCGGTGGTGGTGCAGGCCGATGTGAAAAAAGACCAGAAGAAATAATTTACAAACAAAGGCAGGGCCAGCCCCCTGCCTTTGTTCTTTTCATCCCACCTTGCGCCGCCTTGCGCAAACTATCCCGCCCTTCCCCGCAACGAAACTCTCTCAAGCCGACCCTGTTTGTGTAGAATTTGCTTCACTTGTCGGCATCGCGCCGATTGCCCAATTTGAAAGCTACCCCATGAAACAAGTCGTCATCAGCGGTACCGGCCTGTACACGCCGCCATTTTCGATCTCCAACGAAGAGCTGGTCGCCTGCTTCAATGCCTATGCGGAAAAAGCCAATGCCGACAACGCCGAGGCGATCGCCGCCGGCACCGCGACGGCGCTGGACTTGTCGAGCGTGGCATTCATCGAAAAGGCGTCCGGCATCAAGTCGCGCTATGTGATGGAAAAAGAAGGCATCCTCGATCCGGCGCGCATGGTGTCGCGCATTCCCGAGCGCGCCGATGAGGAGATTTCCATCCAGGCAGAAATGGCCGTGGCCGCCGCGCGCGATGCGCTGGCGCGCGCCGGTCGCACCGCCGCCGAGATCGACATGGTGCTGGTGGCCTGCAGCAATATGCAGCGCGCCTACCCGGCGCTGGCGGTCGAAGTACAGGATGCCCTGGAGATCGACGGCTATGGCTTCGACATGAACGTGGCGTGCTCGTCGGCCACCTTCGGTATCCAGCAGGCGGTGGCCGCCGTGCAAAGCGGCCAGGCGCGCGCCGTGCTGGTCTTGAATCCTGAAATCACCAGCGGCCACCTGAACTGGCGCGACCGCGACAGCCACTTCATTTTTGGCGACGCCTGCACCGCCATCGTGGTCGAAGCGAAAGAGACGGCCGTGTCGGAACACCAGTTCGAGATTATCGGCACCGAACTGAAAACCCGTTTTTCGAATGCGATTCGCAACAACTTCGGCTTTCTGAACCGTTTTGACGAGTCCGGCGTGGGCCAGGCCGACAAACTGTTCCGCCAGCAGGGCCGCAAAGTGTTCAAGGAAGTATGCCCGATGGCCGCCGAGATGATCAAGGCCACCCTGGCCAAGGCCGGCGTCGAGGTGCCGCAAGTGCGCCGCTACTGGCTGCACCAGGCCAACCTGAACATGAATCTGCTGATCGCGCGCCTGATCCTGGGCCGCGACGCCGAGCCGGGCGAAGCGCCGGTGATCCTCGACACCTATGCCAATACCTCGTCGGCCGGCTCGATTATTGCCTTCCATAAACATCAAGACGACCTGGAAACGGGTGCCCTGGGCGTGATCTGCTCGTTCGGCGCCGGCTATTCGATCGGCTGCGTGGTCGTCAAAAAGGTCTGAGCGAAAGTCGGTTCAAAAAGCCTGATCGACGAAATTGGGCGCAGTTCCAGGTGGATGGGTGTGCGTTCGCGGCCACCTGGGCGAAGATGCAGCACAAGTTTTTTGCAAAAAAGCGCCAGGAAAGTTTCCAGTTGAAGCTTTCTTGCGTTTATACTTACCCGCTGAGCAACATCTTTTTTCATCCTTTTCCTGTAAGGAACCCATAACGCATGCCCCACGACATCAGTCTGATCACCACCATTGCCGCCGCCCTCGGGGTTGGCCTCGTTTTTGGCTTTATCGCCGCCCGCCTGAAGCTGCCTGCTTTGGTCGGCTACCTGGCCGCCGGCATCGTCATCGGACCGGCCACGCCGGGTTTCGTGGCCGATGCGGAAATCGCCGGGCAATTGGCGGAGATCGGGGTGATGCTGATGATGTTCGGAGTCGGCCTGCATTTTTCCATCGAGGATTTATGGGATGTGCGCAAGATCGCCCTGCCGGGCGCCATCCTGCAGATCGCCGTCGCCACGGCGATGGGCATGGGCCTGGCCCACTGGTGGGGCTGGAGCCTTGGCGGCGGCCTGATCTTCGGCCTGGCGCTGTCGGTGGCCAGTACCGTGGTGCTGCTGCGCGCGCTGGAGGAGCGGGGCATTCTCGACTCCCTCAACGGACGCATCGCCGTCGGCTGGCTGGTGGTGGAAGACCTGGTCACCGTGCTGGTGCTGGTGCTGCTGCCGGCATTTGCGGGGACTTTGGGCGGCACCGTCGCGCCCGGTTCGGAAGAAGTCAGCCTGTGGCGCACCCTGGCCATCACCCTGGGCCAGGTAGCCGGCTTTATCGCCTTCATGCTGGTGGTCGGCCGCAAACTGTTCCCGTGGATCTTGTGGCAGGTGGCGCGCACCGGTTCGCGCGAACTGTTCACCCTGTGCGTGATCGCGGCGGCCGTCGGCATCGCCTACGCCTCGACCAAGCTGTTCGGCGTGTCGTTCGCGCTGGGCGCCTTCTTTGCCGGCATGGTGCTGCGTGAATCGGAACTGAGCCACCGCGCCGCCGAAGAATCGCTGCCGCTGCGCGACGCGTTCGCGGTGCTGTTTTTCGTCTCGGTCGGCATGCTGTTCGAGCCGAATATCCTGGTCGAAAAACCGCTGCAGGTGCTGGCCGTGTGCGCCATCATTATCTTCGGCAAGTCGATCGCCGCCTTCTTGCTGGTGATGGCGCTGCGCTATCCGCCGAAGACCGCGATTATCGTCTCGGCCAGCCTGGCGCAGATCGGTGAGTTCTCGTTCATTCTGGCCGCGCTGGGCCTGTCGCTGGGCCTGATGCCGCAGGAAGGGCAAAGCCTGATCCTGGCCGGCGCGATTTTATCGATCGCCCTCAACCCGGTGGTGTTCAGCATGGCCAAGCCGCTGCTGCGCGTAATCGGCAACAGCGATTTCGCCCGCAAGTTCGAGCGCACGAATGACCCGCTGGCCGAACTGCCGATGACGGTGCCGCAGGAAAAACTGCATGGCCAGATCGTGCTGGTCGGCTACGGCCGCGTGGGCCGCCGCATCGCCGCCGCCCTGATGGAACGCGGCATCCACTTCGTGGTGGCAGAAGAAAACCGCGAGATCGTCGACCAGCTGCGCAAGGACGGCATCCCCGCCGTGGCCGGCAACGCGGGCGAACCCGCCGTGCTGATCCAGGCCCATATCACGCACGCCACCATGCTGGTGATCGCCACGCCGGACACCTTCCACGTGCGCGCCATGATCGAAACGGCACGCGCGCTGAACCCGGCCATCCTGACGGTGGTGCGTACCCACAGCGAGGAAGAAGCCGAACTGCTGCGCGCGGAAAACGCCGGCAAGGTATTTATCGGCGAGCACGAACTGGCCAACGGCATGATCGACCATGTGCTGCACAGTTTTGATAGCGAGAAAAAGGGACATTGATATTGTCCCGCATACGCTGTTTTTACAATCTGGCGGCCAATTCCGCCCCTTCCCGTATCGCCCGCTTGGCGTCCAGCTCGGCCGCCAGCGCGGCGCCGCCGATCGCATGAAAGCGCGGGCCGCCCTTCGCTTCCGGCGCCGGCATCAGTTCCGTCAGGCTGTCCTGCCCCGCACAGATGATCACATTGTCGACCGCCAGCAAGCGCTGCACGCCACCGACCGTGATGTGCAGGCCCTGGTCGTCGATCCTGTCATACGTCACGCCCGCCAGCATCGACACGCCGTTGCGCGCCAGCGCCGCGCGGTGTACCCAGCCCGAGGTCTTGCCCAGGCCCGCACCCACCTTGCTGGCCTTGCGCTGCAGCAGGAACAGCTGCCGCACGGGTTGTGCCGCCAGCGCCGGCACCAGCCCGCCGCCGGTGGCCGCGTTCAGATCCACGCCCCACTCGCCGGCCCAGGCCGCCACCGGCTGCGGCAGTGGATGCGCCGGGTCATGCAGCAAATACTCGCTGACATCAAAACCGATGCCGCCGGCGCCGATCACCGCCACCCGCTTGCCGACCGGGGCCTTGTGCTGCAGCACGTCCAGGTACGTCAGCACGCTGGGGTGGTCGATGCCGGTAATGCCAGGCAGGCGCACCTTGATGCCGGTGGCAACGATCACCTCGTCAAAGCCGCCGGCCAGCAATTGCTCGCGCGTGACGCGCTGGCCCAGGCGCACATCGACGCTCAATAACGCCAGCCGGCGTTCAAAGTAGCGGATGGTTTCGGCGAATTCTTCCTTGCCGGGAATCTGCATGGCCACCTTGAACTGGCCGCCCACGCTGCTACTGGCGTCGAACAGGGTCACCTGGTGGCCACATTCGGCGGCTACGGTGGCGGCCGACAGGCCGGCCGGGCCGGCGCCCACCACCGCCACTTTCTTGGCCAGCGCTTTCTTGGCGTACACCAGTGTCGTCTCGTGGCAGGCGCGCGGATTGACCAGGCAGCTGGCGCGCTGGTTCGCAAACGTATGGTCGAGACAAGCCTGGTTGCAGGCTATGCAGGTATTGATTTCATCGCTGCGCCCGGACGCTGCCTTCGCCACGAAGTACGGGTCGGCCAGGAAGGGGCGCGCCATCGACACCAGGTCGCAGTCGCCGCGCGCCAGGATGTCATTTGCTTCCTGCGGCATGTTGATGCGGTTCGAGGCCACCACGGGGATGCTCACTTCGCGCCGCAACCGGCCCGCCACGCTGGCAAAGGCGGCGCGCGGCACCGAGGTGACGATGGTCGGCACGCGCGCCTCATGCCAGCCGTAGCCGCTGTTGAGGATGGTGACGCCGGCCTGTTCCAGCGCCTTGGCCACCGTCACCACCTCGTCCCAGGTATTGCCGCCTTCGACCAGGTCCAGCAGGGAATGGCGGTACATGATGATGAAGTCCGGCCCGACGGCGGCGCGGATGCGGCGCACGATCTCGACGGCCAGGCGCATGCGGTTGGCGATATCGCCGCCCCAGCGGTCGCTACGCAAGTTGGTGCGCGCACATAAAAACTGGTTCAGCAGATATCCTTCGCTGCCCATCACCTCGACGCCGTCGTAGCCGGCCTGTTTCGCCAGGCGCGCGCAGCGCACATAGGCGCCGATGGTGCGCTCGATGCCGCGTTTGGTCAGCGCGCGCGGACGGAATGGCGAGATCGGCGATTTTTTTGCCGAGGCGGAGACGACAAACGGCTGGTAGCCATAGCGGCCCGCATGCAGGATCTGCATGACGATCTTGCCGCCCTCCTCGTGCACGGCGCGCGTCACCTTGCGGTGATTGAATACGTCGCCGAGAAAATTCATGGTGCCGCCGAACGGCAGCAGCCAGCCTTGCCGGTTCGGCGAAATGCCGCCCGTGACGATCAGCCCGACGCCTCCGCGCGCCCGTTCGCGGTAGAAGGCGGCCAGCTTGCCGTAGTGATAAAAACGGTCTTCCAGGCCCGTGTGCATGGACCCCATGATGACGCGGTTGCGCAAGGTGGTAAAGCCCAGGTCGAGCGGGGCCAGCAGGTGGGGATAGGCGGTCATGGCATACTCGGTGAAATGCAACGTGCGGCGGCGACGTTCAGCAGGCGTACGGTAGCAAGCATTGCCGGCGGGCGCAGCGCTTTTCTGTAGACCGGGGGTTCTAAATATGTACGCAAGCGCACCTTGGCGGCGCGCGCAGCTTGTGCCGGGCGATAGTTTCCCGTAGGCTAGCTTGCATGATGCGATTATTTTTTAGCCTGCTGCTGCTGTGCGCCGCGCCCTGGTCCACCCCGGCGCTGGCGCAGGCACCGCGCCTGGACACGCCGCGCCTCAAGGTCGAGGTCAAGCGCATCGAGGTCGACGCCCAGCGCATGTATGAAGTCAACGCGAATGCCGTGGTGCAGGCGGCGCCCGCCGTGGTCTGGAAGACCCTGACCGGCTACGAGCGCATGAGCGAATTCGTGCCCGACCTCAGCTCCTGCCGCGTGCTGTCGCGCAACGGCAATGAAGTCATCATCGAGCAGCAGGGCATGGCCCGCTTCCTGTTCATGAACCACCCGATCCACCTGGTGGTGCGGGCGATGGAAACGCCGATGACGGCGATCGACATCGACCTGATTTCCGGCGACATGCGCCACTATGAATCGCGCTGGGCCTTGACGCCCATGCCCGAAACGGGCGGCACGCGCATCGTCTTTTCCAGCCGGCTGATGCCGGGTTTCTATGTGCCCGGCATGCTGGGCACGACCATGATACGCGGCGATATCGAGCGCATGATGGGCGCCGTGATGGCGCGCATCGACAGCCAGCCGGCGCCCACTGCCGCCAAATAAAGAATCAGGCCGAACTCAGGCCAGATACGTGTCGCGGTCGCGGAGCTCGGCGTAGTTTTCCAGGTTGCCCAGCTTGACCGTCACCGGATTCAGGCTGGCCTGCGGCTGCATCGAGCGCCAGGCGAACAGCCATTCCTGCTCGACGGCCTCTTCGCGCGTCTTGGTAAATGCGGCGCCCAGCGCGGCGCGCTGGCCGTATTCGACCAGGCCGTCGATGCCTGCCCAGCTGGGCAGGGTGCGCTGCACGGCGCGGTGCAGGCGTTCGCCGAACTCTTCCGTGTTATGGATGATCAGGCAGCTGTCGGCCGGCGCGAACAGGTCGAACAGTTTCTTGTCCCACACTTGCGAAAAACTCAAGGTGAGGCAGTTGCCGGCCGGGGTCAGGCGGAACTGGCCCAGGCTCAGCGCCAGTTCGAGTTCACTGCGCTGGCCGTAGCGGTGCAGTGTGGGGGGGCGTTGGTAATCGTGCATGCTCAGACTCAATTCAAAATAAGGGTAAAAACCGGCGCAGGCCGCTTAACGTGGCGGACGGATATGGCGCCGGATGCGCTGGGCGGTGGCGGCAAGATAAATCTCGCGCAGCAGGTAAGTGAAACAGCCGATCAGGCAGATCACGGCCAGCACGAAAAACACGGCGATGTATTTATCGAGGGTCAGGTTCAGAATATCGCCCAAAAACAGCATGGCGATAATGACGCAGACGAAGAAACCGCATGCCGTGCTGAGGGAAATCGAATAATTGATCAGATGGGTGCGCCGGTACAGGGTATCGAGCTCATCCATGTAAAAGTCGTTATAGCCAATATCGAGCCGGTCTTCCAGCACCCGCGTGCGGTCGATGATGCGGCCCAGGCGGTTGGTCAGCACCACCAGCATGGTGCCGATGCCGGTCAGCAGGAATACAGGCGCAATCGCCAGCTGGATGATGTGGCCAATGTCGCCGATCTGTATGTTCATGGATAAAGGTAATGGTTCAGGCTGCCACCGACGCCGGTGCCGGCACAGGCGCTAGTGTAGCAGGCGCGGGCGCTGCAACGGTAGGCTGCCACGCCCGCAGGGCTAGACGAAGCCGCGGCCCGGCTGGAAACGTTGCGTGGCGTTCACCAGCGCCGAGGCGATGCCCCGTTCCAGCGCGCCATGGCCCGCGTCCGGGATCATCTGCAGCTGCGAACCGGGCCAGGCCTGGTGCAGCCGGTACGCCGACAGTGGCGGGCAGATGGCGTCGTAGCGCCCTTGCACGATAACCGCCGGCAAATGCGCGATGCGCTGCAATTGCCGGATCAGCTGGTCTTCCTCCAGGAAGCCCAGGTTGGCCATATAGTGCGACTCGAGCCGGCCCACGCCCAGGTCCAGCGCATCGTTGGGGCTATCCTCCGGTTGCGGCATCAGGTAGACGCGGCGTCCTTCGAAGCGGCTCCAGGCGCGCGCGGCCGGCCAATATACGGCCGGGTCGGCGCTGAGGATGCGTTTCACGTAGGCGGCCAGCAGGTCGCCGCGCTCGTCCTCGGGAATCGGGGCGGCAAATTCTTCGTACAGTTCCGGATAAAACCAGCGCACGCCTTCGATGAACCAGTCGATCTCGGCCTGCGTGCACAGGAAGATACCGCGCAGCACGAAACCGAGGCAAGCCTCGGGATGGGCTTCGCCGTAAGCGAGGGCCAGCGTGGAACCCCAGGAACCGCCGAAGACCAGCCATTGCTGGATGCCGAACTGGGCGCGCAGCTGTTCGATGTCGTCGATCAGCAGCTGCGTGGTGTTGTTGCGCCACTCGCCCAGCGGGGTCGACTTGCCGGCGCCGCGCTGGTCGAACAGGATCACGCGGTAGCGCTGCGGGTCGAAAAAGCGGCGGTGCTGCGGCGACAGGCCGGCGCCCGGGCCGCCATGCAAAAACAGCACGGGAATACCGTCCGGGTTGCCGCACTCTTCCCAGTAAATGGTGTGCAGCGCATCGACGGCCAGCATGCCTTGCCGGTTCGGCAGCAAGGCAGGAAACAACGGTGACAAGGTATCGGGCATGGCGGTACTCACTATATTGGACAGGCCTCAGGCCAGCGGCAAGGGCAGCCGGTTCGACGACTTGATCTCGCGCATCGACAGGCTGGACTGGATTTCCGCCACGCCGGGCAGGCGGCGCAAGACGTTGGAGACGAACTCACCATACGCTTCCAGGTCGCGCGCCACCACTTGCAGGAAATAATCGGCTTCACCCGCCACATTGTGGCACGATAAAATTTCAGGAATGGAGGCGATCGCCTGCTCGAACTGCGACGGCTGTTCATTGCCATGGTTGGCAAACACGATGCGCACGAACGCCACCAGGCCGATGCCCAGCTTCTTGCGGTTGAGCAGCGCCTGGTAGCCGGTAATGAAACCCTCTTCTTCCAGCCGGCGCAAGCGGCGCCAGACCGGCGTTTCACTGAGCTTCAGGCGATCGGCCAAGCGCGCATTCGACAACCGTCCTTCTTCCTGCAACAGCCTGAGTATCTGCAAATCCGTGGCATCCAGGCTTACTTCTGAAATTTTCATCTATTTATTGTTTTATTACGGGTGGAATCTACCCAGATACTAGAACATGGCAGGCAGCAATAGCAAGCACATTTCAATTGGGCAAGAACATAATAAGGCCGTGCGCACACCGCTGCCGCTGCCACTTCCCTGTTCACCTGATTGCCTGCCGCCACCATGTCCGATTCTACCTTTTTGATGTACCTGCTGGCACTGGCCGGCGCGTTTTTATTGCCCGGGCCCGACATGGCGCTGGTGCTGGCGACCGGCGCGGCGCGCGGCGTGGCCACGGCCCTGGTGACGGCGCTGGGCATCGCCGGCGCGCGCGCCATGCACGTGGCCCTGTCCGGCGCCGGGCTGGCGGCGCTGATGGTCACGCATCCGGAAGCGTTGCGGTGGGTCAAATGGGCCGGCGCCGCCTATCTGTTCTACCTGGCGGCGCGGCTGCTGCAGGCGGCGCTGTCCAGGCGCGCCGCAGAGGAGACGGTAGCGCCCGCCACCACGCACAGCGCGCGCGCCAGTTTCGTGCGCGGCTTCCTGACCAATTTGCTCAATCCCAAGGCGCTGCTGTTTTGCAGCATGTTCCTGCCGCAATTCGTCCTCACCAATGGCGACAGCATGGGCCTGCAATACCTGCGCCTGGGCGCCGCCCTGGTGCTGGTCGGCCTGCTGTTCGACGCCGTCTACGCCATGCTGGCCGCACGCCTGGCGCAGCGTTTGCGCGGCAAGCCTTCGCCGTATGGCAAGTTCGTGCTGCCGACCGTGTTCATGCTGCTGGCGGGGCGGCTGGTGCTGGGCTGAGCGCTCCAACCGTTGTTGCCAACAATGTTGTCGGATTACGCGCTCACGCGCTAATCCGACCTTGTATTATTCCTCTCATGCGGTTGGTGGTGTTGCGAACAACATCGGCCGCTGTCAAAATTC
>NZ_JAFCTQ010000060.1:0-24692 GCF_049896105.1 Janthinobacterium sp. PSPC3-1 | reverse complement strand
GGGCTTGAACGGCTTGCCGGTCGGGTATTTGGCGCGCCAGCCTCGTCAGAAAACCGAATTGATCAGCGCTTCCCTAGCATATGCCCGAGCTACTAAGCGAGAGCAAAACATTTTTTCATTCCCATTAAAGTCTTTTATTTCACCTGCAGATAAAACCGCTTCTCTCATAGAGTAAGGTGTTCCGGTTGAAGCTCTAACAAAATCTATTACGTTATCTGTTAAGGATTCTTCGATAGGATTTACTAATCGCAAAACATAAATTGAGCAATCATCCTCATAAAATATCTTTTGAATATTTTTTAAATTAACACCATTGTTGGTGGAATCCATCACACTCCCCCTAGCGACATAAATCATTGCATGTGAAATGTCACTTTTCGTTGCTTTTTTATTGCGCTGCTTAATTTTTCATTCGTAGTAGTTAAAATGATGTCGCCTTTTTTTAGGCTGGAAATATTAATAATTTTCATATTCTATTTTTTTGTTAATGGAGTGTGAAATTTAGCATTTAAAAAAAATAAATGCAAGTTAGATTATTTATCAAATTCACCGCGTTTAGCCCGCTTGCATATTCCGCGACATGGAATTTCATCCTTGAAACAGCGTTCGCAAATACGCAAGCGTAAACAATACCTAGCTTGCTGCACTGCCCATCTTGGAACCCCAAGCATGTACATAAAATCACCGAGCACTCTAGTGCGATTCACTGCTTTCCAATTTGTACGCCTAGAATTTCGAATAATCCAGTACTGATTACGGAACTCATCCTCTATCTGTTCAAGTATCCGCAGCGAGTCGACATCAAACTTTGCCATGTTCACACCCTCCTCCCTGTAAAAGCAGATGGAGAAACGGTCAAAATGGACAATCATCCACCTGTAGATATCCTCCCGGTGCGGTCGCCAAGTAAACAACGCCCAGGTTGTTGTTACGCCACGTCTGCAAACCATCCATGCAATGGTCGGTTACTGCTAAAAAAGCTGTTTGTACAGCACGTAGCATCGAGGTGCAGTGAGGTACCCGCCAAACGTCAACTTCCGGCACCACGATGCCTCTCGAGCGGAAGTAGCGTTTCTGTTCAAGCGCCCTGCACTGCATTTCCTTGCCGCAGTACTTCGCGATATAGCTGGCGATTTTGTGCGCGCCGGCCACGCCGAAGCCGAAGCGGTGCGGGTCTCTCACGTGCACCTGGCCTATTTGCTCACCGTTCGGGCCACGGCCCAAGATGCCTTGCCAAATTGAGCGGAGCAGCGCATACATCTGCCGGCCAGCCAGCACATGAAAATGCAAAGCATCTCTTGCCTGTTCCTCGATCACGGCCACGTAGTGAAACTGTCTATGTTTGTCGATCTTCTGCAAAATGCCTTCCGATGCTTCAGTGTCAGCTCACGGTCACAATGTTTTCCCTGTAGGTCAGGGTCACCATGCTGTCAGCGCGGATCTGCTTGCAGCAAAGCCGCACGTTTTTCTTTGCGTGCCGGGCTGCGTCGTCGTTAGCCGGCATTTTTGATATGATGGTTTCATCACTTTTTTGGGTGCTACCATTGATCAAATTAAATGACCTCAGGCAGCAAAAATTTTCAGCGGACAGCATATGAACAAGACCAACTTTACTTGCAGCGGCACGGCGCGAGCAGCGGTAGAAACACCTGCTGACGTGACGGACATGCAGACTGCGTTGCAGGAGACGCGCGCACTGGCCGGCTTGCCGGCGCAGGACAGCGCCGCGAACGCCTCCCGGCCCAGCGCCGCAATAGATGGCGACGTCATCTACGTTGCCAACGCCGGGCTGGTGCTGCTGCACCCTTTCCTGCCGCGGATGTTCCGGCAACTGCAAGTGCTGAGCGACGACACCAACGGCAAGCCGCGCATCGCCGGCACCGACGACGCCTCGCGCGCGGTGCACTTGCTGCAATGGCTGGTAGACGCGCATTGCGATACGCCGGAGCCGTCGCTGGCGCTCAACAAACTGCTGTGCGGCCTGGAACTCGATACGCCGGTGGCACCCGCCATCGTGCCCGGCGAGGACGAGATAGCGCTGTGCTGGCAGTTGCTGGCCGCCGTCACCGGCAACTGGAGCAGCATCGGCAACACCTCGGCCGACGGCCTGCGCGAGACCTTCCTGCAGCGCGACGGCCGCCTGCAGCGGCGCGACGGCAAATGGACGCTGACGGTGCCGCGCAAGACGGTCGACGTGCTGGTGGACCAGATCCCCTGGGGCTTTGCCGTCATACTTCATCCATGGATGTCCAGGGAGCTTGCCGTCATGTGGTAGACAAGACACGCAAGTCAGTGGTTTGCCGCAGCATCAACCATTCATTCGGTCAAACAAGCCCTCGCTCATCTTGCGCGCGCCGCCAGCCCCACCAGCAACTCATCCTGTGATGGTAGCCGATTGCTGTTGTTTCAGTAGCGGCAGCAGTTGCCGATCAGTTGATTGGTTGCCACTTCCTACCATCAACTCCCGCCCCCCTCCGCAACCGCCAGCCGTGCCCGCAATTCCCGCTGTTCCGCCTCAAGCTCTGCCAGCCGTGCCCGCAGCGGTTCCACCGCCCTGCTCACCTGCTGCTCGGTAAACCGCGGCGTAATGTGCTGTGGGCAATTCCAGTCGAATGCCTGCAGCCGCAGCCGGTAGATGCGTTCGATTTTCGCGCCGTAAGACGCATCGGTCACCAGCGCCGTCAACGCCGGCTCATCCTCCGGCGCCAGGATCTCGACGTGCACGTAGATCTTCAGGCGCGCGCGCCGGGTGTAGTCCATCAGGAACAGGCAGGCTCGGTCGTTGGCCGCCAGGTTGCCGGTGCTGATGTACTGGCGGTTGCCGCGGTAGTCGGCAAAGGCCAGCGTTTGCGCGTCGATCAGCTTGAGAAAGCCGGCCGGGCCGCCGCGGTGCTGCACATAGGGCCAGCCCGTTTCCGACACGGTTGCCATATAGAAGCTGTCGCGCTCGCCGATAAAGGCGGCTTCGTTGCCGGTGAACTGGTCGAACTCGCGGTGCCCTTTGAAATCCTGCCAGGCGTGATCGGCGCCCATGCCGGCCTGTGCGGCACGCACGCTGGGGGTGATGGCGATATCGAGAAAACCATAGGACATGATGAAGCTCCGGCAAATGGGCGCCAGTGTCGGCGCGACAGGGTCATTATCAGTCTTTCCAGTGGATCCGATAATCCCCTGAAATCGAGATTCATCTTTCCATGAAATGGAATAATGCGTGAACCAGTGGCGTCACCGGCCGCCAGCAAGCCGGACCATACTGCTCTTCGCCCCATGCAAGCTGCTACACTGCGGGTAATTATCATATTTTTACTCTCAATCGCACATGAATAACGTGGAAGCGCTGGTCAGGACCGGTATCGCCGGGCTCGATGAAATCCTTTTTGGCGGCATTCCGCGCCATAACAACATCATCGTGGAAGGTGCGCCGGGCGCGGGCAAGACGACCCTGGGGCTGGGCTTTATCCATGCCGGGGCGGCGCAATACGATGAACCGGGCGTGATCGTCTCGTTCGAGCTGGACGAGGCCAAGCTGCTGCGCGATGCGGCCGGCTTCGGCTGGAACCTGCAGGCGCAGATCGACCGGGGACTGATCCGCATCATCCAGACCAGCCCTGCCGTGCTGCTGTCGGAATTCCGCAATACCGACGGCGCGTTTGCCACCGCCCTGCGCCAGATGGGCGCGCGGCGCCTGCTGATCGACGGCCTGACGCCCATGCGCCTGTACGCCGAGGCGCACGACCTGGCGTTTCGCGAAGACATCCACGTGCTGATCGAGGGCCTGAACCGGCTCGGCGTGACCACCATGGTGACGGCCGAGCGCGACGAATCGCTTGCCGCGCCGGCCCATGAGCGCTTCGTGTTCGACACCATCATCGAATTGTCGCGCGCGGAACACCGGCGCCGGGTCGAGCGCCGGCTGACGGTGGCCAAGTCGCGCGGCCAGGATTTCATCGGCGGCAGCCACACCATGCGCATCGAAGCGCAGCAGGGCATCCATGTATACCGCCGCGCGCAGTCGCGCCCCTTGTTGCTGAATGACCAGCCGACCTCGGATCAGCGCATCTCGGTCGGCGCGCCGGCCATCGACGTGCTGATGGATGGCGGCCTGTACGAAGGCTCGGTGACCATGGTCAGCGGCATTTCCGGCACCGGCAAGACGGTGCTGTCGGTGCAGTTCCTGACCGCCGCCGTCCAGGCCGGCCACAAGACCTTGCTGGTCACCCTCGATGAACACCCGCGCCAGCTGGCGCGCAACGCGGCCTCGCTGGGCTTCGACCTGGAAGGCATGCAGGAACGCGGCGAATTGTTCCTGCTGTACGAGTCGCCGCTGGAACTGGAACTGGACGTGCATTTCGACCGCGTGATCAAGCTGGTCGAGCAGGAAGGCATCGCTTGCATCGTGTTCGATTCGATCGCCGTGTACGAGATGGCCAGCCGCCTTGAGGTCGCCGATTATCTGTATGCGCTGGCCAGCCATTTCAAGAACCGCCTGGCGACCGTGTTGTTCAACTACGAAAGTCCCGAACTGCTGGGGCTGTCGCAGATCAGCGAAGAGCTCAAGGGCTCGCACCTGGTCGACAATATCATCCTGCTCAGTTACGTCGAGATTTCCACCGTGCTGCGGCGCGCCATCGCGATCCCGAAGGTGCGCGGTAGCCGCAACCTGCAGGTCACGCGCGAATACGTGATTACGGAAGGCGGCCTGGCGCTGCTGGACGAGGACCGCACCGAACTGGCGCGCGCCAATGCGGTGCCGCAACTGCCGTTCTCGGCCTATTCGAGCCTGCTGTCACGCTCGCCCACGCGCCAGAGCCCGGCGATCGAATCGGCCGTCGTCAATGGCGAGGACTTGCCCGATTCGGTCGTCCTGCCGCAGCAAGAGACGGCGTGATCCGCCTCGCCGATGCCGATTTCTCCCGGGTCGACTGGGACGAATGGCGCACGCCCTTGCTGCAGTTCAGCCAGGCCAGCGGCCTGGTGGTGTCGGCCTATGACATCGCGGGCGTGCGCCAGGTCGGGCCGCTGCTCCCCTCGCGCACGGCGCAATTGCTTGGCAGCTCTACCTTGTGGCATGACGACGGCCCCGGCACCGCCGCCGAACGGCGCATTGTCGCCGACATGGCGGCCGGCCAGGATGAGGCCGGGGAACTGTTTCACGGCATGCACATCTGCTCGCTGCCTTTGACGCGGGCCGGTGTCCGCTATGGCGTGCTGGTATTTGGCTGGTGCCCGCGCGACTTCAGTTCGCCCATGGCCTGCGAGCAGCTGGCCGCCCTGGTCGGCGTGCCAGGCCATGCGCTGTGGAACGCAGTGCGCCTGGAAACGCCGCTGACCGACGCGCGCCTGGCCACCTACCGCGAACTGCTGCGCACCCTGGCCGGCTCGCTCGACCGCCAGCGCGACACCATCGATGAACTGAACCGCGTCAGCCGTACGCGCGAGCTGTTCCTGGCCACCGTCTCGCACGAGATGCGCACGCCCCTGTCGGCCCTGTCGATGCGGGTCGACCTGCTGCTGCACACCATGCGCGACATGCCGCCGGCGCTGAAAACCGCCCTGCTGGCGATGCGCGTGCACGTGCGCCAGGAGGCGGCGATGGTGGAAGACCTGATCGACGCGGCGCGCACCCTGACCGGCACCATGTCGGTCGAGCGCGTGGCCGTCTCGCTGGGACGCATCGTGCGCGACGCTGTCTCCACCACCGAGGTGAACGCCAGCGAAAAAGGCATCGCCCTGTCCGTCATGCCGTTCGACTTCGGCGACCAGATCGAGATCGATGCCGACCCGCGCCGGCTGCAGCAGGTGCTGTGGAATTTAATTCTCAACGCCATCAAATTCACCCCTGCCGGCGGCACGATCGCCGTGCTGATCGAGCGCGACGCCAGCGGCGTGCGCATCGTCGTGCGCGACAGCGGCCAGGGCATCTCGCCGCAAGACCTGCCGCACGTGTTCGGTGCATTCACCCTGCAAAGCCATGCGAACGCCAGCGGCCTGGGCCTCGGCCTGTATATTGCGCGGCGCCTGGTCGAACTGCACGGCGGCGCGATTGCCGTCAGCAGCGAGGGCAAGGACAAGGGCACCAGTTTTACGGTACACCTGCCGATGCACCCGGCCAGGCGCGCAGAAAGCTGAGTTTTATCTAGGGCACAAAGCCGGAATCCTTGCTGGCGGCCAGTGCCTGCAGCATGTCGATGACGGCGCGCACCTTGGGCTGCAGGTAGTGCGATTTGGGCCAGACCACGTGGATCGGCATTTCACCGCCGGCAAATTGCTCCAGCAGCGGCACCAGCGTGCCCCGGCTGATATCGTCGCCGACCAGCCAGGTCGGCATCTGCATGATGCCGCAGCCAGCGCGCCCGGCGGCAAGCATGGCCTCGCCGTCGCTGAATTCATGGCGGGCACGGATTTCCTGATGTAGCAGGCGCTTGTCCGCGGTACGCAGCAGCCAGGTCTGCTTCTGTTGCCGGCGCGAGCCGATGATGCAGTCGCGGTCGCGCAGTTCTTCCGGTACATCGACAGCGCCATGTCGCTCGATATAGGCCGGCGACGCGCAGATGATCAGGCGCTGCGTGCCCAGCCGCCTGGCCACCAGGTTGGCGTCATCGCCCAATTCCCCGATCCGCACCGACAGGTCATGGCCTTCCTGCACCAGGTCCACCGTACGTTCGGTAAATGACACCGTCAGGTCGAGCTTGTCGAAGCGCGCGGCCATGTCGAGCAGCCCGGACAGCACGTGGCGCCGTCCGAACGCGCCCGGCAGCCCGACATGGACGCGTCCCTGCGGCACCCAGTCCTTCGGTACCAGATCGGTTTCGGCGGTGTCGAGCTCGTTGATCGCGCGTGAGCAGGCCGCCAGGTAGGCCTCGCCTTCCGGCGTCAGCGTAATCCTGCGCGTGGTCCGGTGCAGCAGCTTCATGCCGACGCGCGCTTCCAGGCGCGTCACGCTCTTGGCCACGCCGGACGGCGTCAGCCCCATCGCCCGGGCTGCTGCCGTAAAGCTTGCCGCATGGGCGGCCGCCAGGAATGCCTGTATGCCGTCGAAACGATCGCCAGTCCCCTGCATTTATTCCCCTCAGTCCTGAATCTTTGGAATTGAATCCCGATTATAAATCATTGTAATCGGAATAGAATCGGTGCTTCGTTGAGATGGAGAAGGAAACCCATGAAGCTGTTCAATTCGTATGACCTGGCAGGCCTGGACCTGGCCAACCGCGTCGTGATGGCGCCCATGACGCGCTCGCGCGCCGCCAACGGCGTGGCCGATGTGCTGACCGAACGTTATTACAGCCAGCGCGCTACGGCCGGGCTGATCATCACGGAAGGCATCGCCGTGTCGCGGCAAGGCACCGGCTATCTGTTCACGCCCGGGCTGTACACAGACGACCAGGGCCAGGCATGGCGGCGCGTGACCGATGCGGTGCACGCTGCCGGCGGACGGATTTTCGCCCAGCTGTGGCATGTTGGGCGCAACTCGCATGTGTCGCTGCAGGAGGCAGGCGCCGCGCCGGTATCGCCGGTGGCGCGCCGTGCGCACGGCGTGCAGACCTATGCGTGGACGGCGCCCGGCGTGCCCGGCCATGTCGCCACCAGCGCACCGCGCGCGCTGGCGACCGAGGAAGTGGCGGCGATCGCCGCCGACTTTGTCGCCGCGGGCCGGCGCGCCATGCAGGCCGGCTTCGATGGCGTGGAGGTACACGGCGCCAACGGCTATTTGTTCGAGCAATTCATCAATGGCGAACTCAATACCCGTGACGACCGCTACGGCGGCAGCATGGAAAATCGCCTGCGCCTGCTGCTCGACACCATCGACGGCCTCATCGCGGCAATCGGCGCGCGCCATGTCGGCGTGCGCATCTCGCCGTTCGGCCGTCTGTACGACATGCACGGCTACGATGACGAGGCCGGGACCTGGCTGGCGCTGGCGCAGGAACTGGGCAAGCGCAATCTGGCCTACGTCCACCTGAGCGACCAGCGCACCCTGGGCGCCGATTGCGACACCAGCTTCTTTGTCCAGTTCCGCAAGGCTTATGCCGGCACGCTGATCGTGGCGGGCGGCTTTGACCGGGACAGCGCGGAAGCGGCATTACAGGAAGGCAAAGCCGACCTGATCGGGTTCGGCCAGCCTTTTGTGGCCAATCCGGACCTGGTCGAGCGCATGGGCCATGGCTGGCCGTTGGCGCAAGCCCGGCGCGAAACGCTGTATGGCCTGCACGGCGCTACGGGCTACACCGACTATCCGCGTCATGCCGCGCAAGAAGGAGCCGCAATATGAACCAGGACATCAAGGCATTGTTTGACCGTGAAGAAATCCGCAATCTGCGCACGCTGTATGCACATTATCTGGACAGCAATAACATCGCCGCACTCGACCAGGTTTTTTCCAGCGACGCCGTGGTCGAGGTGACGGTCGGAAAAATGGAAGGGCTGGCCGCCATCCAGGCAGGCCTGAACGATGCTTTCACGCAGTTCGATCGCGACCGCCGGGGCAGCTACCCCTTCCTGCACGCGATCACCAACCACTGGATCAGGCTGACCGGGCCCGACACCGCCACGGGCCGCTGCTACCTGATCGATTTTGAAACCGCGTCGAAGGCCGATCCGAATCCGCTTCTGCTGCTCGGCCTGTATGCCGACGAGTACCGCCGTATCGATGGACAGTGGCGCATTACCGCCACCCGCCTGGAAGTTGTCTGGCCGCCAGCTACGGCGCCGACGACGTCATGATCAACCTCATGATGCCGGGCGAAGTGGCGCGCTTGAACGCCATCGAGGCCATCAGCGCGGCCATGCACGGCGTGCCATCCGAACCCGCCAACCCGGAGGCGTCAGCATTCCGGACTGAAATTCACGTGCTTAACCGCCCTGCCTGGCGGCCAGCTCGCCCAGGCAGCGCAGCGCCTGGTCCAGCCTGTCGTCCCACGGCAAGCCGCAACTGAGACGCACATGGTCGCGGTAGTCGCCATTGCCTGAAAATACATGGCCGGGCATCACGCCCACGCCTTGCGCCAGCGCCGCGCGCGAAAAGACGGCCGCGTCGCTGCCGGCCGGCAGCTGTATCCACAGCGACAAGCCGCCGCGCGGCTCGCCCATGCGGGTGCCGGCCGGCCAGTGCTGGTCGATGGCATCGCGCATGCGGCTGGCGTTGCCGGCCAGCGCGCGGCGCAGTTTGCGCAAATGGCGCTCCAGGTCGTGGCGCGCCAGGTAGTCGGAGATGGCCAGCTGCGGCAGGGCCGCATTGCCCACCGTGGAAAAATACTTGGCGCGCAGCAGTTCGCCGGTCCACGCGCCACCCAGCATCCAGCCCACGCGCAGGCCCGGCGACAGGGTCTTGGAAAAGGAACTGCAGGTGATCACGGCACCGCCATCGTTCCAGCGCCGCAACGGCGGCGGCCGGCTGTCGTCCCAGGCCAGGTCGCCATAGATATCGTCTTCGACCAGCACCGTACCGTGGCGCGCGCAGCATGCCAGCAGCGCCTGCTTGGTGCCGTCGTCCAGGCTCAAGCCCAGCGGATTGGAAAAATTCGGCACCATCACGGCCGCGCGCACCGCTTGCGCCGCCAGCAGGGTTTCCAGCAAGGCCAGGTCCAGGCCGCCAGACGGCAGGCGCGGCAACTCCAGCACCTGCAACCCCAGGGTGGCCACCGTCTGCAGGATGCCCTGGTAGGTCGGCGTTTCGACCAGCACGATGTCGCCGGGGCGGGTCAGCACGCGCAGGGCCAGCGTGATGGCCTCCATGGCGCCGGCCGTAATGATGATTTCATCGGCGTCGACCGTCACGCCCATGCTGGCGTAGCGCTGGGCGATCTGCCGGCGCAACGGCGCGTAACCCTGCGGCGGCGCATAGCCCAGGGCAGACTCGCGCTGGCGGCGCAGGCTGCGCGACAGGGCGGCGGCGATGGTGGCGTCAGGCAATAGCGACGGCGCCGGACGCGCCGCGTGCAGCGGCAACATATGGGCGCCATCGTCGACCAGCAGCAAATCGAGCAAGGCGGGGTTGCTGATCAGGGCCGGCGCGCGCGGCGGCGGCACGGTCGAGCGCAGGCCCTGGCTGGCGGCGCGCACGAAATAACCGATGCGCGGGCGCGCTTCGGCCAGCCCTTCGCGCTCGAGTTGCAAACAGGCTTGCACGGCCGTGGCCGCACTGACCCGGTGGCTGGCGGCCAGCTGGCGGATCGACGGCAGCCGCTCGCCGGGGCGCAAACCGCCCTGTTGTATCTGCAGGCGCAGCAGCTGGGCCAGGTTTTTGTAAAGCATGGAGCAGTCCCTGTATTTGTCTCTTTTCATCATACCTGCTGCTGTATTGGTTTGCAGCGAAAAACTACACTGGCCTGCCTTGATTACCAGGCGTCAACTCATCATGTCAACCACCTCCTCACCGCGCGGCACCGCCCTGTGGCAAATGCTTGCCGCGCAATTCCTGATCGCTTCGGTCGGCATCTTTGTCCACGAAGGCGGCCAGGACCCCGTCACCACGGTGTTCTATCGCTGCCTGTTCGGCGCCATTTTCCTCGGTCTCTGGGGCCTGACGGGCGGCCATCTGCGCGGCATCTTGCAAGACCGCAAGCTGGTGCTGGGCGCCATCGCCTCGGGCGTGCTGCTGGTGCTCAGCTGGGTCAGCCTGTTTGCCGGCATGGCGCGCTCGTCGATCAGCGTATCGACCATGATGTTTTATTGCTACCCCTTCGTGATGATGGTGCTGGCGACGCTGCTGCTGGGCGAACGCACCCGGCCGGCCGACTGGGGCTGGACCTTGCTGGCCTTTCTGGGCCTGCTGTGTTCGGCCCATCCGCAGCGCATGTTGTCCGGCATGGGAGCGCACTACCAGGCCGGCATCGGGCTGTCCCTGCTGGCCGGCGTGCTGTGCGGCGCGTCGCTGCTGCTGTCGCGCCATATCAGCAAACAGCGGGCGATCGCGGTGGTGTTCCTGCAATGCTGCGTGGGCGCCCTGATGCTGGCGGCGTTTTCCAGCAGCACGGTGCTGCGGCCGGGCAATCATTGGTACTGGCTGGTGGGCCTGGGCGTGATCCACAGCGGCCTGGCGTATGTGCTCAGCTACAGCGCCTACCGGCACCTGGCAGTGGCGACGATTGCCGTGCTGTCGTTCGGCTACCCCTTGCTGGCCCTGCTGCTCGATTACCTGGTGTATGGCCAGCGGCTGGCCCTGGTGCAACTGGCGGGGCTGGGCCTGATCGTGCTGGGCAGCCTGGGCGTCAGCCTGAAGTGGGCACCGGCGCGTTCAGGTGCCGAGCGATCAGTGCCGCAACCGCCGCCGCATGCGTGTATGCCAGATCGTGATCCGCGCCGTTGAAAACCTGGAGGCTGGCGTGCGGCAGATGGCGCGCCAGCTGCTCGCCAACAGCGACAGGACTGATGGGATCGGCATCGCCCCACAGCAGTAACACCGGCATGCGCAGGGCTGAAAGTTGGGGTGTCAGGTCTGCGTGATCGTTGAGGAACCAGTCGGGCAAGGCGGGAAAGTCCTTGCGCACCATCTCCCGCCAGTCCTGCGCGCCGAGGCTGGCGATATCCATGCCGCCGGAGGTTGCGGCCAGCACCAGATGCGTCACGTGTTCAGGCCGGGCCAGCGCCGCGCGGATGGCGACCACGCCACCCATCGATTGCGCGATCAGTGCACAAGGGCCATCCATTTCATCGACGACCATGGCGACCAGGTCGTCGATGCCGTTGACGCCGGGGTCCGCCGGGGTCGGGCCGAAACCGGGCCAGCCCATATGCAGTTTTTGCGCCGGGTGGCAAAGCAGGTCAGCGGCCGGCAGCCAGAAATCCATGCGTCCCAGCGCGCCGGGCAGAAAAAGCAATTTCGAGGGCATCATTGATTGATCTTTCAAGGTTGGCAGCTACAGCGTGTCGAGCTTCGCCAGCATCATGCGCGCCTGCTCCGTCAAGCCGGTGATGGCCGCATCATCCATTTTTTCCAGCTGGCGATAGGCCATGCCGATGCGCGGATTGCGCTCCAGGCTGGCCGCATTGCGCCGGAAAAAATCCCAATACAGCGCGTTGAACGGACAGGCGGTCTCGCCCAGCCGCGCCTTTTTGTCGTAGTGGCAGCCCTTGCAATAGTCGCTCATGCGGTCGATATACGCGGCGCTCGACACATAGGGCTTGGTGGCCAGGAAGCCGCCATCGGCGAACTGGCTCATGCCGACGGTGTTGGGCAGTTCCACCCATTCGAAGGCGTCGATATAGATGCCCAGGTACCAGTGGTGCACCTCGGTTGGATGCAGGCCGGCCAGCAAGGCGAAGTTGCCGATCACCATCAGGCGCTGGATATGGTGGGCGTGCGCCTGCTCCAGCGATTGCGTGATCGCCTGCGACACGCAATTCATTTTCGTCTTGCCGTCCCAGAACCAGCGCGGCAACGGACGTTCGTGGCCGAAAAAGTTCTTTTCGACATATTCAGGCATATGCGTCCAGTACACCCCGCGCACATATTCGCGCCAGCCGAGGATCTGGCGGATAAAGCCTTCGACGGCCGCCAGCGGCGCGGCGCCGGCATGATAGGCCGCTTGCGCGCGCTCGACCACCTCGCGCGGCTGCAGCATTTTCACGTTCAGCGCAAACGACAGCAGCGAGTGAAACAAACGCCAGGCCTTGCTGCTTATGGCGTCCTGGAAGTCGCCGAAATGCGGCAAGCCGTTGGCCAAGAAAGCGTCGAGCTGCTGCAAGGCTTCGTCGCGGTTCAAGGGCCAGGGCAGCCGGCCGGCTTGCGGATTGCCGAAACTTTTCACGCCGGCGTCGACAATCGATTGCCACAAGGCGCCGTGATCGTGAAACGTGCGTGCGTCCTTCGGTTCGGCGGGCACACCGCGCCACGGCTTGCGGTTGTCATGGTCGAAATTCCACTGGCCGCCGACCGGCTGTTTGGCATCCGCCATCAGCACGCCATGCTTTACTCGCAACTGGCGGTAGAAAAACTCCATCAGCCACTGCTTGCGGCCCTTGAAGATATCTGCCGCCTCATGGCGGCCCGTATAGAAATGGTCGGTATCGACCATCAGCCACGGCACCCTGGCGGTGCGGCCGTGGCGGTACAACTGCTGGTCCAGCCGCCACTCGTCGGGCGCCTGGTATTGCACCGACGCCGCACCATGGTCGGCCACCAGCGCGTCGAGATTGTCGGTGATGGCCCGCGCACTGTGCGGCTGGTCGATGGCAATGTAATGGACACGGTGGCCGGCCGCGCGCAGCTGGCGCGCAAAGTCGCGCATGGCGGCGAAGATGGCGAGGATCTTTTGCGCGTGGTGCAGCACGTAATCTGTTTCCTGGCGCACTTCCATCAGCACGTAAAGAATGGTGTGGTCGACCTCGGTGAACCAGCGGTGCCGCGCATTGAGCTGGTCGCCAAGGACCAGGCGCAAGGTGGTGGTATTGCTGCTCATTGCACGCTCCATTACACACTCAGCAGATAGTAATTGTCGAATTCCTCCTGCCCGACCAGCTTGAAACCGTGGCGCAGATAGAAGCGGTTCGCATCGCTGTCGCGCAGCGCGCCCACCCGCAGCGGCAAGCCTTGCTGCCTCGCCTCATCGATAATGCGTGCCAGCACGATAGCGCCTATCCCCAGGCCCTGGCAGTCCGGGTGGATATACAGATGGTCGAGCAGCAAGGTGTCCGATTCGGGCTTGACGACGACAAAACCGACGCGCCGGCCGCTGGCCTCGATATGGCGCGTGTGTGCGGGCACGAAGCCGGACAAAAAGCGTGTCCGCGCGCGTTGCGGGTCGAAGCGGCCGATGCGCGTCAAGCTGTCGCGCATGGCGGCGATGCGCAGCGCGACCAGTTCTTCCGCATCGTCTTCGCGCGCCGGCGCCAGCGCGATGGTCGTGCTGTCCATGCCGGCTTACTCCGTATGGAATTCGCTGGCCGTGGCAAACAGGTCCCAGGCCGCGATGAACATGGCCGCCACGATGGGGCCGATAACGAAGCCGTGCAGGCCGAACAGGGCCATGCCGCCCACGGTGGACAGCAGCACCACATAGTCGGGCATCTTGGTGTCCTTGCCGACCAGCACCGGGCGCAGCAGGTTGTCGACCAGGCCGATCACCAGGATGCCGAAGGCGATCAGGGTCACGCCTTGCCAGATGGAACCGGTGGCCAGGAAATAGATGGCGACCGGCGCCCACACCAGCGCCGCGCCGATGGCCGGCAGCAGCGACAGGAACGCCATCAGCACGCCCCACAGCAAGGCGGCGCGCACGTCGAGGAACCAGAAGATCAGTCCGCCCAGCGCGCCCTGCGCGATGGCGATCAGGATATTGCCCTTGACGGTGGCGCGGATCACGGTCGTGAAATTGTTGAACAGGCGCTGCTTGTATTTGCGGCTGAGCGGAATCGCGGCGCGGATGCGTGCCGTCAGCGCGGCGCCATCGCGCAGCAGGAAGAACAGCAAATACATCAGAATGCCCAGGCTGGTCAGGAAGTCAAACGTGTACAGGCCGATATTGATGGCTTTCACGGCGACCACCTGGCTCACTTGCGAGACGCCGGCCGTCAGCTTGTCTTGCAGGCTGGCCAGGTTGGTGAGGTTGAAGCGGTCCAGCAGGTTGATCGCCCAGCCGGGCAGCACGTCCATTACCTTGCCGAAGAAGCCGGCCACGGTAATGTCGCCCGCCTTGACCATTTCCACCACCGACGCCGCCTGGTTGACCAGCGCGCCGGAAATCAGCGATAGCGGCAGGATCACGATCACCAGGATCAGCAGCAACACAAGGATCGACGACAAGGTCGCCCTGCCCTTGGTTTTCAGCAAGACCCAGCGATACACGGGCGCGAACACGATCGCCAGGATCACGCCCCAGAAGATGGCGCCTGCATAGGGCAGCAGGATCCAGCCAAAGGCGATGGTGACGATGGCAAGCAGCAGCAGGAACGTCTTTTGTTGGAGTGTGAGTTGAGACATGGATAGTGGCTGATTATTAATTGATGTTGCACCATGATAAGCCACACCCGCACATTTACCTCACACAAATGTCGCCAGTTGCTCAGTACCCAACAGCCGAGCCCGCCGGACGCCGGCCGTCGTTGGCGCCGTAGATATAGCCGGGCAGCACCTTGCCCGAGACACCCGAATCATTGCCCGCGCTGGCCGCGCCCACGCCGGCCGCGTTTGGCAAGCCCATCATGATCAGTTCGGTCGCGCCCCAGGTGCTCTGCTCCGTCATCTTGTAGCCCATGCCGGTGAGAATATTGAGCGTATCGACCGACAGGCCGCGCCGCTCGTAATACACCTGGTCGGGTAGCCACTGGTGGTGGATGCGCGGCGCGTCCACCGCTTCCTGCGGCTCCATGCCGTAGTCGATGATGTTCAGCGCCGACTGCAGGGTGATGGTGATGATGCGCGAGCCGCCCGGCGAACCGGTGACCAGGAACACCTTGCCGTCTTTCGTCACCAGGGTTGGCGCCATCGACGACAGCGGCCGCTTGCCCGGCGCAATCGCGTTGCTTTCGCCCTGCACCAGGCCGTACATGTTCTTCGCGCCGATCTTGGTCGTGAAGTCATCCATCTCGTCGTTCAGGAAAAAGCCGGTGCCGGGCGCGATCACCACGGCGCCGAAGCGGCCGTTCACCGTGTAGGTGGTCGAGACGGCATTGCCGTGCTTGTCGACCACCGAATAATGCGTGGTTTCCGGCTTTTCGCCCTGCGCGTTGGGCTGCACCTGGGCGGACGGCGTGGCCCTGTCGGGCAGGATACGGCTGCGGATCTGCGCCGCATAGGACTTGCTCAGCAGGTGTTCAACCGGGTTCTGCACGAAATCCGGGTCGCCCAGGTAGGTGTTGCGGTCCTTGTAGGCATGGCGCATGGCTTCGGTCATGTAATGCACGGAAGCGGCCGAGTTGTAACCCAGCTTTTTCATGTCGTAGCCTTCCAGGATATTCAGGATCTGGCACAGGGTCACGCCGCCCGAGCTTGGCGGCGGCGCCGAGATGAACTGGTAGCCGCGATAGCTGCATGCGAGCGGCGCCATTTCGGTGGTGGTGTAGGCCGCGAAATCGGCCGCCGTGATCACGCCACCGCCCTGCTTCGCCGCTTTTTCCACGGCAAGGGGAATCGCGCCCTTGTAGAAGGCGTCAGGTCCCTTTCTGGCGATCGCCTCCAGGGTCTTGGCCAGGTCCTTCTGCACCAGCCGGTCGCCCGGCTGCAGCGGTGTGCCGTCCTTGCGCAGGAAGATGCGGGCCGCTTCCGGGTCTTTCTTGAAGTACGCCACGGTGGTGTCGAGGATGTCGGTGTCGCCACGGTTCAGAATATACCCCTCGCGCGCCAGCTTGATGGCAGGGGCCAGCACCTGGGCGCGCGTCAGCTTGCCGTATTTGCGCTGTGCGTAATCGAATCCGGCCACGGTGCCGGGCACGCCGACGGCCAGGTAGCCGTGCAGGCTGGCGCCCGGTTTCAAGTTGCCGTCGGCATCCTGGTACATATTGGCGCTGGCGGCGGCCGGTGCCTTTTCGCGGAAGTTGATAAAGGTGTCCCTGCCATCGGCCAGGTGGATCGTCATGAAGCCGCCGCCGCCGATATTGCCGCAGCAGGCGTTGACCACGGCCTGCGCATAACCGACCGCCACGGCCGCATCGATGGCGTTGCCGCCCTTCTTCATGATATCGACGCCGACCTGGCTGGCCAGGTGCTGCGACGAGACGACCATGCCACTCTTCGCTTCCACGGCGGGCAAGGAGACGGCCTGGACGGCGGTGGAGACGGCAAGCGCCATGACGGTAAGAGCGGCCGGGGCCAGGTGGCGAAAAATCATTGCGGTGTTCCTTGATGCTTGAAGAAAAGAGAATGGTACAGGCAGGCGGGCGTTTCTGCCCACGCCGTGCCCGCTTGCTTATTGTTCGTTCGCCGCCAGCAAGTGGCGTATCAGCGCGTCGGCCACGATGGCCGCCGTCTGTTCGATGCGGTCCGGCGTGGTGCGCCAGTTGGCGCCGAACTCCAGCTGCACGCTGTCGATGCCTTGCGGCGCTTGGCGCCCGAACACGCGCACGATGGTGCCGCCGCTGAAGTGTTCTTCTTTCGCCTGCGCGCTGGCCGGTTCCACGTTCAGGCCCGCCGCATTCAAACGCGTCACCAGGCCGTCCGGTTCGCCGTAGAACGGCGTGTTATTTGCCGTCAGGCCGCTGCCGGTGCCGCGAAACACCACGTCGCGCTTGAAACTCTGGCCGTGGATATCGAGCAGCAGCGCGCCCGGCTGCGTGCGCACCTGGTCGACGGCGCTGCGCAAGGCACCGTAATAGGCCTCATACACGGGCGCGGCGTCCGGCGACTCATAGGCGTCTTCCGCGCGGCGGTTGAAATCGACATATTTGCGGCTGATCTTCGCGCCCACCAGATACGCCTGCTTGCCGGTCTTGGCGAGCAAGTGGCGCTGGATGGCGGCGGCCAGCTCGTTGACACGGTCATCCTGCACCTTGGTGCCCTTGGCGCGTTCAGGTGCGCCTTCCAGCACGACTTCGCCGCCGTGGGGGACGGACAAGACAATCGGCAACGAGCCTTTTTCGATGGTCAGATAGGTGTCGATGGGCTGGGCGGCGTGCACGGACAGGCTGGCGGCCAGCAGGATGGGGGCCAGCATTTTTTGCAATGTGAGAAGCAAATGTATTCCTTGATAATGGGTGGCGTAGGTCGGATTAGCGAGGCCTTGGCCTCGCGTAATCCGACGACATTGTTGGCGTTGCTTAGAATTTATAGCTGGCCCGTGCGTACACAAAGCGCCCGCCACGCCCAAACGGCGCGCGGTTGGCGAACGGCACGGCGCCGGTGGTGTTCAGCGAGGCCGGCACGGCATCGGGGTAGATGTCGAACAGGTTGTCGGCGCCGAACGCCAGCTGGGTCGCCTTGGTCAGCGCGTAGCGGCCTTCGAGGTTGACGATGGTCTTGGACGAGACCACGAAGTCGGTCGCCGCCGTGCTGCCGGCCGAGATCGTTTCGCCATAGCGGGTGGCGCTGGCGCTCACGCCGAAGTCCTTGAGTTTCCAGTTGACCGAGGCGGTCACCTTGTTCTTCGGCTGGCCTTTTTCCAGGCCGATCACATTGGAACGGCCAAACAGGGTCGGCGCCGGGTTCAGGGCCGCCAGTTCGGTGGTGACCGGCACGCGCGTCACTTCGGTCTGGTTGTAATTGCCGGCCAGGGTAAAGTCGAAGCGGCCGGCAGCCGGCGACTTCCATGGCCAGTTGATTACCACGTCGACGCCCTTGGTGTTGGTGTCGACGCCGTTGATAAAGAAACGCGCGCCGCCCACGCCCGTGAAGCCCTGGCTGGTCAGGTAGTTGCGTACGGCGCCAGATGTCAGGTTTTCCGACAGCACGATGCGGTTGTCGATATTGATGCGGTAGGCGTCGGCCGTGATGCTCAGGTCGCCAAAACGCAGCACCGCGCCCAGCGAGAAGTTGACTGATTTCTCGGCATCGAGCGGTTTCGCGCCCAGGGCAACGGCGGCGGCCTCGTTCGGGCGGAAGGTGGCGATATTGTAGGCCACGCCGTCGATAAAGGTCATCGAGGTGGACGTGTAGAACTGCTGCTGCGGCGACGGCGCGCGGAAACCGTTCTGGACCGAGCCGCGCAGCGCGAACGATGGCGTGAAGTCGTAACGGGCGGCGGCCTTGCCGGTGACATTGTTGCCGAAGTCCGAATAACGTTCGGCGCGGGCCGCAAACGAGGTCAGCAGTTTTGGCGTCAGCTTGGTTTCCAGGTCTATGAATGCACCGGTCGAATGGCGGCCCTGGTCGATGGCGTTGTCGGGCGTATAGCCGGGAAACACCTGGGCGCCGGCGGCGGCCGGCGTGCCGTTGGCCAGCAACTGGCCGCCGTAACGGTAGGAATCGGGTTCGCCGGCGAACAGTTCATAGTTTTCATGGCGCACTTCCGCGCCGACCGCCACGTTCAGCGGCGCCGGCAGGAAGGAGACGGGCACCGGGCGCACGGCCGTGAAGTTGGCCGCCACCTGCTGGTAGGCGAAGCCGCCGGCGTCAAACGAGGTCTTGCTGGCGGCGCCGATCGAGCGGTTGATCGAGTTTTCGACGTCGAATTGCATCTTGTTGCGGCCATAGGTCAGCGACAGGTCGTAATCCCAGCCCTGCCCGCTCCAGCTGGTGCCGATGGCGCCGCTGTAATCGTTGACGGTGGGGGCGATAATCGGCAGGTAGCCGTTCGGATAGACGGACAGGATATTTTCATCCTGCAGCGGCCTGCGGAAAAAGCCGGCCGATTCCGTCTCACGGCGCTGGTAGCTGGCCCAGCCGTAAATTTTCTGGCCGGAGGCCAGGGTCTGGCCGGCATTGGCGAACAGGGTCGCCTGTTTCAGTTCCGGGTCGCCCGACCAGGTGTCGTAGCGGTTGACGGTCAGTTCGCGCGGATCGAACGCGCCATTGATCTTCTGGTAGAACTGGCGCGTGTCGTAGGCGCTGCGTTCCGAGTGTTTCTGTTTCTTCAGTTCCGCAGCCACCGTCAAGAAGCCGTCGTCGCCCAGGCTGAAACCCTTCCAGCCGCCCACGGTCAGCGCTTCGCCGTCGGTACGGCTGCGCGTGGTCGGTGCGCTCAAGGCCAGGCCGGCCGGCAAAGTGCCGGGATTGAAGCCGTAACTGGTGTTGCGCTGGCCGCCATTGATGAACAGCGAGCCGCCGCTGTGGTTCTCGCGCAGGCGCAAATTGATCACGCCGGCAATCGCATCGGAACCGTACTGGGCGGCGGCGCCGTCGCGCAGCACTTCCACGCTGTTGATGATGCTGGACGGGATGGTGTTCAGGTCGGCCGAGGCGGAACCGCGCCCCACCGAACCGTTGACATTGACCAGCGCCGACGAATGACGGCGCTTGGAGTTGACCAGGACCAGCACCTGGTCCGGCGACAGGCCGCGCAGGGTCACGGGACGCACCGAATCGGTGGCGTCCACCAGGCCGGGGCGCGGGAAGTTCAGGGCCGGCAGTGCGCTGGCCAGCGACTGGCTCAGTTCCGTCACGCCCACATTGGTCAACGTTTCGGCCGAGACTACGTCCACCGCCGAAGCGGTATCGAGCACGGAACGGTTCGAGACGCGCGTGCCGGTCACCACCACCTGGGCCGCAGGTGTGGCTTCCGGCGACTCGGGCGCTTGCTGCGCCTGCGCCTGCATGGCGGCGCCGGCAAACACGGCAGCAATGGCGCAGCTCAATGTGGTGCGCTGCAGTTGCTTGCGACGCGGATGACTACCTTTATTATTCCCTGGCATATTGACCTTTCGTTATTATGTCCAGGCAATATAAAGGTCGGCAGGGCAAAACCGAACGAAGCATCCTGCATATGCTTGCGCGCAATTTGCAGATAACTAAGTGTTGCGTTTGCGGCGCCAGGCCAGTAACAGCAGCCACAGCGCTAGCAGCACGCCAGCGATGATCAGGCCACCGCGTGCCAGGGTCAGCAGCAGCGGCGTATCGCCGCCAGCCCGCAGGGATGCGACTCTGGGCTCGGCCATCACCGCCTTGCCGTGGCCAAAATCCTGCACCACATAGTTGCTGATCTGGGCGATCTGGCTGTCCGTCAATTCGGCCGCAAAACCGGGCATGCCCTGGCGGTGCTCGGGCCAGACGCCTTCCAGGATGGCCATCGCCACATTGTCGGCGTTGGGTTGGCGCAACACCGGATGGTTGCGCAAGGCCGGCAAGCCGCGCATGCCGTCACCATTGTTCTGGTGGCAGGAGGCGCAGTTGTCGCGGTACAGTTGCTCGCCCGGGCGCAACTTGCCCGTCATTTCGGCGATATCGCTGCCCGAGAGCGGCGCGACGACGGCCGGCGCCGTTTGCGCACCCGCTTGCAGGGAATGCAGATAGGTGGCCATCGCCTGCACGTCCGTTGGGCGCATCTTCGAGAAACTCAGGTCGATCGCTTCGAGCATGGGGCCGCCCGCCGTGGCGCCGTTGCCGGCGTGGCCGGTCGCCAGGTAGGCCGCCATGTCGTCGCGGCTCCAGCCGCCCGACACCAGGTCGGGCGCATACCAGGTGCCCAGCGAGCTGCCGCGCAGGAACTGGCCGGACTGTTCCGCCATCAGCACATTGCGCGGCGTATGGCAGGTGCTGCAATGGGCCAGGCCCTGCACCAGGTAGGCGCCCCGGTTCCATTCCACCGACTGGCCCTTGACCGGGGCATATGGCTTGTCGTCGAGGAACAGCGCATTCCAGGCCTTCATGGAAAAGCGCAGGTTGAACGGAAACGGCAGCCGCGTTTGCGGTGCCGGCGTGTCGACCGGCTGCACGCCATGCATGAAATAGGCATACAGGGCGTTCATGTCCTCGTCGCCGAGCTTGGCATAGGCCGTGTACGGCATGGCCGGATAGAGCTGGCTGCCGTCGGCGCGCACGCCATGCCGCACGGCATTGCTGAACTGCGCCGGCGTATAGTTGCCGATGCCGGCCGTTTTCGAGGGCGTGATATTGGTCGCGTAGATCGCACCCAGCGGGCTGTTGATCGCGTGGCCGCCCTTGCCCGACTGCGTATGGCAGGCAAAGCAGTCGCCGGCCACGGCCAGGTAGCGGCCCTGTTCGATCAGCGCGGCGCTGGGGGCGCCGGCCATGGCCGGCGAAGAAAAGCCCGCCATCAGGCTCAGTGCAAACAGGAATTTACGCATGGATCACCTCCGCCAGGATCTGGTCCGCCGTGCGCAAGGCCAGCGCGACGGCCGTCAGGGTCACATTGCAGGTACCGACGGTCGGCATCACGCCGGTGCCGGCCATATACAGATTCGGATGGTCGTGCGCGCGGCCGAAGGCATCCGTCACGCTGCTGGCGGCATCCTTGCCCATCGATAACGTCCCCGTGATGTGCTGGCGGTTGCTGAAGGCGCCCGCCTTGCTGTGCTTGATATTCGTCGCGCCCAGCTGGGCGGCAATTTCCTCGTAGCGCAATTTGGTGGCGGCCGTGCCCTTGATGACGTAGTCGTCGATATGCCAGGACAGGTGCGGCGTGGGCAGGCCCAGCGCATCTTTCTTGCCGCTCAGGGTGACGCGGTTTTCAGGGTCGGGCAATTGTTCCAGCGCATTCTTGAGGCTGACCCGGCGCGAAGCGCGGTGCAGAATCGTCTCGTCGAGTTTGGCGCCATGGAAACCCTCCTGTATCAGCTCCTTGGTCACCGACGCCACCTGCGAGGCATTCGAGATATCGAGGCGGAACGGTGCGTGTTCCTTGCGGAAATCGCCGTCGCGGAACTGGCCGATCGAACAGGGGCTGACGGGGCCACGGCCCGGCCAGACGGCCTCATCCATGTCGAAGGTGACGCCGATGGCCGGGTGGTCGGTCAGGTTGCGGCCCACCTGGCCGGTGCGATTCGCCAGGCCGTCGGGGAATTGCGTGCTGGTCGACATCAGCAGCAGCTTGGCCGACTCGATGGCGTTGGCGGCGATCACGAACGTTTTGCCCGTCACCTTGTGACTGGTCTTGTTCCAGTCATAGTAATGGACGGCGGTAATCACACCTTGCGCGTCGTGCTCGATGCGGTAGACCACCGCTTCCGTCAGGATCTGCACGCCGGCCTGTTCGGCGCTGGCGGCCGCGATGCCGCCATGGTATTGCGCGTCGATCGGGCATACCGGCATGCAGTTATTGTTGCCGCAGCAGGCCGGGCGGCCGTCGAAACTGCGGCTGTTGCGCGCCGTGCAGTCGTCCTCGACCTTGAAGGCGGGCGCCAGGCGCTCGGTGATGCGCTGCTGGAAATACGAGGCCGGCACGCGGTCCATGGGAAACGGCTGCTTGCGCGGCGACCCCGTGTCGGGCGAGCCGCCGGTGCCGGTGATGACTTCCGCTTCATAATAATAGGCTTCAATATCGTCATACGAGATCGGCCAGTCCTTGCCCACGCCATACACGGACTGGGTGCGGAAATCGTTCGGCAGAAAGCGCCACATCTGCGCCGCCCAGTGCCAGCTGGTGCCGCCCAGCATGCGGATATATTGCGCCTGGAACGGATGCGGGCCGCCCTGCTCCAGGTAGTTATTCGCTTCCGGCGTAAATACCGGGTGCGGCGCCATCTCGGAAAACGGGTATGGGGCCATGAAGTCGGACTTGAAGGCGGAATGGCGGTAGCGGTTGACCAGCTCGCCACGCGCGACGCGCGGGCCGGCTTCCAGCATCAGCACGGACTGGCCGGCCAGGGCGAGTTTGCGCGCCAGCAAGGACCCGCAAATGCCGGCGCCGATCACGACGACGTCGGCGGAAGTAATGTTTTTCATGAGATTCTTTTATTCAGGTTTCGTGGTCCAGGTGCCGATCGGGCCATAGGAGTAGCTGGGCGGCACCAGTATCGGCGCGGCCACCTTGTTGGCCAGCGCTTCGGTATAGGTCACGCAGACGGCCTTTTTTCCTTTGCCGACCACGCCCAGGTACCAGGCTTGCAGGATGGATTGGCTCAGGCCTTGCTCGGCTTTTTGCTCGTCGGAAAATGTGATCTCCTCGCCGGTCATGGCGCCGCGCAGCTTCAGCAAGGTCGTATCGAAGTCTTTGACTGCTACTTGGAAGGCCTGGTACAGGGCTTGCGCCAACGCGGGATCGAGACTGCCGCGCCCCGTCAGCGTGGCGGACACGGTGGTAAAAACGGCAAGATTGCCGGCCGCCGGCGGCAAGCCCGCCCTGGCCTGCTGCGACAGAGGGTCGGCCGGGATTGCGGTTTTTTTCGCGAAAAGCTAACTAAGCTATTGATTACATGGAAAGAAATGTGAATTGCATACTCACGGCAGGAATATTGGCTGTACAGAAAATTTCATGTCCCACGAGTATCGCTGTACCAGCCAGCATCTACCTAATGCCGGCCGGGATTCCTGTAAAAATTCCCAAAATTTGATCTAAGTTTTTGTTTTTAAAGAGTTTAATTCTGATTTTTGTTGCAATATCTGTTCATTTAGATTGGCGGTCGGCTGTCCAGACCAGTCTCTACCTCTACTTTGAGGCGGGTGGTCGGTCCAGTGACTGCAGATAACCGCGCAATTCCTCACTGATGTTTTGGCTCGCTTCGGATCTAGCATTAGCTTGGGCCAAGGACAATTCGAGCTCACGGAATCGGGTTTTCAGTCCCCCCATCTCCTTGCCCAATTCTGCCGCCTGCCTCAGCAATACCTCATTCTCAGTCACTTTGGCGGCAAGTTGTCGTTCCAGATCTCCGGCGTGCTGCTGCCCCGCATGAAGCTGCTCGATCTTTTGATCTTGCCGACGGCCGAGCGCTTGTTGCTCGTAAAGCGCCTGTTTGGCGTGTGAGAGCTCGGCTACCAACTTAGCGCCTTCCTTGTTCAATCGAGTCGCTTCTTCCTGTTTGAGCACCACGGCTTGTTGCTGTTGCCGTAGCTCTGCTTGCAGTTGCTGTGTCTGCTGTTCATGGCGCCGCTGGTCCTGATCGCGCTGTTCCTTAACTGACTGACGATAGTGCTCCAGGGAGTCGCGCGCATGGGCATGCTTTTCCTCCAGCGACCGCCGGTGCGCCTCATTTTCGGCCAGGCGCTCTTGCAAATCGGCCACCTGCTGCTGCGCTGTGTGGCGCAAGATGGTCTCATTTTGCAGACTGGAACGAGTTTGGGTATGCGTCCGTATTGCCTCGATGCCGTCATCTCTGGCCTGGCGCAATTGCTGTTGTAGCGCCGCCAGTTCTTTCTCTGCTGTGGTCTAATTTGCTCGGACACCTCGATAGGTGGAAAATACACCACCTGAGGAGTTGAACATGACAACAAG